>DGWL01000095.1:11914-30654 GCA_002396125.1 Porphyromonadaceae bacterium UBA4259
CAGCCTTGAACTTCTTGCCGTTCTTCACGCCACCACCAATGTCGTAGATGATTTCGCGAAGGGTGGTGCCCATGGGTACCTCAATAAGGCCCACATTGTTGATTTTTCCTGCCAAGGCAAACACCTTGGTGCCTTTTGACTTCTCGGTGCCTATTGAGGCAAACCAGTCGGCTCCCTTAGTTAGGATGATTGGAACATTGGCAAGTGTCTCAACGTTGTTAACATTGGTGGGATAGCCGTTGTAGCCGCTCTCGGCGGGGAAGGGTGGCTTGAGAGTGGGCTCGCCGCGCTTGCCTTCCATCGAGTGGATAAGGGCGGTCTCCTCACCGCATACAAAAGCGCCTGCGCCATAGCGAATCTCAATGTCAAAATCAAAGTCGCTGCCCATTATGCGCTTGCCAAGCATGCCGTACTCGCGAGCTTGCTCAATAGCAATCTTCAAGCGGTGAACGGCAAGGGGATACTCGGCACGGATGTAAATTAAACCCTCGCTGGCGCCAATGCAGTAACCGCACAGGGCCATTGCTTCAATAACCGAGTTGGGGTCGCCCTCCATGATTGAACGATCCATGAATGCGCCGGGGTCGCCCTCATCGGCATTACATACCACATACTTGTGCTCGGCTTGGTAGCCACGGGCAAAACCCCATTTCATGCCGGTGGGGAAGCCTGCGCCACCACGACCGCGAAGGCCCGACTTCTTGATGATGTCGATAACCTCCTCGGGAGTTTGATTTTGCAAGGCATTTGAGAGAGCCTTGTAACCATCGCGGGCAATGTACTCGGCGATATTCTCTGGATCGATAAAGCCGCAGTTACGCAGCGCTACACGCTTCTGCTTGCGGTAGAAATCCATGTGCTTCGAGTCGCTCACGGTGCCATTTGTCTTGGGGTCAACATAGAGCAGGCGCTCCACGCGACGGCCGGCAATGACATGCTCTTTCACGATTTCCTCGGCATCCTCGGGTTTAACTTGTGTGTAGAACGTGTTGTCGGGAATGACTTTTACAATAGGACCCTTCTCACAGAAACCAAAGCATCCGGTAACAATCACTTCCACCTTGTTGGCTATATCATTTGCTTCGATAGCAGCCTTAAGGTTGTCGACAATTTTAGCACTGCTCGAAGCTTTACAGCCTGTACCACCGCAGCACAACAACTGAATGTGCTCAGTTCCTGTGGCAAGTCCACACGCTTTTTCACTCACAGCAGCATAACTCAACTCGCGAACATTTAAGTCCGCTTGAGCTTTTTTCCTGAATTGAATCAAGTCTTCAAAGTTCAAGGTTTTCACGGAGTAAAATTGTTGTTTTAGTTATTAGTTATAAGTTGAATAAAATAGTAGTCTTAACTTTTTTATAGAAATCTGTTCCTATAAGCGATACAAAAATACATATATTTATTGAAACAACTATAATTGGCAATCTCTATTTAACAACTTTTTAATGTTTAGGCGGCAAGACGATGAAAAACTTGCCGTTATTTTTTGTAATTTGTTAAAGATGATGTAATTTTGCAACCACTAACCAGTGATGAATTTTTAACAAAAAGAAATAACTTAAAGATGAAATCAAGATTTTTACTCCTTATTGCTCTGGCCACTTTAGTCCTTGCCAGCTGCAACACTCAAAAGGACATTCCTTACATGATTGGTGCCAACCAGTTGCCAGCCGAGGTGCTGCAGTCGGCAGCTAAAGCTACCGACCCCGTGGTTATGCCTGGCGACATGCTGCAAATCAACGTTACTAGCCGCAACACCGAGGCTGTTAAGCCTTTCAACAAGAGCGACTATATCACCAACTTGGGCGGTAACACCAACATGAACAACAACAATGAGAACTCCATGTACTACTATCTGGTGGATGCCAATGGCAACATCGAGTTCCCTTATTTGGGCACGCTGCACATTGGTGGCATGAGCAAGAGTGCTACCGAGAACTACATCGCTTCGCAAATCTATCCACGTTATCTCACCGAGCGACCTGGAGTGGAAGTTAGATTCCAGAACTTCAAAGTCTATATTTTGGGTGAGGTTAAAAGTCCGGGTGAAATCAAGGCCACCAATGGCCGTCTCAACATCCTTGAGGCTCTTGCCAAGGCTGGTGATTTGACAATTCAGGGCCGCCGCGACAATGTGATGATTGTTCGCACCAACAGTGATGGTAGCCGTTCTGTTCAAACCGTGAACCTCAACGACAAGAACTTCATTGTTTCGCCCAATTTCAATCTGCAGCAAAACGATATTATCTATGTCGAGCCCAATAGCTCCCGTGCCCGTTCTTCATGGCAAGTGCCTCCTGCATTGACGCTGGGAATGTCGTCGGTGGGTACGTTAATCTCAATTGCAACATTAATCATTACGCTTACAAAATAATTCTACTTCCTCTAAGGAAAATAATAAAATAATTTGTGCCGCCACAATCAAGTGACGGCACTTTTATATTAGAGCAGATTAGCTTATAGTATTTTTTCCAAGTCCTTGGTGTATTTTTCGATTTCCTCAGCGCTCACGTTGTAGTTGGCCAGGTCGTTGGCAAAATAACGGTCATAGGCTGTCATGTCGATCAATCCATGACCCGACAGGTTGAACAGGATTGTCTTCTTCTCGCCTGAGATTTTGCACTTTAGCGCCTCGTTGATGGTGGCGGCAATGGCATGCGACGACTCGGGAGCAGGGATGATGCCCTCGCTTTGGGCAAAAAGCGCGGCAGCCTTGAAGGTCTCAAGCTGAGGAATATCGACAGCGTCGATTAAGCCGTCGTGCTTGAGCTGGCTGATAATCGCACCGCCGCCATGGTAACGGAGACCACCGGCATGAATGTTGGCTGGACGGAAATTGTGGCCCAGTGTGTACATGGGAATTAATGGTGTGTAACCGGCCTCGTCGCCAAAGTCATACTGGAACATACCGCGTGTGAGCTTGGGACATGATGCAGGCTCGGCAGCGATGAAACTGGTGCCGGTGTGCTCGCCGTTGAGCTTGTGGCGTAAGAATGGGAATGCCAAGCCCGAAAAGTTGCTGCCGCCGCCAAAGCATGCGATGACCATGTCGGGGTATTCTCCGGCCATTTCCATTTGTTTCTCGGCTTCTAGGCCAATCACCGTCTGGTGCAGTGCAACGTGATTCAGTACCGACCCCAGCACATATTTGCAGCCTGGAGTGCTTATTGCCAGTTCTACAGCTTCGCTGATGGCTGTGCCAAGCGAGCCTTGATGGTTGGGACTGTCGGTAATTATTTTGCGACCGGCCTTGGTCGACATGCTTGGCGATGAAATCACCTCAGCGCCATAGGTCTGCATGATTGAGCGCCTGTAAGGCTTCTGCTCATAGCTGATTTTCACCATGTAAACAGCGAGTTCAAGGCCAAAGTGCTTTGCTGCCAGCGACAACGCAGCGCCCCATTGCCCAGCGCCTGTCTCGGTGGTGATATTGGTCACTCCTTCCTGCTTGCAATAATAGGCTTGCGCTATGGCCGAGTTCAGCTTATGCGACCCCACGGGGCTTACACTTTCGTTCTTGAAATAGATGTGGGCCGGCGTGTCGAGTAGTTTCTCTAGCCCGTGTGCGCGAACCAGTGGGGTAGGGCGCCAAATGCGATACATATCTCTAACCTCCTCAGGAATTTCAATCCATCGGTCGGTTGTGTTTAATTCTTGTTGTGATGCCGCCTTCGAGAACAAAGGATACATGTCCTCGGCCTTCAATGGCTCTCTAGTGGCGGGGTTGATGAGTGGTGATGGCTTCACAGCCATGTCGGGGATAACGTTATACCATGCTTGTGGTATATCCCTCTCTTGAAGTAAATACTTTTTTGATTTCATAAAAATGTATTTTTATTTGTTAAAAGTGAATATTTGTGCAAGCATATGCACAATTAGCGAATAATTAAACAAAAATAATACTTAAAAAGTCTTAATTCATGAAGAACTTGTAGCGAAACTATCATTTTAGGGCAAGCTGTCACATTCTCCTTGCCGGTTAATCATTGCCTCTCAATTCATTTAATTTTGCACTCCACTTTTCAAAAAATCGTATAAAAATGGCGAATAATCATTATTTTTCGCTAAATTTGCACTTTTAAGGTCAATACTTGAAAACTTATAATACATCATTAACAACTATTTTATGAATCGATTAAAATCAACTTTTATGGCTTCATTGGCAGCGTTGATGGCATTAACCGCTTGCAACTCAGCTTCTAATGGCGGTGGCGGCGATGCTGCTGGTGGACAAGCTATTGAGATTAAGGACGGGAAGTTTACTCCCGAAGTGCTGTTATCACTAGGACGTGTGGGTGACCCACAAGTTTCGCCCGACGGAAAGCAACTTCTCTACAGCGTCAATTATCAGGACGTTAAAGAGAATAAAGGCAATGCCGACCTCTGGCTGATGAGCATCGACGGCAAAACTCCCCCTGTCAACATTACCAACTCGCCTAGTAGCGAGAGCAATGCGGTGTGGATTAACGGTGGCGCGCAAATCGCTTTTCTCTATCGCGACCCTGCAAAGGAGGATTCTAAGACTCAGGTTTGGGTTATGGACGCCAATGGTGGCAACCGCAAGCCGGTTAGCGAGATGGAGAATGGAGTCGAAGGTTTCACCATTTCGCCCGATGGCACCAAGATTCTGCTTGTCAGCACTGTTCAGTATGGCAAGACTCAGCCTCTTGACAACTATCCCGACCTCGACAAGGCTAATGCCCGCCTCATCGACGACATGATGTATAAGCATTGGGACGAGTGGGTAACTCAAGTGCCTCATCCTTTTGTGGCCGATTTCACAGGCGGTATGGTCAAGGATCCTAAAGACATCCTTGAAGGCACTCAGTATGAATCGCCCATGCGTCCATGGGGTGGCATTGAATCTTTTGCTTGGACCGCCGACAGCAAGAAGGTCATCTACGTGTGCCGCAAGAAAACAGGTAAGGAATATGCTTTCTCAACCAACAGCGACCTCTATCTCTTTGATATCGCAAGCGGAAAAACCGAGAAGAACCTCACCGAGGGGATGATGGGCTACGACACTAATCCTCGTGTGTTTAAGGACAAAGTGGCTTTCCTCTCGATGGAGCACGATGGCTATGAGGCCGACAAGAACCGTATTTTCGTTCTTGACATGAAGACCGGGGAGAAGAAAGACCTCACCGAGAACTGGGACTACAGTGCCGATGACCTGCAGTGGTCACCCGATGGCAAGTTTATCTATTTCCTTGCTCCCTATCAGGGCACTATTCCCATGTTCCGCATCAATGTTGAGACTCAACAGGTCGACACAGTCACTCCAGGCATCAACGATTGGCACGACTATGCGGCCATCGTGCCTATGGCCGATGGTAAGCTCATCACCCTGCGTCACAGCTATGCTGAGCCTAACGAAATCTTCTGCGTTGAGATGGGCAAGGAGCCTGTGAAACTCACTACAACCAACGATGCGCTTCTCGCTAAGGTCGACTCAATCGATATGCGCAAGGAAATCGTCAAGACCACCGATGGTAAGGACATGACAGTGTGGGTTGTGCTGCCACCTAACTTTGACCCCAACAAGAAGTATCCTTCAATCTTCTTCTGCGAGGGTGGACCACAATCGCCCGTGAGTCAGTTCTTCTCCTATCGCTGGAACTTCCGTCTGATGGCTAGCCAGGGCTACGTTGTCATTGCACCTAACCGTCGCGGTTTGCCTGGTTTCGGTACCGAGTGGAACGCTCAAATCAGCGGTGACTACGGAGGCCAGAACATGAAAGACTACATGAGCGCTGCCACCTATATGAAGCAGCAACCCTACATCGACGGCGACCGCATGGGCGCTGTTGGCGCAAGCTATGGCGGCTACTCGGTTTACTGGTTGGCAGGCAACCACAACAATATGTTCGCTTGCTTCCTTGCTCACGCTGGTATTTTCAATCTTGAGGCACAGTATCTCGAGACCGAGGAGATGTGGTTCACACAATGGGATCTCGGCGGACCGGTTTGGGAAAAAGATAACGCTAAGGCCCAGAAGACCTATGCTCAGGCCAATCCCATCAACTTTGTCAACAATTGGAACACTCCTATCATGATTACTGCCGGTGAGCTCGATTATCGCATCGTCTTCACCCAGGCTTGTCAAGCATTTAATGCGGCACAAATTCGCGGTATTCCTTCTCGCATGTTACTTTTCCCCGAGGAGAACCACTGGATTTTGCGTCCGCAAAACTCTCTCATGTGGCAACGCGAGTTCTTCCGCTGGCTCGACACTTGGCTGAAACCTGACAGCGAGGCCGCTAAGGCTTACAAGCTCCAGCAAGACTCTATTGCCAAGGTGAAAGCTGTTGAGAACCAAGGACAGGAAACTCCCATGCCCAAGACTCTTGACCCCGAGAAACTAAACATCAAGTAACGCTCTAAGTTGTCACTTGGCACAACTACAAGGGTGCGGCATCGCAATCGCGGTGACGCACTCTTTTTTTATATCCAAATAATGAGGTGATGGCGCAGAAGTTAGAGCATATTAATAATCTTTGTTGCCTGTTGTTAGTGTTAGATTTAATGACCTTTGAGAATCTTTAGCTCAGTGCAGTGCACAGCACGGTGTACAGTCAATGAACTAGGCTAACCCCTCTTTGACACTTGTGGAACGGGCGATTGACAACCTATAATACCTGATAGGCAGCGAGATGAATCATCCCAATCAATATTATCATTGCATATTGTGATTTAAAAAACAATTTTTCTTAATCGCCAAACAAAAATATTGTGTATCTTTGCACCCCATTAACCTGAAAAATTAAATAATTTCAAAAGAATATCGTCTAAAATGATTAAATTCTGCGTTCGATTAGTACAGCGTTGGTTACCTGAACCGTTTATTTTCGCTATCCTGCTCACCTTCGTGGCTGCGCTGGTGGCGATGCCATTGTGTCATCAGACTCCCCTCGAAGTGGTGGAGCACTGGGGTGACGGAGTGTGGAACTTGTTGGAGTTTGCAATGCAAATGGCTCTTGTTTTGGTATGTGGATCGACTTTGGCTGCCGCTCCGGTCATCAAGCGAGCTATCAATGCGATGGCGCGCCTGCCACAGAGTGCCCCTGCCGCAATAGCCCTTGTGACTGTAGTGTCGGCTCTGTCATGCTGGCTCAACTGGGGCTTTGGTCTCATCGTTGGTGTTGTGTTTGCCAAGGCAATAGCACGTCAGCGTTCCGATGTCGACTATAGGCTTCTCATCGCATCGGCCTATAGTGGCTTCGTTGTGTGGCACGCTGGCCTCTCAGGTTCTATTCCACTCACAATGGCAACACCGGGTGAGGCTCTGTCAATGGCTACCAGCGGTGCGCTTACCGACCCTGTGCCATTGGCGCAAACTATCTTCGACTGGCACAATCTGGTTACTGTGCTGTTTGTGATAATCGGTATCACCGTCGCTAACACCTTGATGCACCCCAAGCAAGGCATCCTCACTGTTGAGCGCTCACTCTTGAAAGACGATGATAATACTGTCACCGATAATGCCGAGTCGCCCAAGACTCCGGCGCAGCAGCTTGAGCGAAGCAAACTACTCTCGTGGCTTGTGGCACTGATGCTCGTAGCCTATCTCATCATTCATCTCATCGTGCGCGATGCCACATTAGACCTTGGCGGTGTAATCATGATATTCCTGGCGCTCGGACTCGTGCTCCATTCCACGCCGCTCGACTATGTGCGTGCCTTCGGGAAAGCTACCACCGGTGCAGCTGGAATCATCCTGCAATTCCCTTTCTATGCCGGTATCATGGGCATCGTCACTGGTGTTGGCCTGAGCGGCATCAGTTTGGGAGGCGTCTTGGCCGAAGCCTGCATCCAAATCAGCAATCCGGTTACCTATCCTTTGCTCACCTTCCTTTGTGCTGCGGTGCTCAACCTCTTTGTGCCTAGTGGCGGTGGTCATTGGGCTGTGCAAGCGCCGGTTATGTTCACTGCGGGAGCCAGCCTTGGTGTCGACCCGGGCTTGACAGGCATGGCCATTTCATGGGGTGATGCATGGACTAATCTCATTCAACCATTTTGGGCACTTCCGGCATTGGCTATCGCTCGCCTTAACGCAAAGGATATCATGGGTTACTGCCTTATCGACCTTCTCATTACAGGTGTCATTATATGCGCCGGCATGTTGATTTGGGCTATGTAGAACACCACATTAGTCACTCACCTTAAATGTGGGTATTGAATTCTAAATTATAAGCTAAAGCGGTTGGTTTACCTTTGCAGTAAATCAACCGCTTAACTTGTGGTTATAATGTTTGTCACGAAGTGACAACAGCGTACAAAAATAAGAGATTTTTATAGCAATTACCACAAAAAAATCGCTGATAGATTTGACTTAAATCAATGTCTATCAGCGATTTCTCTTGGGTGGGTGCTGACGGATTCGAACCGCCGACCCTCTGCTTGTAAGGCAGATGCTCTGAACCAGCTGAGCTAAGCACCCAAAGGCCTTTTCTTGAAAAGCGATGCAAAATTACAACCATTTTTTGAGCTGCGCAAATTTTTGGGGAACTTTTTTTTTAAAAAAGTGATTTTCTCGATTTTTTCTTTGCTTTTGAGTTTTTTTGGGATGCTTTATCTGGTTTGTTGTCTTAGCCTTTTGGCTACATTCAGCAGCTGTTGGCCCATGTGAATGGTGTAGCCCTGCTTGGTAAAATAGACATTGCCATTGCTGTCGCTTAACAAGAAGACAGGTAGTGTGGTGGTGTCGATGTTTAGTTGGTTTCCAATAGTTGTGGCTAATGCTTTGTTTTGGTCAAGCTCAATTAACCATTTGGAATTGCTAAAATCCCGGGTTTTGTATTTCAGGAATCCGTCACCGTTGCTATCGATAATGACAAGGTGGCAACCGTATGCTTCAAGCTCCTTGATGCAAGTTGCAATATCGTGCATGGCATGGTTGGTGGGCTCATGGTTGGATGCAATGATTCCCACTATTGTGTAGCCCTCTTGACTAATAATTCTGAATTGATTATCGCCCGGCGTTAGTTCCTGGTATGTCTGGTTGCAGTCGATGTTGCCAACCACTGCGAGCGCATCTTGCGATTCCCGTAGTTTCAGAGCTACAGTTTGCTTTTGCCCAGAAATGATTGTGAAAGTGGTTGTACTTGCCAGCACACTGCCGTCGCTCTGGCGGTTGCCCGTGGTGAGCAGGTAGGTGCCTGGCTCAAGCTCAACTCCGTTTTTAAACGATTTGCTCCATGTTGCATCTTCGGGGTAGGTGAGAAGTTGCGGCTTGTTATCTACAATCTTGCTCAGCGTGAAGTGGGTGTAGTAGGCGAGGTCGTTATGAGTGCCACTTGGGGTGAACTTCAGTCGCAAAGTGCCGGTTGGCTCGATTTTTAGTGATTCCTGTTCTTCAAATCTCACCTCGTGCCAGGTGTTGTTCCGATAATATTCAAGTTTGCCGTTCACTTCGTTAATGCGAGCAGGCCAGCCTAGGCTGCGTGCGGCACTCACAAAGAAAATTGCACGTCCCAGCTCATCGGCTTGTCGTGTGTGGAACACGCTCATGGGTTGCTGGCGCAGGTGTTGAGGGTTGCGGTTGCCGTCAATTATGATGTTGTTTCGCGTCCACTCAATGAGTTGACCAATGTTCTTGATGTGATGAAGTTCCTTGGCGAAGAATGATTTATAGGGTGTGAGCCATTCGTTCTCCACTCGGGGGTTGAGAACATAGCGGCAGTAGATGTCGCTGGTGTCGGTCAGTGTCACTTCATTGTCGCGCAGCACATCAAGGGAGATGTCACGCAGGTCTTTGTCGCTGATGACTTCTAGGAGTTTATTGACCATCACCTTGTTTTTTGCCTCGTTGATGAATTGTTGTATCACGCGGTGGTTGCCTCGCCATGCCTCAACTGGCATTGTGGCTTCGTAGGCTTGGCGAATGGAGTCCTCTTGTGCTTTGCGCAGGTCGTTGATGACGCGTTGCTCGGTTGTGACCGTGGGAATAATGGGGTGGGGTGCTGGTGGCACAATATCGAGGTCGAGATGTTCGGGTAATCTTGTGCTATTCAGCATGATGGTTTCGCTGTGAGGTTCCCTCCATGATACTTTTTGCACTGCCACCAAGTTGTCCTTTTTAACCCAGACAAGCAGGTCGCCACGTCCTGCCGTGAGCGAGACCTTGCCGTCACTGCCGGTGGTGCGTGTCACGAGAGTGTAGAACTCGGCATAGTTGTAAAGCTTAAACTCAACTTTGGCGCCTTGCACAGGGGAGTTGTTGCTGTCAACAACAACAATTTCCACATTGCAGGTTGGGGCATAGTTGCTGGTGACGTTAATCTCGGTGTAGCATGGTGTGCGGCTTATCACTTCTTCGGGACCTTGGTAGTCACCTGCCACCTTGGTGTGCATGAGCATGGCTCGAGATGCGCCTTCGTTGAACCACCCTAGGTTCAGCACAGGTTCGGGTTCGCAAGCGCCAAGAAAATACCACTGGCCGTCGGCCCAAGCCTCAACCCATGCATGGTTGTCGTCGGTGTGTGCCCATCGTGGTGTGTAGACTTGCCGTGCCGGTATGCACACCGAGCGCAGGGCGGCAACTAGTAGTGTCGACTCCTCGCCGCAGCGCCCGTAGGCTGTCTTGACGGTCGCCAGTGGGCTACTGGTGCGCGCGTCGCTAGGGCGGTAGCTCACCTTCTCGTGACACCAATGATTCACCTCGAGAATGGCATCTTTCATCGAAAGGTGCTTTACGCGGTCTTTAAGTTCGTCATAAAACACCCATCGCGCCGAGTCGAGATTCTCGTTGTTAACGCGCACAGGGAGCACAAAGTGCTTAAATACTCTTGAGGGTATCGTCGCTCCCCATGGCATAGCCTTGCGAGCGGTGACCGATGTCAAGTAGTTGCGATAGTAGAAATCTTCGCTGTAGTCGGCGAGGTCGGGCATGGCCAGTGACTGTCCCAACTGGAGTACATAGAGTTGTGCTTCCTCTTCGCTGGAGAGCGAAATCTTGTCGGTGGCAAGCATTGGTGCAGTGCCTAGTATTATCAATGTGATTCCGGCCAGTAGCAGGTTGATGTGATATTTCATGTTGAATGTTTTTTCTTGAAATGCAAAAATAATAAAAAGTTTTACAATTCTCCCTATAAAACATTGCAATTTTTAATTGTTTGTTTTGCCTTTTAATAAGAATTTCTTAACTTAGCAACCTGAATAAAAACAATTGCTAATAAAGAACCTCAAAACCAACAACTATTATGAGACCAAGTTACGTTATGTTTGCCGATGGCTTCGAGGAAATTGAGGCCCTTACTGTTGTTGATGTGTTGCGCCGCGCCCAGATGCCGGTAGTCACAATGTCGATTTATGAGACCCCCGAGGCTATTGGTGCTCACGGAGTTACCATTGTTGCCGATGAGGCCTTCAACCCCGAGATGCTAGAGGATGCCGAGTGGATAATATGCCCGGGAGGAATGCCTGGTGCCAGCAATCTTGCTGCTTGCGAAGACTTGTGTGATTTACTGCAAGAGCAGGTTAACAAGGGTGAGAAGATTGCGGCAATTTGTGCTTCTCCATCGGTAATTCTTGGCCCGCTTGGACTTCTCGAAGGCCGCGACGCCGTGTGCTACCCCGGCATGGAGGATGGCATGGCAGGTGCCAATGTCCTTCAGCAGCCGGTTGCCGTCGATGGCAATATCGTCACTGGCAACGGTCCCGCAGCCGCATCCAAGTTTGCTCTCACCATTGCCGGCATCAGCATGGGCAGCGATGTGGCTCATGATGTCGCTGCAGGTATGTTGCTGGAATAAAAGAATACTGGAGAACTCACGCCGCTCTGGGGCTTGATGTGCCTCGGGCGATGGCTTTAAGCGTGAGACTCTTGACAAATGGTAAAAAATGAAGGGAGTTGGAAACATAATGTTCATTCCAACTCCCTTGCTATGAGTTAAGTGTGTGTTAAGTGGTTTCTACTTGATGAAATAGGTTGCTTGAATAAACCAAGTGCGATTCTTTGCCACATGATCGTCGAGAAGCTTTGTGCGAACGCTTTGCCCAATGCTGAAGCTATAACCGCCACTGAGCTGCAAGCGGTTGAACAACTCCACGCCAATGCCTGCATGCAGGAGTACGCTCACGGTGGTGTATTTCAAGGCATCATTCACCTTGTTGTGCCCGGCAAGAAATGAGAAAGTGGGACCGGCATACACAAATGGCATCATCGTGCTCTCAAAACCGCCCAAGTTGCTGTAGCGGAACTTCAAGTTCAGAGGCACATCGATGTAATGCAGGCGCACAGCCTGGGTTTCAATGCCTTGCGACTCCCAAATTCTCTTGTCGCCGAAGTGAACCTTGCCTTGGCGAAGCGTGTAGAGCACTGAACCGTCAATTCCGAAGCCCACGCCGGGTATCATCATCTCGCCTGTCAAACCAATCGAACCGCCAAACATGCGGTCGCTTTCCATGATGTTGGTCTGCTTGAAATGTATCTCGTTATAGTTGCCACCAAGGGTGATACCCCAGCGACGTTGAGGCTGCGCCTGTGCCACGAGTGCCCCAAGCACCGCCACAACCACGAGTATAAGCCTTATCTTTTTGGTCATATTCAAATAGGTCTTTTTCGTTTTGTGACTGCAAAACTAACACAAATTATTCTTATCACCAAAGATTTCAGTTTTTTTAGTACAACCGGCAGGCGAGGCAACGCAACACTCAGTTAGCAGAGTCGGTTGATGTGATTCCTGTTGAGATGACTTGGAAAATAACTCTCGTCGTTGTTTTTGCCTTTAAGATGACTGATAGCTTGATCTAGAAGACCAATGATAAATTTATCCTTACTATAACCTTTGCAGTCTTTTAGGGTTTCGATGCACAACTTTTTCTCATCTTTATCTAAAATGCCACTGGCACGCTTGCAAAGCTTTAAAATCTCGGTGGCATACACGATGCCATTGCTGGCGCTCTGCTTGGCTTTTTCTTTAAACTTGTTACAATATAGTCCAAATTCGGTGAGCCACTCCGAGGCTATGTCGTCGGCATCTTCGTCGTCCAGTGGCCAGTTTTCATCATCGTCCCACGACGAGTGATTGCCGTTTAAATATTCTTTTAGATTTAATGTGTAGCCATTACCATTCAAGTTAAGATTTCTCAAGTCTTTCAGTTTACTGAGCGCATTAAGTTTATTGCTGCTAATGAGTGTGTCGATATTGGAAACGTTTATCTCCCTGTTGTTGGAGGAAATCATTTTGTCGGGCTTCATGCCAAACACCTTGCACAACTTGCCTGTGTAGTTGCCCTTGTTGTCTTGTTCCCACTCAATGGCATAGCTGATGCGGTAGTCGTTATTCTTATTGTCCTTGAAGCACACCACTTTGAAGTTTCTTTTGGGGTTATCACCAATTAGTACATAGTCGTTTTTACCATTGCCATAGGCTATTGCGTAGGTCACGCTTTGATTGCCGGCTGTGCTTGATGCACTGTGATAAGCGGCGTTCTCGTCTCTATTCATTGCACTAACGATGTCTTTCACAATGTTGCTTCCATGTTCGATTTTGAACTCGCACGATGTGCAACTGCCGGTCGTCATGTCTCCGTTGTGATAAGTTACATTTTGCATGCTGGTAGCGGTGATGTTGCCGCTCTTTATCATGCTGTCAAACCGCTTGAATTGTTGATCAACATGAGTTTGAGCTGCACCAGTTATGCATGCAAAAAGCGCTATAATTGCAGCCACGATGTAAGAGATAAATAGATTATTCATAGTTGTCGGTGAATTGTTAATTGTCAATATTTTGGAAAACTTGTGAGTGGTTGTGATATTTTTAATTTAGCGTTATTTGAACACTACTTGAATTGCTTGTGGCTCAGTGCTCATGTGCCTTTGCCTGATTTCCTGCTTTGCCATGTGGACCACGGCTCGGGTGCTGTGTTGCTCGTTTCGCATTTGTTCTCGTTCTTGCTCGGCAATGAGGCGGTAGGCAAGCACTTCTTGTTGTGCAAGTTCCATTTGTCCTTGCTCGTGTTCCATCTCCACGCTGTCGAGGTGTGGCATGATTAGATTGCCTTGCTTCTTGGCCGGCTTTGCTTTGTTGTGCTTGGCCATGAGTAGTGTGGGCTTAATCGTGATTTTCTTGCCGACTGAGGTTGCAGGCTTGTCGATGGGTGTTGAGGCAGGATGGGGAGGTTGAGTGATTAAAGTGTCATTTGCTTCAGCGATGACTGGCTGTTGCTTGACCACAGGTGCTTTGGGACTGTGGGTGAAGCCTATGGAAAAAACTATCACTGCAATTGCTGCTGCAGCGGCACTCAATGTCCACCACATTAGCGGGCGGGTGGTCTTGCCTCGCTTACAGGCCGTTACCTCATTGCTTTCATTGGGCAAAGGCATGCCCTGGTCAAAGTAGGCAAACATCTGCTTGTAATGTTGCCACTGCTCAGGCACATCGCTTGCTGTGGTGAAGTAGCGGCTCAACTCGTTTTCTTGCTCTAGTGTGCTCTCACCCTGCATGAAGAGTTGAAGAAGATGTTCAATATGTTGCTCTGTGCTGTTCATCATTACTTATCTCGGTTCTTAATTTCATGTAATAGCCACATTCTTGCTCTGGAAAGCAGGCTTCGTGCCGAGCTGCTCTCAATGCCAAGTAGTTGTGCGATTTCGTCGTAGGACCTATGCTCCACTTGGCGCATGTGTAGCACTGCATATTGCGTGCCGGGTAACTGTTGCATTGCACTCGTGAGCCATGCCATTTCTTGCGCTGAGATGAATTCTTGGTCGGCATTGCCTAGGTTTGAATGCAGCAGGCTTGCGCTGATGTCGCTCAACGGAATGGTGCGCTTCGTGCGATGCTGGCTCACAACCTCGTTGCGTGCCATCACTGTCACCAGAGCTTCAAGCGAGCGATACCGGTCAAGGCTATCATGCATCTGCCACAATCGCAGCAGCACGTCTTGCGCCACATCTTCGGCCTGCATTGCATCGGCACCACACGATAGACATGTGGTAATGGCCTTCTTGCGCAGCCCTGCCGCCAATTGTTCAAACTCTCGCTCATCCATTACACAATGAAGACGCAAAATAAAGCATTTTGCGTCTATAGTTAACCTTTTTTAAGGAAGAGTTATGTTATCGTGGAGGATATAGCTTCCTTATCAGGTCGTTGCGGTGCATTTTTTTGAGCGACTTGATGATGTCGGCCTTGTACTTTTTGTCGTACCAGAAGAAATACTTGCGTTGGGCGAGTTTCTCTTCCTTGCTGTGGGCACAGTAAAGAGGCTCGAGAGTGTAAGGATGCAGACCGGTGTAGAACGCCTCGGTGGCCACGGTCATGGGAGTAGGGGTGAAGTCCTGCACCTGCTCAAGATGGAAATCCAGCTCCTTGGTTAGTGCAGCGAGTTCGGCCATGTCCATCTCGGTGCATGCCGGATGCGACGATATGAAATAAGGAATTAGTTGCTGCTTTAGGTTATAGCGCTCATTCACGCGGTCGAAGATGCGCTTGAAGTGCTTGAAGAACTCAAACGACGGCTTGCGCATGACGTGCAGCACAGCGTCGCTGGTGTGCTCGGGAGCAACCTTGAGGCGGCCCGACACATGGAAGCGTATCAGCTCCTCGTTGTACTGTGCGTTGGCCTTGTCAATCTCGGGGTCGCCGCTGCGGTGCATCGACAGGTCGTAACGCACACCGCTGCCAATGAATGACTTCTTTACCTGTGGCAGTGCGTCCACGCTGTGGTAGATGTCGAGCAGCGGGCGGTGGTCGTTATTGAGGTTGGGGCAGGGCTTGGGGTGCAGGCACGAGGGGCGTGTGCAGCGCTTGCATCGCTCAAGGTCGTGCCCATGCATGGCATACATGTTGGCGCTGGGCCCGCCCAGGTCGCTGATGTAGCCTTTGAAGTCGTCCATCATCGTCACCTGCTTGACCTCGCGCATAATCGACTCTTTGCTGCGAGAGGCGATGAATTTTCCCTGATGGGCGCTGATGGTGCAGAAGGCACAACCGCCAAAACAGCCGCGGTGCATGCACACCGAGTGGCGAATCATTTCGTAGGCCGGAATTCGCTTGCCGCGGTAGCGTGGGTGAGGCAGGCGAGTGTAAGGCAGGTCAAACGATGCGTCAACCTGCTCGGTTGTCATGGGCGGATTCATGGGATTGACTTTGATTGCCACATCGCCTGCGGCCTGCCACAGTGTGTGCCCATGCCAGCGATTGCTCTCAATCTCGATGTGGCGAAAGTTCTCGGCCTGATTGCGCTTGCTGGCTTTGCACTCTTCGTGAGAGTGAAGCACGATGTTGTTTTCATCGTCATGAGCGGGAATTTCGCTTAATGGACGGCGCACGACGGTCTGGTCGATATAGGTCAAGTCTTCAATTTTGGCTCCGGCGTTCAGTGCGTCGGCAATAGCCACAATGGCCAGTTCGCCCATGCCATAGGAAATAATGTCGACAGGAGCGCTAAGCATTATCGATGGCATGAGCTTATCCTGCCAGTAATCGTAGTGCGACAGGCGACGGAGCGAGGCTTCAATGCCTCCGGCAACCACCGGTACATCGGGGAATAGTTTCTTCAAAATCTCGCTATATACGATAGTGGGGTAGTCGGGGCGGGCTCCTGCACGACCATCGGGGGTGTAGGCGTCGTCACTGCGCCGGCGTCGGTTGGCTGTGTAGTGGTTTACCATCGAGTCCATAGCCCCTGCCGACACGCCGAAGAACAGTCTGGGGCGTCCCAGCTTCTTGAAGTCGCGCAGGTCATCGCGCCAGTTGGGCTGCGGCACCACCGCCACGCGATAGCCATGGGCCTCGAGTGTGCGACCAATCACTGCGGTCCCCATCGACGGGTGGTCAATGTAGGCGTCACCGGTGAAAAGAATCACGTCGATTTCATCCCACCTCAGGTGCTCAACTTCCTTCTTGGTTGTTGGCAACCATTGTCCATTAATGTGATGACTATTCTTGCTCGGCATTTAGTTTTTCTTGTAGTTTAAGAATCTCGTCGCGATACTGCGCGGCGGCTAGGAATTCCATGTTCTTGGCGGCGGCAACCATTTGGCTCTTGAGGTGCTCGATAGTCTTCTCCAGGTCTTGCGGTTTCATGTAGGCGATCACTGGATCGGCGGCAATGCCGGCGGTGTGGTTAAACTCAGCCTCAACTTGCTGCTGCAGTGATGAGGTGTCAACCACATTGCTCTCATATTTGCGTGCATGCTTGCGAGTTTCCTCACTGGCACTCATGTTGGTGTCAACACCGATGATGGAGTTGCGTGCCTTGACGATGGCCTGTGGTGTGATTCCATGTTCTTCGTTATAGTGAAGCTGCATGGTGCGGCGGCGCTCGGTCTCGTCGATGGTGCGGCGCATCGAGTCGGTAATTTTGTCGGCATACATTATTACCTCACCATTGAGGTTGCGTGCCGCGCGACCGGCCGTTTGGGTCAATGAGCGGTGCGAACGCAAAAAACCTTCCTTGTCGGCATCAAGAATCGCCACAAGCGACACCTCGGGCAGGTCAAGACCCTCACGGAGCAGGTTTACGCCCACCAGCACGTCAATCACGCCTAGGCGCAGGTCATCGATAATCTGGATGCGGTCCATGGTTTCAACGTCGCTGTGCATGTAGGCACACTTGATGTCGAGTTTGCCCAGGTAGTTGTTCAGTTCCTCGGCCATGCGCTTGGTGAGAGTAGTCACGAGCACGCGCTCACGATTCTCCACTCTGAGTTCTATCTCATGGATGAGGTCATCAATCTGCCCTAGCGACGGACGCACCGTGATTTTCGGGTCAAGCAGTCCTGTGGGACGAATAATTTGCTCGGTGACAACGCCTTCGCATTTCTCCAGCTCATAGTCGGCCGGGGTGGCACTGACGTAAATTGTTTGATTGGTAAGAGCCTCAAACTCAGTGAAAGTCAGTGGTCTGTTGTCGCGGGCCGCATCAAGGCGGAAGCCATAGTTCACCAGCGTGTCTTTGCGAGAGCGGTCACCGCCGTACATTGCACGCACTTGCGGCACCGTGGCATGGCTCTCGTCGATTATTGTCAAGAAATCTTTGGGCAGATAATCAAGAAGGCAATAGGGGCGAGCTCCGGGCTCACGACCATCGAAGTAGCGAGAATAGTTTTCAATGCCCGAACAATAACCCACCTCGCGAATCATCTCCAGGTCGTAGGTCACGCGTTCACGCAGGCGCTTTGCCTCAACTGGACGATTTTCGCGGTAGAACATGTCAACTTGAGTGCCAAGATCTACGTCAATCTTTCCCAGCGCGCTTGCCATTGTGTCCTTGCTGGTGACGAAAATGTTGGCAGGATAAATGTTAAATCCATCCACTGTCTCACGTGGCATCAACGTGAGTGGGTCAAGAAGCGCCATGCTCTCAATCTCATCGCCCCAAAAGATGACTCGCAGCACAGCGTCGGTGTCGGCAATCATCACGTCTACCGTGTCGCCTTTCACCCTGAAAGTGCCCATCGACAGCTCATACTCGTTGCGGCTATACAAGGCATCTACCAGGCGGCGCAAGAATGTGTCACGGCCTATGCGGTCACCAACCTTGAGCTTCACTATGTTGGCCTCAATGTTCTCGGGATTTCCCATGCCGTATAGGCACGACACGCTCGACACCACAATCACGTCCCTCCGCCCTGAAAGCAGAGCGGTTACTGTTGCCAAGCGCAGGCGGTCAATCTCTTGAATGATGGCGAGGTCTTTCTCGATATACTTGTCGCTCGAGGGCAGGTAGGCTTCGGGCTGGTAGTAGTCGTAGTAGGACACGAAGTATTGCACCGAGTTCTCGGGGAA
>DGWL01000012.1:0-15324 GCA_002396125.1 Porphyromonadaceae bacterium UBA4259
TACTCGGGTTTCCAGTCCCATTCAACACGTGCGCAAGTGTCGTCGAGGCGGTTGGGCCACGAGTCGGCAATGCCTTGGCGCAATGGGTCTACCTCATATTTCATCTCAAAGTCCGGAATCACCTTCTTGATGCTGTTGTAGATAATCTCGGGGTCGAAGCTCATGGAGGCGATGTTGAACGAGTTGCGGTGTACAAGACGATCGGGGTTGGCTTCCATGATTTCGATTGCCGCGCGCAAGGCGTCGGGCATGTACATCATGTCCATGAAGGTTCCTGCCTGAATGGGGCAGGTGAACTTCTCGCCCTTGACGGCGCTATAGTAGATGTCGACAGCATAATCGGTGGTGCCGCCGCCCGGAGGGGTAACATAAGAGATGAGGCCTGGGAAGCGCACCGAGCGGGTGTCGACGCCAAAGCGTGTGAAGTAGTAGTTGCTCAATAGCTCACCGCTCACCTTGGTCACGCCGTACATGGTGCGTGGCTGCTGAATGGTGTCTTGTGGAGTGCCGTCCTTGGGGGCGTTGGGACCAAAGGAACCAATAGAGCTTGGAGTGAACACGGCGCACTTGCACTCGCGTGCAACCTCGAGGGTGTTCATGAGTCCGCCAATACCGATTTTCCATGCCAGCAAAGGCTTGCTTTCGGCGACAGCCGAGAGAAGCGCGGCAAGGTTGTAGATAGTGTCGATGTTATATTTCTTCACGGCATCGGCAATTTGCTGTGCGTTAGTGATGTCGACTACTTCGCTTGGTCCGCTTTCGGCAAGTTCTCCTTTGGGTTCAGCACCTGGAATATAACCGGCAACAACTGCATTGTTGCCATAAATACTTCTAAGTTTCATGGTGAGTTCAGAGCCAATTTGGCCTGTTGACCCAATAACTAAAACGTTCTTCATTGTTTAAAAAATAGTTGTTTTGTTTTTTAAGATGTGCAAAATTAATCACTAACAATCAAATTTAATAAATTTTCGGTAAAAAAATTGTTCTATGTCGTGATTTTTTTAGAACTTTGTGGGTATCGAAGACAATACTACTAACAATAAACAACTATTTTAATCTTAAAAAAACTCATGTACGGAAAATTTCAAGAACACCTTAGCAATGAGCTGGCTGCTATTAAAGATGCCGGCCTGTACAAAGAAGAAAGATTGATCACCACCGCACAGAAGGCGGCTATCAAAGTAAAACCAGGCACCGATGTGCTTAACTTCTGCGCCAACAATTACCTGGGTCTTAGCGACAACTCTCGCCTAATCAAGGCTGCCACCGACATGATGGCCGAGCGCGGATTTGGCATGTCGAGCGTGCGTTTCATTTGCGGCACTCAGGACATTCACAAGGAGCTTGAGGCTGCCATCAGCGATTATTTCCACACCGAGGACACCATCCTCTACGGCTCGTGCTTCGACGCCAATGGCGGTCTCTTTGAGGCACTGCTTGGTCCCGACGACGCTATCATCAGCGACGCGCTCAATCACGCTTCGATTATCGACGGTGTGCGCCTGTGTAAAGCAAAGCGTTATCGCTATGCCAACGCCAACATGGAAGAGCTTGAGGAGTGCCTGAAGCAGGCTCAAGAGCAGCGCTTCCGCATCATCGCCACCGACGGTGTGTTCTCGATGGACGGCAACGTGGCTCCGGTCGATAAGATTGTAGAGCTCGCCGAGAAATATGATGCCATGGTAATGGTCGACGAGTCGCACTCGGCAGGTGTTGTTGGTCCCACAGGTCATGGTGTAGCCGAGCAGTTCAACCTCTACGGCAAGATTGACGTGTTCACCGGCACTCTGGGCAAGGCCTTTGGCGGTGCGATGGGTGGTTTCACCACCGGCCGCAAGGAGATAATCGCCATGCTGCGTCAGCGCTCTCGCCCCTACCTGTTCAGCAACTCGGTAGCTCCTGTTATTGTCGGTGCTAGCCTTGAGATGTTCAAGATGCTCAAGGAGAGCAACGCGCTGCACGACAAGCTCATCGACAATGTGAACTACTTCCGCGACAAGATGATGGCCGCAGGCTTCGACATCAAGCCCACTCAGAGCGCTATCTGCGCCGTAATGCTCTACGACGCCAAGCTCTCACAAGACTTCGCTGCCGCCATGCAGGAAGAGGGCATCTACGTGACAGGTTTCTACTATCCTGTTGTTCCCAAGGGCGAGGCCCGCATCCGCGTTCAGCTCTCGGCTGGTCACGAGCATGAGCATCTCGACAAGGCCATCGACGCCTTTATCAAGGTGGGCAAGAAACTTGGTGTGATTAAGTGATAGGGTGTTTTGCCCCAACTCCCTTACTGAAGGTGTGCCGCACTTGGTTGTGGCACGCCTTCTTGCTTTGTGGTGTTGTTGATAACTTTTTGTGGTAAAAACTTTTTTTTTGTAGAAAAAGCACTATTTTTGTAAAAAATATGCGATTTTTCGCTGAATGTTGATTTATATAGAAATATATAAATATACCAAATCAAAACGTAAAACCACCCGAGGCTTGCCTTGGGTGGTTTTATTTCATGCTGTTTAATCTCTCAAGAGTGCTTTGGTGTCAACGGCCGTAAGTGCGTATTTGGAATGAGCTCACAGTATAGAGCTGGTCGCCGTTGGAGAAGCCTATCGAGAAGTCGGCAATGCCGGTCTTGAGTTTGCGTGTTGCCACAACTTCGGCTTGATAGCGCACGGCACGTCCGGGACCCAGTTCACTCACGATAGCTGTGGGCGAGAGGAAAATCTGCTTTGTCCCCGACACAGTGATCACAGGTGCGATGTCATAGACGTAATCATTGCCGTGGTTGCGAATCTCAAAAATGAGCTTAGCATGCTCTTCGGCATCAATGCAGTTGTTATTGTTGGTCTCCACAAGCCTGATGTTGTCGATGCTGATGTCGGCATAGGGGCTGTAGGAGTTGTTCTGGCGATAGTCGCCGTTGTCATAACCATTGTAATAGTCGCTTGAGCGGTAGTTTCCGTCTTGTGTCTTGGGGGCTGTGGCTGCTGCGCCAATGGCACCGCCAATAGCCATGCCGGCGATTGTGCCCACGCTGCGTCCATGCCATCCACCGGTTATGCTTCCAATGGCCGAGCCAAACATGCCGCCCACCGATGCGCCGGTTGCAGCGCCAAAGAACTGGCTTGCCGACTGGCAACTGCTCATCATTATCATTGCAGCGCCCATGGCTGCGATTAGTGTCTTTTTCATAATAATAATGTTAACTTCTTTTTATGAGTGTGTAATAGTTGATTTTCGAGACCGCTAAAGTAATAAATCTCAGTCGTTAAACAAAATTTTTTATACCAACAAAGCAAAAATCCTGCCAAATGGACCATGTTTTGTGTTTTTTGTCAATGATAAGACACAAATAATCGCTAAAGGTTTAAAAATAAAAAACCTGCACCGGTCTTGGGAGGCTGGTGCAGGCTTTTTGTTTTGGGGGGAGTCAGGTGGTTATTTTACAACCTTGAGAGTGGAGCCATTGCCTGCTCGCAGGATGTAGATTCCCTTGCCAAGCCTGTTCAGGCTCACGGTGTTGTAGCCGGTTGTGACTTGCTGACCATTGATGTTGTAGACGTTGATGACACCAGGGAAGGTTGCCACGTTGCCGTTCATCACGATAGCGACACGCTCGCTCTCGATGTTTTCCACGCCGGTTGGCTCAATCTCGGTGACTGTGCTGCCGGTAATAGTGAAATAATAGTCGCGATTGGCGGTGATGTCGTAGTCGGGCAACTGCTGGCCGTTGTTCCAGTTGTTGAAAATGAGGTGGTAGTTACCTCCCTCGGTGTCGAGCAAGAACACCTTGTAGGTTGTTCCGTCCACGATAGAGTCGCCCACACTGGCTTCGCCGGGCCAAGCGCCAAAGAGCTCGCTGTCGCCCCAGGCATAAAGTCCCAGAGCATCCCAACCGGTTTGGTCATTGACGAAGACGTAGTGCTTCGACATGGGAATCTTGGGCAGCTCGCCGCTGACGCTGAAGTCGTCGATGCCAATGGCCATTGCGCTTTGTGCCGCAGTTCCACTGGCCACACTGATATTCCAAGCCAAATACAGGTCGCATCCGCGCGAGATGGGCACGTCGAGCACGTCGCTCACTGCCACTGTCTCGCCAGGAACGCTTGCATAGCCTGCGGTCTCCGAGTCGGGAGCCAGATAAGTGCGGAACTTGTCGCCCGCGCTGGTCCAGTTGCGACCGTCAATCGAGTAGTAGAGTTGCACAGCGAAGCCTGCGCTGTTAGAGCCCTTGCGGAATTTCTCCACGTTGTAGCTAACGTTAACATTCTCGATGTTCTTATTGCCTGTGTTAAGTAGATGAGCATAGAGGTTGACGCAACGGGTGGCGTCGGCTACGCCGGTTGAAATGCCGCCTAGAGCGCGGTCGCTAGTGTCGTCGGCGCCAAAGTTCCATGTGCCGTTCTTGGCGTTGCTTGGCAAATTCACACCGCCACTGTACATGGTGTGGGTGTCGGCTTGGTCAAAGCGACCCAGAGTGCGTGGAGCGGTGATGATGCGGTCGATGCGCCAAGCCTCGGGCAGAGTGGCTGTTGTCTCGTCGCCTATGGCGTTAAAGTCCTCGATTGCGCTCAGTGTTTCCTCATTCAGCTCAATGGCAGGGAATACTGTTACCTCGGTCTCGGCAGTTGCCACGGTCACTGTGGCATCGGCACTGAAGTTGCCGGTAGTTGCGTTAACGTCGAAGGTGCCATTGCTTCCATCGCTGGTGAAGGTGTGATTGTCATCGATTGAGCCGCCACCGCTCAGGGTCATCACCACTGGGTCGTCGGGGTCAATCTCCATTCCATACTGGTCGCGAACCGTTACCTTGTAGTTCACTTTACCGCCAGTGTGGTCAACGTAGTTGGTGAAGCCGTTGAGAGCGTTGCTGGCGTAGGCACGCATGCTTGCTGCATCGCTAGTGCTAAGGCTACTTGGAGCATAGGTTATGCTGGCTGGATCTTCACCAAAGATGAGGCCATACTCCATGGCTGCTGCCATGTAGGTGGCCTTGAGAGTGGGATGACGGTCATCGAGGAACCATGTGCCTGTGGCGGTGCTGCCCTCGTTGTCGTAGACTGCTTGGTAGGCTACGCCCACGGGACACAGAGTCACGCCCAGGTCGGCAGCTACGTCTTGGTAGTTCTTGACAAATGTGCTGTTGTAGGTGGTGTAGTTGGTCCAGTCGCCGCTATAGGCCCAGTTGATGGGCACGATGATGATGGCGTTAGGGTTGGGGCAATAGTCACGAATGTAGTCAACCAATCGCTTCACGTTGGCGCGGAAGGTATCAATGTCGGTGCGAGGCAGTGCACTCTGCTCTTGCAGGATGATGTGACTCCATGCTTCGCTTCTCACGAGCATCTTGGCTCCCGGGTTGCCATCCTCGGCCACACCATCGCCCTCCTGCCAGTGTGCGTTGAGCGACTTGCCTAGCAAGGTGTGCTTGGTCCAGTTGGCATTTTTGCCCATTGCTGCCGCGATGTCGTTGAACACGGCATCCTGATCGTTGTAGTAGATGAGGCTGTTGTTGAGCGAGAGCACTTTTACCTGCTCGGGCAACTCGGGTACGAGCACTACGTTGGCCGGCTGCAAAGTCATTGAAGTGGCAGTCGAAGCCGATTTTACGAGAGAGAACTCGCCTGTGGTGAGGTTGAAGGTCACGTCGTAGGTGCCGGGTGCGGTCGAAACCTTGCCGGTAGCGCCCTTGACGAGCGTTCCGCTGGTGTTGTCGCCGGTGAGGTCGGTTTCGGTGCCCCATGCGCCCACCATGCCAAGTTTCTGATAGATGCGCCAGTGACTGTAGCCATCGTCGCCTGCGGGCATTGTCACCATGCCGGTGAATGTGTTGTCGCCGGTGAGAGTGAGTTTGCCGCTATCGTCCATGTAGTTCCAGTTGTTGTTGTCGCCGATTACATAGACCTCGGTGAGGTCACCTTCATCGTCGTTGCCCTGAAGCAGCAGTGTTGCGCTACCGTCGGCAATAGTCAGGACAATGCGTTTACAGTCGTAGGTGTTGCCGCCGCAAGAGATGTTATCGTTGGTGCCAAGCACGAGAGAGTAGGGGGTGTCGAGCAAAACCTGGCTGCCGTTGCTGCCATAGTTGCAAGCCGAGCTCCAGCTGGCGTCGGCAACCTTAAAGGCTCCGCTCAGCGTCTTGTCATAGAGGGCATACACTCCGTCGCCCTCATCGCTGAACTCCCAGTCGGCAGGCGAGCCCCAGCTGTTGACCTCGCCGCGCAGGTAGATGCCCGAAGCCACAAAGGGTGGACGTGATGGGTCAACCCATCCGGTGTAGTTCTGTGGGTCGGTAATTTCGGTAGCCTCGGTGGCTGTGAGACACAGGTAGTAGTCGCGGTTGGCGGTGATATTCACGCTCTGCGACTTGGAATCGCCATCGGTGAAGGTGAGAGTGTGGTTGGTGCCATCCATGTCGATAGCCCACACTTTATAATTAACACCGTTGACGGCTGCGCTACTCTCGGGCAGAGATCCGTTCATGTAGAGCGCGCTCCAGCGAGTCACGTCTTCCACGTAGACATAGGCGCTCAAGTCTTGTGAGGCAAATGTAGCGTCGATTGTGATGTTATCAATCGAGAGGCCCATAGCCTTGTTGGGACTGGCGCCTGCAGCCACACTGATGTTCCAGGCCAGGTAAATCATGTCGCCAGCAGCGATGTTAACCTTTAGTTGCTTGCCATTAACGACGGTGGTGCTGATGGGTACTGTGGCAGCTCCGGCGGTGGCAGCGTCGGGGGCAAAATAGTTGTAGAAATCACTGCCCGCGCTGGTCCAGTTCACGCCGTCGGTCGAGGTATAGAGCTGAACAGCAAAACCTTCGGCATTGTCGCCATCACGATATTTCTCGATATCGTAGCTTAGCGAGAGTTTGCTGAGGGGCTCGTCGCCGGCGTTTTTCACGCATGTCATCACGTTGATGCAGCGTGTGCCGTCGGCAACGGTAGTAGAGAGTCCACCCACCGAGCAGTCGCTGGGCACGCTGCTCGACTGGAAGTTCCAGGTTCCGTTCTTGGCATTGCTGGCAAGACTGGTGCCGCCGGTGTACATCACAGCGGTGGCGGCGCCACTGTAGTCGCCCACAGTGCGTGGCGCACTCAAGTTGCGTTCCACTCGCCATCCTTGAGGCATGTTGAGCGTGGCAGCCTCGCCGTCCCACATGCCATCAAAGTTCTGAGTGATTTGCGCCTGCGAGGCTGTTACCTCAAGCGCATCTTGTGCCTGCATGGCATTACCCGCATTGAGCAGTGCCGCAGCCACAATCAGTAGAAAATGTTTTCTCATGTTGTAATGGTTATTTTGATTAATTAAAAATGGTTGCTGAATTTGGAAAACTCGCATTTGCAAAATTAACACATTAATAAACTGAAAAAACAAAGACTAAATAAAATCAAAGTAAATATAAATGATAATACTCACATTTACAGTTTGTTGTAAATGTGAGAGGGTATCTAAAATCAAAAGGTTTTTTTCAAAGGTCGGGTGACAACTGTCGATTGAAAAAGAATGTCTATTCTTCGGCTCGCAATTGTTTAACGTCGTCTTCAAATGTTTCCTTGTTGATTGCCCGAGCCTTGAGGCGTGAGCGATAGGTGTAGACTGTGGAGATAGATGCCCGCAGGATGCTTGCGATTTCCTTGTTGTCGGTGATGCCTAGTCTTAGCAAGGCGAGGATGCGGAGCTCACGGGTGAGCTGCTCGTCGTCTTTAGGCACAATTTGTTCACCATCAATGAGCAGCGCGTTCACTCGTTCAATAAAAGTGGGGTAGATGTTAAGGAAAGCCGAGTCGAAGTTGCGATAGAAGAGCTGCGCGTTCTCATAGTCGAAATGTGGACTCTTGAGTTGCGACTTCAGTTCCTTGATGTTGTCTACCATGGCAAGGCGGTTCATGGTTTTGCGCTGTTTCTCGCTCTGGTCGATGAGCTTGCTGCTGAGCGCCAGAAATCGGCCCAAGTATTGCTCCTTGATTTTATCGCGCTCACGCAGTTGCATGACGGTGTCGTTGAGTTGGTCGTTGATAGCCTTGCGGCTAAAGCTCAGTCGCCTGTATCGCTTGTAGAGCATAGCCAGAGCAATAACCCCGGCCACCAGCAATGCCGCCAGGAGGCTCAGTGTGATAATCATCGTGAGCAATTGCCGGTAGTTCTTCTCCTGCTTGCTCTCGTAGGCGTCGATGATGCGTGGCACCAGTTGTGATGCCTGCACATTGCGCAGTCGAGTGCCATAGAAGGTGGCATCGGCCACGCTCAGGTTGATGTAGCGGTAGGCCCGGTCGATGTCGCCGTCGTCGAAAAGCAGGTCGGCGAGTTGGCGCAGAGCCGAGTTCTCCATGATGCATCCTTCAATGTCGCTAGCGGCACTAAGTGCCAGCAGTTGCTTTTGCTTGTCGCGGTTCCCTAAAGTGCCATAGTAGAAAGCCAGCGAGCTGGTGATGACCGAGAATGTGCGGTCGCCGCTGTGGTAATTCTTTAGCATATCCTCTAGCAGTGCAATGGCTTGGCGTGTGTCGCCCGTGTCGTTGAGGTAGTTGGCTCGGTAAAGTAATTGCCGTTCACTGCCTTGCGGCGATAGTTTGGCTATGAGATGGCGATATTGCGTGAGCTGCTCCTGATAGTCCTTTTCGCTAGCGCTTCCCTTGTAGAACTCCAGCTTGAAGAGTGCCACATCGGCCATCTGCTTGTAGAACTCAAGTTTCTGTTCCACTGTCATCGATGCAGTGTCGAGCTTGGTTGCAATGTTGTCGATTTCCTCGGGCATATAGGCCTTGGCAAGCAGGTGCATGAGCTTGAGGCGGCTGTCGTTCAGCTTTGTGTTGCTGGCCATGTCGTGTGCCAGGGCAATGTTGCGCCGAGCGTAGTGCTGTGCCGAGTCGTTTTGAAACTCTGCATACTCGTTGCACAGGCGGTTATTAATGTTATATTCCTTTTCCATGCTCGTGCAGCCATGCAATGCCGTCTTTATGGTTTCGATGCGCTGCTTCTTGGCTTCCACCAGCTTGGCATGCTTGGCGATGAGGCTGTCGAGATGGTCAAAAGCGTCACTCCCCGGCGCCCACGCGGCCGGTGTAATCGCCCAAATCAGTAATGGAATTATAAGTCTCAATCTCATCATTATGCAAAAGTAAATATTAGTTGTTTTTCATGCAATTTATTCACTTTTTTTATGATTTAAATGCTATGTCGTATGGGCATTTTTTTGTATTTTTGTATGTTTTTACGGCATCGGTATCAGTGTGATGCATGGTGATGCTGTAATGGGTTTATAATTAATGCGTTATGGCGTGAATGACACATGCCTGTCAATGTGAGAATAAATAGACAATTAAGATAAATCAAATGACAAGCGAAGAAATTAGAGAACAGCAAGAAGAGAAAAAGTACTCGGCGCATAACATTCAGGTTCTTGAGGGCCTTGAAGCGGTGCGTAAACGTCCTGCCATGTACATTGGCGACACTAGCGTGAAGGGACTGCATCACCTGGTGAGTGAGGTGGTCGATAACTCAATCGACGAGGCGCTTGCGGGTTTTTGCGACACCATCAATGTGACTATCACCGAGGATAATTCCATCATAGTGCAAGATAACGGTCGCGGTATTCCCGTCGATGAGCATGAGAAATTGCACAAGAGTGCCCTTGAAGTGGTTATGACTGTGCTGCATGCCGGCGGAAAGTTTGACAAAGGCTCCTACAAGGTGTCGGGCGGTTTGCACGGTGTTGGCGTCAGTTGTGTTAACGCGTTGAGCGACTACTTGCGTGCCGAGGTTCGCCGTGGCGGCAAGATTTATTGCCAGGAATATGCCTATGGCAAGCCCACCTGCGATGTGCATGTGATAGGCGACTGTGGCGACGAGCACGGAACCACCGTTAAGTTCCATCCCGATGCAGCCATTTTTACCCAAACCACCACCTATGAGTACCACATCCTTGCCACTCGCTTGCGCGACCTGGCCTACCTGAATGCCGGCGTAAAGCTCGTCCTCACCGACCTTCGTGATAAGGATGAGAATGGCAATCCCCACAGCGAGGAATTTTTCAGCAGCACCGGTCTCGATGAGTTTGTGCGCTACATCGATGCCAGCAAGGAAGCCCTCATCAACGATGTTATTCACATCAGCACCAGCAAGGGCGACATTCCTGTTGAGGTGGCAATGACCTATAACACCTCGTTCAATGAAAACATATATTCGTTTGTCAACAATATCAATACCGTTGAGGGTGGAACTCACCTCACCGGTTTCCGTCGTGGCCTGGGTTCAACTTTGAAAAAATATGCCGAGGATAGCAAGATGCTTGAGAAGGTGAAAGTCGACATCAAGCCCGAGGATTTCCGTCAAGGTCTGACAGCGGTTATCTCGGTTAAGGTGCTTGAACCGCAGTTTGAAGGCCAAACCAAGACCAAGCTTGGTAACACCGAGGTTATTGGTGCTGTTGAAACAAGTTTGCGCGAAGCTCTAACCGTCTATCTTGAGGAGCATCCCAGTCAGGCAAAAGCCATTGTGGAGAAGATTATTCTCGCTGCCACCGCACGTCATGCGGCCGAAACAGCCCGCGCTAAGGTGCAGCGCAAGTCGCCACTGGCAGGGGGTGGACTGCCCGGCAAGCTGGCCGACTGCTCGAGCCGTGACCCGGCCAAGTGTGAACTCTTCCTTGTGGAGGGTGACTCGGCAGGCGGCTCGGCCAAGCAAGGCCGTGACCGCGCGTTCCAGGCAATCTTGCCGTTACGTGGTAAAATCCTCAACGTTGAGAAGGCTATGGACCACAAGGTGTTTGAGAGCGAGTCGGTAGTGAATATCTTCCGTGCTCTGGGTGTTACCATCGGCACCGAGGAAGACCCCAAGGAAGCCAACCTTAGCAAGTTGCGCTACCATCGCATCATCATCATGACCGATGCCGATGTTGACGGTGCTCACATCGCCACGCTGCTCATGACATTCTTCTACCGCCGCATGCGCCCCATCATCGACAATGGCTACCTCTACATCGCCACTCCGCCACTCTATCGTGCCATCAAGGGCAACACCATGGAGTATTGCTGGACTGACATGCAGGTGCGCCAGTTTATCGACAAGTATGCCGGAGGCGAGGAAAAGAACGTGCGCGTGCAACGATTCAAGGGACTTGGTGAGATGAACCCCGAGCAGCTGTGGGAAACCACTATGGATCCCGAGGGTCGCTTGCTCAAGCGTGTTAACATTAGCGACGCAGCCGAAGCCGACCGCATCTTCTCAATGCTCATGGGCGAAGATGTGGCTCCACGCCGCAAGTTCATCGAGGACAACGCCACCTACGCAACGCTCGACACATAATCCCTTACGGGTTTTATATAATAAACATCAAAGCCAGCACCTACCCGGGGCGCTGGCTTTATTTTTTACAGCGGTAATTTAAGGCGTGGACTAGAACATCCTGGCTGCGCGTGCCACAGCCTGAGTGAAGCGGGTGACTTCCTCAAGGGTGTTATAGACGGCAAACGAGGCCCTCACGGTGCCTGTCACACCCAGACGCTTCATCAGTGGTTGTGCACAGTGATGACCTGTTCGCACTGCCACTCCCATCTTGTCGAGCAGCAGGCCCATGTCGTAGCTGTTGATGTCGCCCACAAGGAACGAGATAACGCCCTCCTTGTGCTCGCTTGTGCCAAAGATTCGCATTCCCTCAATCTCCATGAGCTGGCTGGTTGCCGCATCAAGCAGCAGTTGCTCGTGAGCGGCAATGTTGTCGATGCCCAGCGAGTTGATGTAGTCGATAGCGGCGCCAAAGGCGGCAATGCCCACAAAGTCGGGGGTGCCAGCCTCAAACTTGAATGGCAGTTCGGCAAAAGTTGTTTTCTCAAACGACACGTTGCCTATCATTTCGCCACCACCCTGGTAGGGCACCATGCGGTTGAGCAAGTTTTCTTTACCATAAAGCACACCTACTCCGGCTGGACCGTACATCTTGTGGCTTGAGAAGCAGTAGAAGTCGGCGTCAAGGTCTTGCACGTCGATTTTGAGGTGTGGTGCAGCTTGGGCTCCATCGATTAACACGGGAATGCCCTGCCTGTGCGCAATTTCTATCATCTGCTTCACAGGGTTGATCGTGCCCAGCACGTTAGAGACGTGGGTTACAGCCACAAAACGAATGTTCTCGGTAAAGAGGTCCTCATAGGCATTCATGTCGAGGTTACCGTTCTTGTCGATGGGAACCACGTGAATCTTGAGGCGCTTGTTGCGTTGCAGCAGTTGCCATGGCACGATGTTGCTGTGATGCTCCATTACTGTGAGAACAATTTCATCGCCGGTGAAAAGGCTGTCGCCGTAGCTTGATGCCACCAGGTTGATAGCCTCGGTGGTACCGCGAGTGAAAATTATCTCACTGGTTGACTTGGCATTGATAAACTGGCGCACTTTTTCGCGAGTTTGTTCCATCAAGTCGGTTGCTTCTTGCGAGATGGTGTGCACGCCGCGATGCACATTGGCTTTGTGCTTGTAGTACATGTCGTTGATGGTGTCGACCACGCAGCGTGGAGTTTGCGACGTTGCGGCACTGTCGAGATAAACCAGTGGTTTTCCTTCAATCTTGCGCTCAAGAATAGGAAATTGCTCTCTTAGTTGATATATGTTCATTGTTTTAGGTTGTGGTAGAAAGGATTATTTCTTTAGTTCACAAGAGTTGCACATGGCTTCGTCGCCGCTCAGGCGCATTTCCACCAGGTGGCGCAGGCGTTCCTTGAGCGAGTCGAGGCGCACGCCGTCGATCACGTCGCTCATGAAAGCTTGCATTAGCAGTTTTTGGGCAACTGGTAGTGAGATGCCGCGAGTCTGCATGTAGAACAATGCCTCCTGGTCGAGTTGGCCCACTGTTGAGCCGTGAGAACACTTCACATCATCGGTATAAATCTCGAGCTGCGGCTTGGTGTACATGCGAGCCGTGGGCGATGCCACGATGTTTCGGTTACCCTGGTAGGCATCAATCTTAGGACAGTTGGGCTTAACCAGAATCTTGCCTGCAAAGGCACCAATGGCCTTGTCGTTGAGTACATATTTAAACATCTCGTTGCTTTGGCAGCGCGGAGCATTGTGGTTGATGAGCGTGTGGTTGTCGATGTGCTGCTCTTGCGAGGCTATAGCCATTCCCAGCAGTTGGGTGTCGCAGTGAGCACCATCGATGTCGATGTGGTAGTCATTGCGAGTGTAGCCGTTGGTGAGAGTTATGCCGTCGATGAGCACGTTGCTGCCCTCGTCCTGACGTGCCCACAGCTGCGAGAGGCGTGTGGTGCCCATGCCGCTCTCCTCCATGTGGTAATAGTCGAGGTGAGCATTGCGACCGGCTATCACTTCAACTGTTTCGAGGCTCAGATATTGCTGGTCGCCTTTAGTGTGGTCGCACACAAGCACTTGTGCTTGCGCGTCATCCTCAAGCACGATGAGCAGTCGGCGCACAGCCATGAGCTGAGCATTAGCATCGAAGACGTTGATGAGCTGGATTGGGCGCGTGGTGCATGAGCCCTTGGGTACATAAATCAGCACGCCATCCTGCGCCAGCATTGTGTTGAGAGCGGTGCAGGGGTTATTGAGTTTTGCAACGCTACCGTAATATCGCTCGAGCACGTCTTTGTGAGTTGTAGTCTGGAACGACTCCACGCTTGCCTTGTCGCCGCTCTTACCGGCGGTGCTGCTTGGGCGGAAGGTGTCGTTAAACACATAGTAGAGACATGTGCTCAAGTTTGGTACCTCGCACCGGAACTTGGTGGTTGACTCGCGCGAGAGGTCCACATGGTTGATATTGACGCCATAGTTGGGGGCGAGAACGGCATTGAGGTCGGTAGCTTCGTAGTCGTCGCTGCCCTTGCGTGGCAATGTTATTCCTTCAAGCGCCTTGCGGGCCTCTTGCCTGAGCGCGTTCAGTTGCGGCGCCGAGTGGGCATTGATGGCCTCCAAGTTGCTGTCGTATAATTCAATATATTGCTTGAGCGAGTTGTTCATAGTTGGTTGTTGTCAACTTGTTCTTTAATCCAGTCGTAGCCTTTCTCCTCAAGTTCCAGAGCCAGCTCGGGACCGCCGGTCATGACAATGCGTCCCTTGTAGAGCACATGCACCTGGTCGGGCTTGATGTAGTCGAGCAAGCGCTGGTAGTGAGTGATGACGATGGTAGCATTCTGGTCGCTCTTGAGGCGGTTCACGCCATTGGCAACGGTGCGCAGAGCGTCGATGTCGAGTCCGCTGTCGGTTTCGTCGAGAATCGAGAGGCGTGGCTCAAGCATAGCCATCTGGAAAATCTCGTTGCGTTTTTTCTCACCACCGCTGAATCCCTCGTTCACGGCACGCGAGGCGAGTTTGTTGTCGAGGTCAACCACGGCGCGCTTCTCACGCATGAGCTTGAGGAAGTCGGTGGCGCTGATGGGCTCAAGTCCTTGATACTTGCGTTTCTCGTTGATGGCGGTGCGCATGAAGTTGCTCATGAGCACTCCTGGAATTTCCACTGGATACTGGAAACTCAGGAAGATGCCCTCGTGGGCGCGGTCTTCGGGGCTGAGTTCCAGCAAGTTTTTTCCATAGAATTCCACCTCTCCACCGGTGACGGTGTAGGCAGGGTTGCCAGTGAGCACAGCGCTCAGCGTGCTCTTTCCACTTCCGTTAGGACCCATGATGGCATGCACCTCGCCCGGCTTGACGGTGAGGTTTACTCCTTTTAAAATCTCCTTGCCCTCGATGGTGGCATGTAAATCTTTGATGATAAGCATTTTAAAAATATTTCCAGATATTCTAGATTTTCTAGAGATTAATTATCATTATAAATTGTGCATTATATTATCCCACGCTGCCTTCGAGTGAGACACTGAGCAGGCGTTGAGCCTCAACAGCAAACTCCATAGGCAGCTTTTTCATCACGTCGCGGGCATAGCCGTTCACGATGAGTCCCACGGCATCCTCGGTGCTGATGCCGCGCTGGTTGCAGTAAAAGATTTGGTCCTCGTTAATCTTGCTGGTGGTTGCCTCATGCTCAACGATGCTTGAGTCGTTACCCACTTCAATCACCGGGAAAGTGTGGGCTCCGCTTGTGTCGCTCAGTAGCAGGCTGTCGCACTGGGTGTAGTTGCGGCAATTAGTGGCGTCGGGGGCCACTTTCACCATGCCGCGATAACTGTTCTCGCTGTGGCCGGCGCTGATGCCCTTGCTCACAATTGTGGAACGTGAGTTCTTGCCCAAGTGTATCATCTTGGTGCCGGTGTCGGCCATCTGGTAGTTGCGAGTGAGTGCCACGCTGTAGAACTCTCCCACGGTGTTGTTGCCCTTGAGAATGGTGCTGGGATATTTCCAGGTAATGGCACTACCTGTCTCCACCTGAGTCCA
>DGWL01000012.1:15463-16511 GCA_002396125.1 Porphyromonadaceae bacterium UBA4259
ACCAGTTTTGCACTGTGCTGTACTTGACCTCGGCGCGCTCTTCAACTATAATCTCCACGATTGCGGCGTGAAGTTGATTCTCATCGCGCATGGGGGCTGTGCAACCTTCCAGATAGCTAACGTAGGAATCATCGTCGGCAACAATGAGTGTGCGTTCAAACTGGCCCGTCTGAGCGGCGTTGATGCGGAAGTAGCTTGACAACTCCATGGGGCATCGCACGCCCTTGGGAATATAGACAAACGACCCGTCGCTAAACACTGCCGAGTTGAGAGCGGCAAAGAAATTATCGGTGTAGGGCACTACTGAGCCAATGTACTTGCGCACCAGGTCGGGGTAGTCTTTTACTGCCTCGCTGATTGAGCAGAAAATAACTCCTAGCTCGGCAAGTCGCTCGCGATAACTGGTGTGTACGCTCACACTGTCGACCACCGCGTCGACTGCCATACCACTGAGTCGCTTCTGCTCCTCAAGTGGAATACCAAGCTTGTCGAATGTTTTCTTGAGCTCAGGGTCAATCTCCTTCTTGTCGGCGGTGTGGGTGCGTGGAGCGGCATAGTAGCTAATGGCCTGGAAGTCGATGTCGGGCATGTTCACCTTGCCCCACTTGGGCATGGGTAGGGTGAGCCAGTGGCGGAATGCCTTGAGGCGAAATTCCAGCAGCCACTCGGGCTCATTCTTGAGCTCGCTGATGCGACGCACCACGTTCTCGTCAAGCCCCTTGGGGATGACGGTTGTGTCAATATCGGTGACAAAGCCATAACGGTATTCCTCGCTTGCCGCTTGGTTGATTATGGCTTCCTCGGTTTGTTTTTTATTATTGTTGTCGTTGTTCATAAAATCGATTAATGCCCCGGGAGTTGTGACAAGGCTCTTGGCAACTCGCTGCAAAGGGGCGAAAATAGTCTACAAAGGTACTACATTTATTCCCAATCTCGTCTATAAAGGGGGTAAAAAATGGCGAAAAGAATAAAAAAAGCATCATTTTTTTCAAAAACTATTGCCAGTTCAAAAAAAATGCGTATCTTTGCAACCGCAAAAAGCCCAAGT
>DGWL01000012.1:16588-20453 GCA_002396125.1 Porphyromonadaceae bacterium UBA4259
CGCGCACGTTTCAGGTGCGTGTGCCGCAAGGCGTGAAGGTTCGAGTCCTTTCTTGGGCACTAAAATAGGCTGATAATCAATCGATTATCGGCCTATTTTGTTATGCTGTTTTATGTGTTATTTTAATGCTTGTGGTGTGTCACAGGTACTTGTCGCCAAAGTGTGTTTTGGCTTCGTTGACGTAGTTCTTGATTTTTTGCTCGTCGTTGATGGGGACAATGAGTAGTGCGTCGGGGGTGTCGGCAACGATGTAGTCGTTTAGGCCTGAAACCACTACCAGTTTGTCTCCTCGTGCAGCGATGACGTTGTGGTGGCTATCGAAGGCCAGCACACGCGTTCCCGGGGTGACGTTGCCGTCGCGGTTCTTGGGCGAGTTGTCATAGATGGAGCCCCATGTGCCCAAGTCGCTCCAGCCAAAGTCAACTTTCTCGACAAACACATGATGTGATTTCTCCATGACGGCATAGTCGATTGAAACGTTGGGGCACGCTTGATAGTTGGTGGTAATGAACTGCTTCTCGGCATCGGTTGCATAGATGTCGTTGCCGCCATCGAAGATTTCGGCAATCTCGGGTGCATGGGTGCGCATTGCCTCAATGATGGTGTCGACGCTCCAGAAGAACATGCCCGAATTCCAGTAAAATTCACCACTCTCGAGGAAAACATTGGCCAGTTCTTTGTCGGGTTTCTCGGTGAAAGTCTTCACCTTTGAGAAGTGCTCGTCGACCGGCGTTCCTTCCTGGATGTAGCCATAGCCCGTCTCGGGGCGGCTTGGCTTGACTCCAAAGGTGACGATGGCATCGTTTTGCTCAATAAACTCAAAGGCCTTAATCACGCTGTCCTTGAATGCCTGATGCTTGAGGATGAGGTGGTCGCTAGGAGCGACCATAATCTTGGCGTTGGGGTTTAGTGCCTTAATGTGCCAGGCTGCCCAGGCGTTGCATGGGGCTGTGTTGCGTCGTGCCGGCTCAAGCAGGATTTGCTCGGGCTTGATTTGTGGCAGTTGCTCTTGAATAATTGAGGCATATTGCTCATTGGTGAGCATGATGATATTTTGTGCAGGGACGATACCCTCAAGGCGGTCAACAGTGAGTTGCAGCAGGCTGCGTCCGGTTCCAAGGAAGTCGATGAATTGCTTGGGCAATGCTGTGCGGCTATAGGGCCAGAAGCGGCTCCCCACTCCCCCGCACATGATAACACAATAGCGATTTTTCTCCATAATCTTTCTATAATAGTAATTCTATTAATAAAACCCCTCAAGTGCGTTATTTATTGTGTGGGTTGCGGTATAAAATAACTTTCGACCGTGTTTTTTTTGTTATGGTATTGTGTATTGGTGTTAATGGCGGTGATGACTGCTTTGTGGTGAGTATTTTATTGCAAATAGCTTGTATATTTAATTATTATACTTAAATTTGCACACTATTTAATCACACCATTTTTTTATTTACCAAAATTAAACAATTATTTTTCAAATGATGAAGAAATTACTAATCTTAATGCTTCTTGGCACTGCAGCCACGGCTCATGCCACCGACGTTGTGCGAGTGGTTGCCGGCGGCGTCAACAAGGATTACCACACACAAAATGTGGCGAAAATCGAGTTTGCCGAGGACGGGATTAATGTCATCAGGACCAACGACACTGGCGACACTTATCTCTTCTCGGACGAGGTGGAAAAGATCCAGTTCCATCCCGAAAATCCTAGTGCAATCACTACCGTGAAAACAGGTGATGCCGAGGCCATGACTCTCTTTGTGGCTCGCGACGGCAGCTACGTGAGTGTGCGCGGCTGGAAAGGCGATAAGGCTCAGGTGAGCATCTATGCCATCAATGGTCAGCGCGTGCTAGCCAACGGCAACTGGACCGGCGGCGACATCGATGTGTCGAGCCTGGCTCATGGCATCTATGTTATCAAGGTGGGTGACAAGAGCGCCAAATTCCGCAAATAAGAAACGCAATTATTTAATTTAAAAACAAGAAAATACAATGAAAAAAATAATATTATCGGCCATCGCAGTGATGGTGGCAACCGTGACAATGGCTCAAAACCGTCCCGTGTATCTTCACATGAAATCGGGCGAAGTGAAAGAATTTGAATACAACGAGGTGGACTACATCGACTTTGGTGAGGAAGTGACCTACGACCTGGAATTTGAGGCCACATCGACCTATTGCGCCTATTTTGGCGGCAACGACTACTCGCTCAGCCTGAGCGATGGCCCCATGAGCGAGACAGGTTTCCCCACCGAGGCTGACCAAAATCTTGTGCGCCTCTACATCGTTGCCAACGAGAGTGCCGACAGCAACAATCCTCGCATTGAGGGTGGCCGCTATGCTCTGGGTGCCGATTATGCTCTGGGTAACATCTACAACTCAAGTAGCTACACCTTCCTGTTCCAAAACATTGAAATGCGAGACGGTTCTCCTTATGGCTGGACTATCGAGATGGAATCGGGCGCGCTCAACGTGGAATATGATGCAGCAGGCAATGCCAACCTTGTTTTCCGTGGCAAGATGCACGACTATGGCGAGGGTTATGAGTCACTTCCCAAGAACGTGAAGGTTACCTTCAAGGGTGCCATCAACTATGACAACCAAGATCCTAACTCTTACCAGACTCTCACCGAGGATGTTACTATGGTTCCAACCGGCCTCTCGGGTGGTTACAGTAATTCTCCGGGTTACTATGGCAACTATAGCCTTACTTATTACAACGTAACTCTTGATGCCGAGGGCTATATCACCAGCGCCGGCGAACTCATGAACTTTGAGATTCTCACTGCCGAGGGCGAAACTATGGACATTGCCAGCCAGCTGCCGGGCGACTACACTATTACCGATGCCATGAATGGCCCATGGAATGTGGGTAACTTCCTTGACGGACAAATCTATCCGGGCTATGGCATTCCCATTGGAACTTATTACACCGTCTATGGTGAGGGTGGTTCCGAAACCAGGTTGAAAGGCTTTGTTAAGGACGGTACCGTTCACTTTGATGTGGCCGATGGCAATGTGACTATCAAGGCAAACCTTATCGCTGAAGGCGGTCACAAGATTACGATGGAGTATACCGCTCCCGAGAGCAGCATCGTGGCCCGCAATTACGCTCCCGCCGCTACTCAGAGCGGTGTGTTGCGCGGCGCTTTCCCCGCCAAGAAGAACACAGTGCGCCAGCCCAATGTTATCAAACTTATCAAGAAGTGATAACGGCGATTAAGCGCTAAATATAAAAAACATTGAGAAGGCCAATGACCGGGTCTTCTCTTTTTTATTGCTCACCCTTAACACATGATGCCGCGAGGAATGCCCTGATGTGTGACACGAAAAAATGCTAAAATATATTGGAAAAATGGTCGAAACGCTTGCGATTTATAAATATAATGCTTACTTTTGTGCATTATAGAAATTATTAATTTAAAAAGCTTCTAACTATTATGGCACAGTATTATTTAGTAAAAGACGGGCAACGTGTTGGACCCATGGAGGTTGAGCAGTTGCTGCAAAGCGGGTTAACTCCCGAGTCGTTAGTGTGGACCGAAGGCATGGACAACTGGGCTCCAGCGGCAACCATCGCCGAGCTTGCAACGGCATTAGCACCAGCCCCTGCACCAACTCCGGCACCGGCACCAGCGCCTGCACCACAACCAGCCCCTGCACCAGCTCCGGCCGCTCAGCCTCAATATCAGGCTCCGCAACCTCAGTATCAAGCTCCACAGCCTCAGTATCAGGCTCCCCAGCCTCAGTATCAGGCTCCCCAGCAGCAATATCAGGCTCCCCAATATGCGCAGCCTGCTATGGGCAACTATGTGGCAACTCCTCAGCTTGGCATTATGGACGCTGTGAAGATTTGCTTGAAGAAGTA
>DGWL01000079.1:0-4367 GCA_002396125.1 Porphyromonadaceae bacterium UBA4259
TCGATATGCTCACCTCCACTCGCGAAGTGATGAAGCGCAACAACCTCACCAACGATTCTATCGACTGGTTTGTGCCCCACCAGGCCAACCTGCGCATCATCGAGGCTGTGGGAAGCCGCCTAGGCATTGCCGATGAGAAGATTCTTGTCAACATTCAGCATCGCGGCAACACCAGCGCGGCATCGATTCCGCTGTGTCTCGACGAGAACAAGCATCGCTTCAAGAAGGGCGACAAGATTGTGCTCACCGCCTTTGGTGCAGGATTCACCTGGGGTGCTGAATACCTGGTGTGGGCAATATAAATTCCCACCGCGGCATTCAAGAATCTTTAAAAGCCACACAACAATGCGCCTGCCCCCCCGAGCAACAACGAGAGGCAGGGCATTTTTTAAATAGGCTTGAAGTTCTAGATTTTCTAGACAATCTAGGAAGTCTAGAATTTCTCGAATTTATAGAAAAATTTTTCAAAAAAAAAATAACATGCACAGGGCAGGATTTGTAAATATTGTGGGTAACCCCAATGTGGGAAAGTCGACGCTGAGCAATCTGCTGGTGGGAGAAAGGCTCTCGATTATCACCAGCAAGTCGCAGACCACGCGTCACCGCATCATGGGCATCGTCAACGGCGATGATTACCAAATTGTGTTCAGCGACACTCCGGGAGTGCTCAAGCCCAAGTTCAAGCTGCAGGAGTCGATGCTCGACTTCTCGCGAGGCGCACTCATCGATGCCGACGTGTTGCTCTATGTCACCGATGTGGTTGAGACACCCACCAAGAATCAAGACTTCCTCGACAAGGTGGCGCGAGAGAAAATTCCCGTGCTGCTGGTAATCAACAAGATTGACTTGCTCAAGGGTGGTCAGCAAGAGCTTGAGGCACTCGTGGAGCAATGGAAGCAACTGCTGCCTCAGGCCGAGGTGTATCCCACCAGCGCGCTTCACAACTTCAACGTTGACAACATCATGCGACGCATCGTGGAACTGCTGCCCGAGAACCCGCCCTACTTTGGCAAAGATGCTCTCACCGACCGCAACTCGCGCTTTTTTGTCACTGAGATTGTGAGAGAGAAAATCCTTCTCACCTACGACAAGGAAGTGCCCTATGCCACCCAGGTGATTGTGGAGAAATTCACCGAGGACGACTCTTCCATCCACATCATGGCGGTAATCTATGTGGAGCGAGAAAGCCAAAAGGGCATCATCATCGGTCACCAGGGGCGCAAACTCAAGCATGTGGGCATCGAGGCACGCAAGGACATCGAGAAGTTCTTTGAGAAACGTGTCTTCCTCGAGCTCTATGTCAAGGTTGAGAAAGACTGGCGAAACCAGGAAAACAAGCTCCGCCAGTTTGGCTACATTGAGTGAAAGAGTATTTTTATCAAACAAAAACAACAAAATCAAACCAAAACAACAATAATAATATTCTATCACGAAATGATTGATATTCAAAGTTTAAAAGTTCATGTGTTTGATGTAATTGGAGCTATGCGAAAAGTACATCAAGAGTTAGGACCTGGACTTAATGAATATTGTTATCAAGAAGGATTAATGCTTCAACTTAAAAATGATAATATCAATTTTATCCGAGAGATGTCATTTCATCCCTCATATATGGGAGTCACAATGAACGCAGAGTTCCGCATTGATTTTTTGTGCAAAGAAGATATTATTGTTGAATGTAAAGCTGTTCAAAAATTGATGCCCGATCATCGAGCTCAGTTGTTTAATTATATGAGATTGCTCAAACAACCATGTGGGATTATTGTGAATTTTTATCCGGCAGTCTATAGGATTGAACGTTATTTCTATGATCATGATCTTAAGTCAATTATTGATGTTAATGGTCATCGAGTTTTTAATTATAATTGATTTTTGTTATTTTGGTTTGATTTTGTTGTTTTGGTTTGATTTTTAAGTGACATGGTTGATTATTTCAGCGAAATGGTTTGATAACAACTTGATATAAGAGAAATTAAGATAAATAATTTATTTGCATTATAATATGGGACGATTAGTAGCAATTGTGGGGCGCCCTAACGTGGGTAAATCCACGCTTTTTAACCGCTTGACCAAGACACGCGCGGCTATCGTGAACGACACCAGCGGCACAACACGCGACCGCCAGTACGGACTCATGGAGTGGAATGGCCTGGAAATGAGCGTTGTCGACACCGGCGGATGGGTTGAGGGAAGCGACGACATCTTTGAGAGTGAAATCAACAAGCAGGTGTATCTTGCCATCGAGGAGGCCGACGTCATCCTCTTCATGGTCGACATCAAGACCGGCATCACCGACCTCGACGACCACGTGGCACAAATTCTGCGTCGCGGCAAGAAACCTGTGGTGGTTGTGGTCAACAAGGACGACAACAACCAGGGCTACTACGGCGAGAGCGAGTTCTACGCCCTGGGCCTGGGACAACCCTATGCCATCTCGGCAATCAACGGCACCGGCACCGGCGACCTGCTCGACGAGGTGGTGCGCCTCATGCCCAAGAAGAACGATGACCGCCCCGAGGAAGACTTGCCCCGCTTTGCCATTGTAGGCAGGCCCAACGCCGGCAAGTCGTCGCTGGTGAACTCACTGATGGACGAGGAGCGCAACATCGTCACCGACATTGCCGGTACCACTCGCGACAGCATCTACTCGCGCTACAACAAGTTTGGCTTCGACTTCTACCTTGTCGACACCGCCGGCATCCGCAAGAAGAACAAAGTGAACGAGGACATCGAGTACTACTCGGTGTTGCGCAGCATCCGCGCCATTGAGTATAGCGACGTGTGCATCCTCATCATCGATGCCACTCGCGGCATCGAGTCGCAAGACGTTAACATCTTCTCCATCATCGAGAAAAACCGCAAGGGACTGGTGGTGCTCGTCAACAAGTGGGACATAGCGCAACAAAAGTCGCAGCAAGCCATCACCTACATGGAGAACACCATTCGCGAGCGCTTCGCCCCGTTCACCGATTTCCCCATCATCTTTGGCTCGGCGCTCACCAAGCAGCGCATTCTGCGCGTACTCGAGGAGGCCATCGCCGTGCACAAGAAGCGCAAGACTGTGATTTCCACCTCGCAGGTTAACAATGTGCTTCAAGAGGCAATCGCCGCGGTTCCACCCCCCGCCACCAAGGGCAAGTATGTCAAGATTAAGTACATCACCATGCTCAAGGAGGCAAGAGTGCCTTCGTTTGTGTTCTTCTGCAACCTGCCACAGTGGATTAAAGACCCCTATAAGCGCTATCTCGAGAACAAGATTCGCGAGGCGTGGGATTTCCGTGGCACTCCCATCAACCTCTACTTCCGTCAAAAGTAGAGAACCCTCACAATTGGTAGAATTAAAATCCTTAATAGTGGCTTTTTTCCTCCCTATTAAGGATTTTTTTCCATATTAATTGATTTGTTATAAAATAATTGATTACTTTTGCGTTCTAAATTGTAAATGAGGTTTATATATTTACTGGAAAAACTTATTAGAAAAACATTCAATAAAAACAATCAATTACAGCTATGGCAAAATTTGATAAGTCAGTTTTAGCAAAGTATGGCATCAACGATGTTGCCGAGGTGCTTTACAATCCCACCTATGAGGTATTATTCAACGAGGAAACTAAGGACGGTCTTGAGGGATTTGACGTGGGCCAGGAAACCGAGCTTGGCGCCATCAACGTGATGACCGGCATCTACACCGGCCGCTCGCCTAAGGACAAGTTCATCGTTATGGACGAGAACAGCAAGGACACCGTGTGGTGGACTACTCCCGAGTATCCCAACGATAACCATCCCGCAAGCCTCGAGACTTGGGCAGCCGTTAAGAAACTCGCCCAGCAGCAGCTCAGCGGCAAGCGCCTCTTTGTTGTCGACGGCTTCTGCGGCACTCACAAGGACACACGCATGAAGGTGCGCTTCATCATGGAGGTTGCATGGCAGGCTCACTTCGTGACCAACATGTTCATCCGCCCACAAAACGAGGCTGAATTTGACCAGGAGCCCGACTTCATCGTCTACACCGCCAGCAAGGCTAAGGTAGAGAACTACAAGGAGCTTGGCCTCAACAGCGAGACCGCAGTTGTGTTCAACGTTACTAGCAAGGAGCAAGTAATCCTCAATACCTGGTATGGTGGCGAGATGAAGAAAGGTCTCTTCTCGATGATGAACTACTACCTGCCACTCAAGGGCATCGCCGCTATGCACTGCAGCGCCAACACCGACATGAACGGCGAGAACACCGCCATCTTCTTCGGCTTGAGCGGAACTGGCAAAACCACTCTCTCGACCGACCCCAAGCGCAAGCTCATCGGCGACGACGAGCACGGATGGGACGACGAGGGCGTCTTCAACTTTGAGGGTGGCTGCTATGCCAAGGT
>DGWL01000079.1:4516-4734 GCA_002396125.1 Porphyromonadaceae bacterium UBA4259
GGCAAAATCGACTTCGCCGACAAGAGCGTGACCGAGAACACCCGCGTTAGCTACCCCATCTATCACATCAAGAACATCGTGCGTCCTCACAGCCACGGTCCCGCTGCCAAGCAGGTAATCTTCTTGAGCGCCGACGCATTTGGCGTGCTGCCTCCAGTGTCGATTCTCACTCCCGAGCAGACCAAGTACTACTTCCTGAGCGGCTTCACCGCTAAGCT
>DGWL01000079.1:4827-31201 GCA_002396125.1 Porphyromonadaceae bacterium UBA4259
GAGCCCACTCCCACCTTCAGCGCATGCTTCGGCCAAGCATTCCTTGAGTTGCACCCCACCAAGTATGCCGAGGAACTCGTTAAGCGCATGCAACAGAGTGGCGCCAAGGCCTATCTCGTCAACACCGGCTGGAACGGCAGTGGCAAGCGCATCTCGATTCGCGACACTCGCGGCATCATCGACGCTATCCTCAACCACAGCATCGACAATGCGCCCACCAAGATGATTCCTTATTTCAACTTCACCGTGCCCACCCAGCTCGAGGGCGTTGACCCCGCCATCCTCGACCCACGCGACACCTATGCCGATGCCGCCACTTGGGAAGAGAAAGCTAAAGACCTGGCAAGCCGCTTCGTGAAGAACTTCCACAAGTATGAGAGCAACGAGGCCGGTAAGGCTCTCGTAGCCGCCGGACCACAACTTTAACACAAAAGTTGCCGGTTCTCCTGAGTTACGCAGTGCATGACACGACTCTGATTCAGGAGCAATACTCTAACTGAATAAAATCGCCGCAGCCCCACAGTTTGACGGGACTGCGGCGATTGCCGTTTTATAAAAGAGAGTTGTCAGTTTCACGGTGTTTTAGATAAAAATGGAGCCAAGAGCGGTTATTTCAATGATTTTGATTAACTTTGCAATTTGAACGTGAAAAATATAAAAACACAACATATAGAAAACAAAGATGGATTATAACTTTAGAGAAATCGAGAAAAAGTGGCAACAGTATTGGAAAGACCACAAGACCTATAAGGTTGAGGTTGACGAGAGCAAGCCCAAGTTCTATGTGCTTGACATGTTTCCCTATCCCAGTGGCGCAGGCCTGCACGTGGGACATCCGCTGGGCTACATTGCCAGCGACATCTATGCGCGATACAAGCGCCAGTGCGGCTTCAACGTGCTGCATCCCATGGGCTATGATGCCTATGGCCTTCCTGCCGAGCAATATGCCATCAAGACTGGCCAGCATCCCGAGATTACTACCAACCAAAACATAAAACGCTATCGCGAGCAACTCGACAACATTGGTTTCTGCTACGACTGGGACCGAGAGGTGCGCACATGCGAACCCGGCTACTACAAGTGGACACAATGGGCTTTCCTGCAGATGTTCAAGAGCTACTACAACACCGAGCTCGACAAGGCACGACCCATCGAGGAACTGGTGGCACATTTTGCTCATCATGGCAGCGAGGGTTGCAACGCCCACACCAGCGCCAAGGAGGAGTTCACCGCCCAGCAGTGGAATGCCATGACTGCAGCCGAGCAAAGCAAAACCCTCATGAACTACCGCATCGCCTACCTGGGCAACACTATGGTGAACTGGTGCCCCAAGCTTGGCACAGTGCTCGCCAACGATGAGGTGAGCGAGGGTCTCTCGATTCGCGGAGGTTATCCCGTGGAGCAAAAGGTGATGAGCCAGTGGTGCTTGCGAGTGAGCGCCTATGCCGGCCGCTTGCTGCGCGACCTCGACACCATCGAGTGGAGCGACTCCATCAAGGAAACCCAGAAGAACTGGATTGGCTACAGCGAGGGTGCCGAGATGCTGTTCCCCATTGTGGGCAGCGACGAGCAGTTGCTCATCTTCACCACTAGGGCCGACACCATCTTCGGCGTCACCTTCATGGTGCTGGCGCCCGAGAGCGACTATGTGGCACAGGTTGTGACCGCCGAGCAGCGCGCCGCCGTCGATGCCTATCTCGACGAGGTGAAGCACAAGACCGAGCGCGAGCGCCTGATTGAGAAAAAGGTGAGCGGCGTGTTCAGCGGCAGCTATGCCCTTAACCCTGTTACCGGCAAGGAAATTCCCATCTACATCAGCGACTATGTGCTTGCAGGCTACGGCACCGGTGCCATCATGGCGGTGCCTGCCCACGACAGTCGCGACTACGCCTTCGCGCGCCACTTCGATCTCCCCATCATTCCACTGATTGAGGGAGCCGACGTGAGCCAGGAGAGCTTCGATGCCAAGGAAGGCATCATGACCAACTCCAGCAACGAGCGACTGCAGCTCAACGGCCTGCAAGTGAAGGATGCTATAGCCAAGACCAAGCAATACATTGAGGAGGCAGGCATTGGCAAGGTGAAGGTGAACTACCGCCTGCGCGACGCCATCTTCAGCCGTCAGCGCTACTGGGGCGAGCCTTTCCCCATCTACTACGACGAGGACGGACAGCCACAGCCTCTCGACGAGAGCGAGCTGCCACTGCAATTGCCCGAGGTCGACAAGTTCCTGCCCACCGAGACTGGTGAGCCGCCACTGGGACGCGCCCACAATTGGGTAGCGGCCAACGGACGACCTCTTGAGCTCAACACCATGCCCGGCTTTGCCGGCTCCAGCGCCTACTATTTGCGCTACATGGACCCGCACAACGACAATGCCCTCGTCGACAAGAAGGTTAACGAATACTGGCGACAAGTCGACCTCTATGTGGGTGGCACCGAGCATGCCACCGGCCACTTGATTTACAGCCGCTTCTGGAACAAGTTCCTCTACGACTACGGCTACGTGTGTGAGGCCGAGCCTTTCCGCAAACTCGTGAATCAAGGCATGATACAAGGTCGTTCCAACTTTGTTTACCGCATCAAGAACACCAATAAGTTTGTGTCCTACAACCTGCGCAACGACTACGACACCACTCAAATTCACGTTGACATCAATATCGTCAACGACGATGTGCTCGACATCGAGGCCTTCAAGGCTTGGAGCCCCGAGTATGCCGACGCCGAGTTTATCCTCGAGGACGGCAAGTACATCTGCGGCTGGGCAATCGAGAAGATGTCGAAGTCGATGTACAACGTTGTCAACCCCGACGACATCGTGGAACGCTATGGTGCCGACACCTTGCGCCTCAACGAGATGTTCCTGGGTCCCATCGAGGCCAGCAAGCCTTGGGACACCCACGGCATCGACGGTGTGAGCCGCTTCCTCAAGCGCCTGTGGGGTCTCTTCTTCAAGGGCGACGACCTGCAACTTGTCGACGACAAGCCCAGTGCCGAGGCCCTCAAGTCAATTCACAAGCTCATCAAGAAGGTTACGCAAGACATTGAGCAGTTCTCCTACAACACCAGTGTGGCAGCGTTCATGATTTGCGTCAACGAGCTCAGTGGCATGAAATGCAAGAGCAAGAGCGTGTATCGCGACCTGGTGGTGCTGCTCGCTCCTTTCGCTCCCCACATTGCCGAGGAACTGTGGCACGTGCTCGGCGAGCAGGGAACCGTGTGCGACGCACAGTGGCCTAAGTGGAACGAGGATTATCTCAAGGAAAGCGTGGTGAAATACACAGTGCTCTTCAACGGCAAGCCCCGCTTCAACATCGAGGTACCTGCCGGCACAGCCCAAGACGAGGTGCAGCGCATTGCCCTCGGCCATGAGGGAGCCGCCAAGTGGCTTGATGGCAAGCAGCCCAAGAAGGTTATTGTCGTTCCCAACAAGATTGTGAACGTTGTGGTATAAGAGTTGTCGGTTGTCACACACACTGTCGTTTCACTCCACAATGAGTTTAGCACATTTTCAAGTCTACGATTTGTGTTAGCTTGTCGGCTATCGGCGATGTGACATCGGGCAATATAATATTTACACTTATGAAAGATTTAGTTTTTGCAACTAATAATGAGCACAAGCTCAGTGAGTTGAGACAGATAATGGCAGGGCGATACAATGTGTTGAGCCTTGCCGACATCGGTTGCCACGACGACATCCCCGAGACCGCGGCAACCCTCGAGGGCAACGCCATGATTAAGGCGCAATGGGTGAAGGAGCGCTACGGCTATGACTGCTTTAGCGACGATACCGGCCTTGAAATCGATGCCCTGGGAGGAGAGCCAGGAGTGCACTCGGCAAGATATGGCGGTGTGGCGCACGACAGCGAGCGCAACATCGACAAGGTGCTGCTTCTGCTCGACGGGGTGCCCATGGAGCGACGCACAGCGCGCTTCCGCACCGCTATCGTGCTGATAATGGATGGCGAGGTACACAACTTCGAGGGCAAGGTTGAGGGTCACATCCTCACCGAGCGCCATGGCAGCGGCGGTTTTGGCTACGACCCCATCTTCAAGCCCGTTGAAGCCGATTGCGCCTTTGGCGAGATGACAGCTCAAGAGAAGAACCGCATCAGCCATCGCGGCCGTGCCGTGGCAGCACTTGTGGAGTTTCTCAGTAAGTAGTCAAGTGGCATTAAATCAGTGAAACTGTTAACCATATTATAGTAACTTTTTAAAAACATTGAATGCTTATGAAAAAAATTACTCTAACTCTGTTTGCATGCTTGCTAGCTGTTGCTGCCTATGCGGCCGGCGACGTGACAAGCAAGATTGAAATGCTCAAGGCTAACTCTCAGGCCACCGTTAAGGCCGAGGGAGAAACTCCCACCACTCCCCCCGAGGGCATTGAGGGCATGATTTACACCTTACACGGACTCGACACCTACGTCGACCGCTACAAGGACAGCGAGGTGCTCATCATCAAGGATGGCGACGACGTTTACATCAAGGGATTGAGCATCGACTACATGCCCGACGGATGGGTTAAAGGCACTCTTGCCAACAATGTGCTCACCATTCCGGCACAGTATATGGGAATTTTCAGTTTCTGGGGCGATGACTACAACCTCTACTTCGATGGTGCTGAGTTTACCTACGACCCCGAGGCCGATACCTACACCAGTGGTGCCGAGGCAGGCTACACCACAAGCGCCGAGGAAACCGTGCTCGACGAGTATGTTGATGTTACCATCGCTCCCGTCGAGGTTGTTGCCGCAACTCCAGCCAACCCCGAGATTACTGCATTTGAGCGCGACAACTATGGGTTCTACACCAAGTTGAACATACCCCTGAAGGATGTGGAAGGTAACGACTTGCTGGCTTCGTTCATGTACTACCAGATGTACGTTGACATTGACGGCGAAGTTACCCCCTATGTCCTCACCGAGGATAACTACGTGTTCCTGGGTGTGGAAAGCATGAGCGAGGTACCCTATAATTTCACCGACAGCTACGACGTTGACGTGGCCGGCAAGCAGGTTTACCTCTATGGCGATAACATGCGCCAGTGGGATCGCTTTGGCGTGCAAAGCATCTACCTGGGCGGTAACGAGCGCAACGTGAGCGACATCGTGTGGCTCGACGTGGCACCCATAGTGGGCATCAACGCTATTACTACCGGTGCTCAGGTTGAGAGCGTTAACTACTACGACTTGATGGGTCGACCTGTAACCGCAACCACCGGCGGCATCGTTATCAAGCAGGAGCACATGAGCGACGGCTCAGTCAAGACCTCAAAGGTGCTCAACAAGTGACACAAAACAGTTATAACATGACGAGGAGGCGCTAATGCCTCCTCGTTTCATTGCAAGCTTAAAATGAAAAAAGCAATCGTGATTGGTGCATCGTCGGGACTTGGGCGAGAAGTTGCACGGCTGCTACTCGACCGGGGATGGAAACTGGGAGTGGCCGCACGGCGCCTTGAACCGCTCGAGGAGTTGCGACAGCTGGCTCCCGAGAGAATTGAGGTGCAGAGCATCGACGTCACCGCCCACAACGCTCCCCAGGCGTTGCAAGAGCTGATAGCCCGTGTGGGTGGCATCGACTTGTTGTTCTACGCTAGTGGTGTGGGCAGCCAGAACATGACACTCGAGCCATCCATTGAATTGAACACTATGGAGGTTAACGCGCTGGGATTCACGCGCATCATTGGCGAGACCTATCGCTACATGGCCAGTCACGGTGGCGGACACATCGCAGCCATCAGCAGCATTGCCGCAACCAAGGGACTGGGACCTGCACCTGCCTACAGCGCCACCAAAGCCTTGCAAGGCACCTACTTGCAAGCACTCGAGCAGCAGTCACGCATGCGTGGACTTAACATCACTTTCACCGACCTGCGCCCCGGTTTTGTGGCAACACCGTTGCTAGGCGACAACCCGGGCTATCCCATGTTGCTCGATGCCAAGCGTGTGGCACGCGAGATGGTGAATGCCGTCAACCGCCACAAGCACTTGCACGTCATCGACTGGCGCTGGCGAGTGGTAACCGCCATGTGGCGCCGAGTGCCACGCTGGCTATGGCGCCGTTTCACTTTCTTGAAAACTAAGTAAAAAAATACTAACCCACTACTCCCCTATTCCAATTAAAAATTGAAAAATAAACTGCTCACTTCTCCTTTTGGCCCACTGATGGCTGTGGTTATTAACCTTTTCATAGCCTATGCGGTCTATTTTGTGGCCCGAGTTGCTTATCTGCTCGAGAACTATAGCGTGTTCATGCAAGGTCTTGACAGCCATGATTTAATCGCCGTTTTCAAGGGCGGATTCATGTTTGACTCATCGGCGATTATGTACTCGCTAGTGCTCTACATCGTGATGATGCTGTTACCGCTGCACTACAAGGAGAATCGCACGTGGCAGCTGGTGTGCAAGTGGATTTTTGTTGTGATTAACACCATTGCTCTGGCAATGAATCTCATGGATGCCGTCTACTTTCAGTACACCAGTCGGCGCACCACCAGCACGGTGTTCAGTGAGTTCAGTCATGAGGGTAATTTGGCGGGAATCTTCGGCACCGAGATTGTGAGTCACTGGTATTTTGTGATTCTGGCTGCGGTGATAGTGTGGGCAATGTGGAAACTCTATGTAATGCCGCGTCTCGAGGCACGCAACTGCCGCTCATGGCGCTACTACGCCGCCATGACGGTGAGCCTGGTGGCCATGGTTCCAGCCATCATTGGTGGCATGCGAGGCGGCCTGGCACATGCTGTGCGTCCCATCACAGTGAGCAATGCCAACCAGTATGTCGACCGTCCCACCGATGCGGCACTGGTGCTCAACACACCGTTCTCCATCCTGCGCACACTGGGAAAAAATGTGTATAGCGACCCACACTACTTCAACGACCCCGCTCGGCTCGATGCTGTCTACACACCTGTTCACCAACCCGACAGCACAGCCCGTTTCAATGCCAAAAACGTGGTGGTTATTATCATTGAAAGCTTTGGTAAAGAATATATTGGCGCATTCAATCGCAATCTCGACGGCGGAAAGTACAAGGGCTACACACCGTTTACCGACTCACTCGTGACCAAGTCGATGACATTTGAATACAGCTATGCCAACGGCCGCAAGAGCATCGATGCCATGCCCAGCGTGCTCTCGGGTATTCCCATGATGATTGAGCCGTTTTTCCTCACTCCGGCATCGATGAACGACTTGAGCGGACTGGCGCGGCAACTCGACAGCAAGGGCTACACCACAGCCTTTTTCCACGGCGCACAAAACGGCTCTATGGGCTTCGAAGCCTTTGCACGAGCCACTGGCTACAGCCACTATCTGGGCCGCACAGAGTATGATGCCGACCCCAATTTTGATGGCGACGACGACTTCGACGGCACATGGGCAATTTGGGACGACCCGTTCCTTCAATTCATGCTAAGCAAGATTAACGGTTACCGGCAACCTTTCATGACCACAGTGTTCACCGCCTCGAGTCATCACCCGTTCAAAGTGCCTGACGACCTTGAAGACCAATATCCCGAGGAAGGCACGCAACCCATCCACAAGTGCATCCGCTACACCGACGCGGCACTGCGGCATTTCTTCGACGAAGCGTCGCGGCAACCATGGTTCAACAACACTCTCTTTGTCATTGTGGCCGATCACACCAACCAAACCACCCACCCCGTCTACAAGACCGACTTGGGCCTCTATAGCATTCCCATCATTTTCTTCACCCCCGACGGCTCTCTCGAGCCTGCCCGCCGCACCGATGTGGTGATGCAGCAAGCCAGTATTATGCCCACCATCATGGGAGTGCTGGGATATGACAAGCCCTATCTCGCCTTCGGCTGCGACGTAATGAACACCAATCCGGCCGACACCTGGGCCTTCAACTACAACAACGGCATCTATCAGTTTATCAAGGGCGACCTCATGATGCAGCACGACGGTAGCGCTGTGAAGGCTATGTATCGCTTCAAGACCGACCCCATGCTGCTCCACAACCTCAAGGACAAGTTACCCGAGCAGCCTGCCATGGAACAACAACTCAAAGCCATAATCCAGCAATACATCAACCGCATGAACTCCAACAGCCTCACGGTGAAATAGGTAATAAATCAAAGCTTATAAACTTGAGGTTTATAGGTTAAATATTAGTGAACAAGTTATATATACTTGCGAAACTTTTTAAAAGCTACTTGATTTGTTCCCTAGGTATTAGATTGTAGTCAAACATCACTTCGCTGTGGTTGTTCCACTGCAGGTGGCGGGAGAGGAGCTTGCCGGTGGCGCGGTCGCGGGTCTCGCGGTAAATCTTTGAGATGCGATAATATTTCCCGTTATCTTCTTGATGAAAATGGTGATTTTCCTCGCTTAGACAATAGGTGAACGGAAATTCCATGGTGGTGCGTAACTCGGTCTTGAGTTCATCGCCATCACACCACGCCAGCAGCTGCACGGGCTGCGAAGTGTCGTTACGAAACCGATAGTCAATGAAATTGTAGTTGACCGAGGTTCCGGCACTGTAGGGCACTCGTTTGCCATCAGCATCGGGCGCAAGAGCATCGCTGTGGTGGTGAAGCTCGGTGATGGTGAGTGGGCTGTGCATCACCAGCAGGTTAATAGTGTTGGCAAGATTGCACAAGCCACCGCCCACGCCTGCCACCAACACACCTTTTTTAATCACCCTGCCCTCGCTGAAGCCATTCTTGGCCGACGTTTTACCCACGCATTTCCAAAACGAGAAACTCTCGCCCGGCTTGATAATGAGTCCATGAATCTTGCTGCATGCCAGCTTTATGTTCTTCACCTTGTTGAGCTGCAGTTGCATCTCGATGCCAGGACCTCGCTTTATCATGTTGTTGCTCTCGCTCCACACCACCACAGGCAATGGTTCCTGTTGCCTGGTGATGGCAAAGCGCTCGCGGCTCAGGCAGTTCTTGATGTGACGCGTGATAATTTGTTTTTGCAAGGCTATGGCATAGGTTGCCGGACTCATTTCACAAAAGAGTTTACGTTTTTTTTCCATGGTCAGTGAGTTTAGAATATAAGTATAGCACCACCTTTTCCACATTGCGGCGAATGCCTTTTTTTTCCTTCTTGTAATAGCCAATGTACTTGACAAGAATACTGTCAAGGCCGGCCCGATTGGCGCCAAGCACATCGGTAAAAACTTGGTCGCCTATCACCACCACCTCATTCTTGGTCATATTCAGCATTTTCAGTGCTTTGTCGAAGGCCGCTGGATGAGGCTTGCCGCTCTCCTCGATGTAGAGGGTGTCGATATTTTCAATAAACCGTTCAATGCGTGCCATGTTGTTGTTGGACAGCAACAGCGTCTTGAATCCCATGCCATGCAACCGCGCAAAGAGGTTATCGACCTGCGGTGTGGAATTTGTTCCATGTGGAACAAGAGTGTTGTCGATGTCGAATATCAGCCCCCTCACACCGCTAGCAAGCAATGCTTCATAGTTGATGCTGAACACATCTTCAACATACTGGCCGGGAAACAACAGGCAACGCATAGCGGTTATTTCTTTTTCATGTAGTCACACACTTTATCAACTTGACGGGCAAAGTCTTCGCCAAACTTTTTCTCAAAGAAAGCACTGCCTATTGTGAATGCCCACGGTTGCGCTAGCCGAACCTCGTCGAGGCGTTCCCAACTGTCGATGCTGCCGGCAAGGCACACAGGAGCGTCAACGCCGGCCACAAGTGCCTTATTGAGTGCCACAGCGTCGCCCATGTAGCGATAGCCCAGCAAGTCGATGCCGGCCGCTCCACGCTCAATGTAACGTCGCGCCTCGGCTATCATGCCGTCGATTGTGCCGTTCAACACCGACGGACGTCCCGTCACCTCACCCACAAAGGGCATATACTTTATTTTATGCTCGCGGCAATAATCGTTGATTGAATCAAAAAACTTGGTGCCCATCAGCACATCGCAGCCACAACTTGCAGCCACGCGCGCTCCATCCAAGCCTTCGCTCTCGCTATAGGCCACTACCTCAAGAAAAGTAGTCTTGCCGCAATCACGCATGTGACTATATAGCCGCTTCATCTCCTCAAGTGGCAATGGATGCTCCTTAAATCCCCAGTATTTAGCCTTAGAATTGCGACACTGCTCAAAGACTTGTGCAGCATCCATCACAGTGTAGTCATGCCAGGTGAGCATCACAATGAGTTCAGGAGTATTATTAATTTTCAATTTATCGGTTTCAAGCAGGTTCATGTAAAAAGTATTTCTTACCGCATTGACAGTGAAGTGAAAAAAAATTTCTCGCACTCACTGTCCACAACTTATTTCATTCTCATGGCAAAGATAATATTTTTACTCAACAAAATAGTCACACTGACACCACTTATTATAAACTTTTCAAAATAATTGTGCTCATTATCATTGTTAATAACACTCTTTTCTAAAATAAATTCTAATTATAAAATAATATATAATTAATTATATTTCAATTATTTACACATTACACAATGCTGTATTACACAACTTTGTGTAACACAATATAGTGTGAAAAATATTACCCAATCCTGTTTTTGAACTGTGGCTGCAACGCCACATTCTATAAAGCAGTGGCTGCCCGGTTAATAATTTACCTGGCAGCCACTATTCTTTTTTATTATAGCAATAGGAGATTTACTTGCAGCAGCAACCGGCCTCAAGAAGCTTCTTGATATCTTGCTCAATGAGCTTGATGTCGTGAGTGGGCTCGTAACGTGCAATTACCTTGCCATCTTTGCCAACGAGGAACTTGGTGAAATTCCACTTGATGTCGGGCTTTTTGTCAAAGTCGGGATCCATCTTGCGCATCATCTCGTCGAGCTTGCCGCCAATGGGGTGATTAAGGTCAAATCCCTCAAAACCTTTCTCTTTCTTGAGATAGGTGAACAATGGATCCTCGCCAGGACCATTTACCTCTATTTTCTTAAACTGTGGAAAATCGGTGCCAAAGTTAAGGGTGCAGAACTCATGAATTTCCTCCTCGCTACCGGGAGCTTGATTGCCAAACTGGTTGCATGGGAAATCAAGAATCTCCAGACCCTTGTCCTTGTAGTTCTTGTAGAGAGCTTCAAGCTCCTCATACTGTGGCGTGAAACCACAACGGGTGGCAGTGTTGACGATGAGCAACACCTTTCCCTTGTATTCACTCAAGGCAACATCATTGCCTTTGCGATCCTTCACTGTAAAATCAAGTACACTGTTTTGTGCCATAATAGTTGATATACTTAAAATTGCTGTTAATAAAAATGTTACCTTTCTCATGTGTTTCTCAATTTTTTAGATACTAATATATTACTTAATCAATCCCAACTTGGTTGAGATATCAAGCATGCGCTCGATGGGGCGAACAGCCTTCACGCGGGTTTCCTCATCGACCTCGATGGCCGGTGCAAGATACTTGAGCGAGTTGTAGAGCTTCTCAAGCGTGATAAGCTTCATGTAGGCACACTCGTTGCATGCGCAGCCGGCATCGTCGGGGGGAGCAGGAATAAACTCTTTCTCGGGGCACCTGCGTTTCATCTCATAGAGAATACCACTCTCGGTAGCAACAATAAACTGCTTGCAGTCGTCTTGAACGGCAAAGTCGAGCAACGCCTTGGTAGAGCCAATCTTGTCGGCAATCAGGCGAATGGGCTTGGGACACTCGGGATGAACAAGCACCTTAGCCCCGGGATACTGCTGCTTGAGCTCAATAATCTTCTCAATTGAGAATTTCTCATGCACCTCACAATAGCCATCCCACACCACCATTTCGCGGCCGGTGATGCTGTTGATGTAGTTACCAAGATTGCGGTCGGGACCGAAAATCAACTTCTCATCCTCGGGGAAGCTGTCAACAATCTGCTTAGCGTTGCCGCTGGTGACTATAACATCGGTCAACGCTTTCACAGCCGCACTGGTATTAGCGTAGCTAATAACAGTGTGACCGGGATGCTCCTTGATAAACGCTTCAAACTCGGGCGCTGGGCAACTGTCGCTCAACGAGCAGCCTGCATTGAGGTCGGGCACGATAACGGTCTTCTCGGGGCACAAAATCTTGGCGGTCTCCCCCATGAAATGTACTCCACACAGCACAATCACCGGTGCTTCCACCTTTTGTGCCAGCTGTGCCAGCGCCAGGCTATCGCCAATGTAATCGGCCAGTTCCTGAATTTCGTCGCGCTGGTAGAAGTGCGCCATTATCACGGCATTCTTCTCTTTCTTGAGTTTCAATATTTCTTCCTTGAGGTCGATTCCTGCCGGAATGGGAGCCTCAACGTAGCCTTTTTCAACATTCATATTATTATTATTATTTCTTTATTTTATTATTTATAAAAATTATATATGATGATAATGATGTGCTGTTAATTGAGTGCAAAACTTTTTTGCCTAAAACTTGACTTTAGAGTTATTATATTGAGAATAAAAGTTTTGATATTGTTATTTACAAGTTTAAAAATTGATTTATAGCATTTTCACTACTTTATTAACAACCTGTGAACAACGTGCAAAGTTAATAATTTTATTGATATAAACACGCAAAATTATGCTCAAAACATGTTTAAAACAGGTTTTATAAATTGTGAGTTATTATCTTGGATTTTCGGGTTTCTTGTATAAGCCATCATCACCTTCCATTTTCCAAATTTTTTGTTCACTTTTTTTCAAAAACTTTTCCACCGTTTTCCACAATGTTTTCCACAACTAAATCCACAGTTATTCACAGGATAAAAACAAGCGCGATACTCATTATTATATACATATTGAGCATCGCGCCGATGAGTTGTGGAGTAAAAACGGCTATTTACTCGCCAAAGTAGCGCTTGAGCATGCCGGCGAAGCCTTGACCGTGACGAGCCTCGTCGCGGGCAATTTCATGAACCACGTCGTGGATGGCATCAAGGTCTTGTTGCTTTGCAAGCTTGGCAATGCGCACACGGTCTTCGCATGCACCAGCCTCGGCAGCTGCACGCTTCTCAAGGTTGGTCTTGGTGTCCCACACGATGTCGCCCAGCAGCTCGGCATACTTGGCTGCATGCTCAGCCTCTTCCCAAGCATAGCGCTTGAATGCCTCGGCAATCTCGGGATAACCCTCACGCTCGGCTTGACGCGACATAGCCAGGTACATTCCCACCTCGCTGCACTCGCCGTCGAAGTGAGCCTTGAGTCCCTCGATGATTACAGGATCCACGCCCTTGGCAACACCCAGGGTGTGCTCGGCAGCGTAGGTAACCTTGTCCTCGGTCATTTCTTTAAACTTGCTGGCAGGTTGCTTGCATTGTGGACACTTCTCGGGAGGTGTGTCACCCTCATGAACATAACCGCACACTGTGCATATCCATTTCTTAGCCATAATTGTTGTTGTCTTTAATTAAATGTGTGAAAATTAATGAATTAGTTTACTTCTTGTTGTAAAGATAAATTGTGTGAGAGAGAATTTAGTCAATTACTCAACCACTTCCTCGAAGTCCTCGGGTCCAACGCCACACAATGGGCACTCCTCGGGAGGATTGTCGCCTTCATGAACATAACCGCACACGGTGCATTTCCATTTTTTCATAATCGCTTAATTTTGGTTTAAGAGTGAATAAATAATTTAGTTATCAGTAATGATTTCAGTTATCACGTGTCAATAAGCCTCCATTAAAAGATGGATACTTGAAGAGTTGTAAAAGTACAATCAATTTTATTCTTGTGCAAGTTTTTGCCATAAAAAAGTGTTTTTAGTTAAACTTAATCTTATTATAGGTAGTCAAATAACTAAAAATGTAAGCTATGATGATGCAGTAAATCACAATTTTGGGTGTTTATAGTACGAAACACAAAAGAAATTGCTAACTTTGTGGCAACTTTTTAGACAGATTATTAATAATACAAAACAGATATATTTATGAAAAAATTAAGTATTACTCTCATGCTCACCATCTTAGCCATTGGGCTGAGCTCGTGTGACAAGCACTTTTGGTCCAATCTCTCGGGAGGAACTTGGTATTCTTATCTCGAGGTTCAGGGAGCCTACGAGCGTGATCTTTATCCTAACGATATTAACTACATGGAGATTACATTCCACACCAACGGCACCGGTGTAGTTGGCTTCTACGACGACTTTGGACATTGGGGCGATTATGGTTTCAACTGGGAAGACCGTGGCAGTTATGTTACCCTCTACTACTATGATGGTGGCAGCGACACCTACTACTACGACTACTACAATGGTTACTTGCGATTGTCGAGGAGCTACGGTATGTATAACTTCACCGAGTTCCGTCGCACCTATTGATGGAAGTGAAAAATTTAAAAATAAGCCCTTGCCTCACGGTGAGGGCTTGTTTTTTTTGTTTAATAAGAAACAAAATGAGAGTGATGAATAACGAAATGTGGCTTCTTTTTTTGTTGGTAAGCGATATTTATTATAATTTTGCATTTGGAAAAAATGTATAACACACTCACAAATTGAAAACTTGTATATGAACACTATTAAATGTCCCAATTGTGGAAACTTACTACCCGAGGATTCCGCTTTTTGCAACAAGTGTGGCAGTCGCATTGCCGGCGGCAACAACTATCAGCGTCGCGAGCGTGACTATGAAGATTGGAGCGATGACGATGATAATCGTGGTCGCCAGTACAACACCAAGCGCAGTAACAGCAAGGTAAAATATGTTGTTATAGGCATTGGTGTGGCGGCTTTTATTGCGCTTTTTGCCATCAACAAGATTTTCTTCAGCGGCAATAACGAAAAGAATGAAGCACAACCCGTGAGCATTGTCGACAACAGTGCCGCTGCCGCTGCCGACGCTCTGCAGCGAGCTCTCAACGACAACAACTACGTGGGCGACGGTGCAACAATCGTCTATGCCTTGCGCATCACCGGCAGTGACCCAGGTGTTAACGACAAGATTATAGGTATAACCCAACTTAACAAGGGTGGCGACTCGTTCTACAAGCTATATGAGCTCACGCAAAACGGCGAGCGCTGGAACATCGACCCCGAGCATGTGAAAGTGGTTTCGACCGCCGGCCGCGACGTGTCGTTCGACCAAAACAAGCTCAAAGCCGGAGTCGACATGATACCGCAAGCACCCGAGATAGGCGGCAAGAAATACTTTTTCTATGCTTTCCTGAGCACTCCTGCCGGCACCACGAGCAACGTGGCTAGCGTGGTTTTGAATCTCTATGACATCGAGACTCGCAGCATCACCTCGGCCACCTATGAAGGCTCATTCCAGAACGTGAATGGCGAGCAGGCCATCGTGTGCAAGCCTGCAAGTGGCTCGAGCGAAACAGTGAAATGGATGAACGAGCAGGCACGCAACTTCATTCGCATCCTTGCCATCGACGGCATGGTGGGCAATGAAGAGGAGAAGAAACCTGCCGAGGAGGTTCAACCTGTGGAGCAACCCGTGGAACAGCCTGCCCAGGAAGCACAACCTGCCGAGCAGGCTCCTGCCGCTCCCAATGCCATTGGCGAGGAGAAAGATAAGGACACTCCCATGTTCAAGAAAGACGACATCGTTGAGACCAAGCAGGCCGGCAACTACAAGGTGTTCCGCCTCAAGGACGGCAGCGTAGTGCGCTATGATCGCTCTACCGGCAAGAATACCAAGATTCACCAGGGTGGCGCCGAGGCAATTGGCTTTGAGGACACCGAGAAGGGAATCCTCAACATTCGCAAGGCCGACGGCAGTCGCGAGCAGGTGAACCTTAACACCGGTCAAAAGACCAGCAAACCCGCTGCAGCTAAGCCTGCCGAAACCAAGCCCGCCGAGTCGAAGACCAAGCCCGAGGGCAATTAATGGAAATAACAACACTCAACACTCTAATGGCACGCGAGGAAGGAAAAATTCCGTCGCGTGCCTTATATTTGCTCCAGCAACCACTGGTGGAGCAGCTGATTAGTGAAACGTGTAACAAAGAGGATGGTGGGAGTAATGGAAAACTAAGTGCCGCCACTGTGGGTTTTACACTTGATTTTAAGCAGATAGTAGTGCTCAGTGCCAGCAGTAATGAAAAGGAGAATGTGATTGGTTGGGGCAAGATGTGGCTCGACATAATAGGAAAAACTCGCCACCGCTACTCACTCAAGCGCATCGCTCAGCGTTGTGCCAGTGGCGAGATAGAAACTCTGGGAGAGTTGCACTTGCTGCTTGAACGCATGGTGAGCCGTTTCATCTACAAGTTGTTGCTTGTCATCATCATTGCCGGCCTGGCAGTGATGGCACTGCTGCAATTTTGAGAAAAATTCTTCACTTTCACCAGTTATTTAGTTTCGTTGATACTTTAAAAAAGTCATTAACGAAGATTTTTTACATTTTTTTTTACTTAATAAGGTGTTTTATTGGTTTTTAATGATTATTTTTGCCTGCTGAAAATTGTGGGAACAGCATAGTTAAGTTTTCACAAAGGTTACATATCGCCAGTTACAATGATTGTCAGGATTAAAAAGAATATAAAATATATAGCTCTGCTACTGCTTTTTGCGCTATGCTTCACGCAGTCGAATGCTGTGTTCAAGGAGCGTGACTTCGGCAAGACCATCGATGTGCTTTGTGCCGAGCTGGAGCAGAAGTACAAGGAGCAGAAGGAGACAATGCAACGCTACAACCAGAACGCCAAGCGGCAGCACGAGCAACTGGTGGCAATGATGCAGCAGATTGACCAAATCTCGCTCATCCTTTACTCGCAGAGCAGTGAATTTACCTTCGACATGGCCTATGCGTGCCAGCAGGCGACCGACTTGTATCAAAACAGTAAGGTCACCCACATGCCGTTCCAGAAAATCATGGCGCGCCTGGATGCCGAGGAAGAACGATATGACAGTCTCATCTATGTTCTCAAGCACATAGCGCCAGCTATCACCGACGAAGTTATTAGCACCGATGGTAAAAAGGGCAAGAAAGTGGTGTTGAAAGTCGACACAACTGAACGCACCGACATTGAGTTGGTTGCCGACAGCATCATGACAACCCACCGCGCTACCCATGCCAATGGTGACATCGAACGCGAAATGGGGGCCACACCCCAAGGTGGAAACATTGTGCCGCAGCCCACCACATCTGGGCATGAAGCCCTCTATGTGCTCAACGACCGTGAGAAGAAAATCAGGGAATTGTGCTTAATCTATGCCACTGCGTTGCGCAACAACATTATTCGCGTCAAGAACCAGATGAGCGCCGACAAGGAATACTATGATCAGGTGACCAACAAGCTCACCTCGCTCAACAACTATGCGCTCAAGAAATATGAGGAATTGCAGAACAGCATCTTCCGCAACGGCGGCAGTAACTACTTTGCCGTGTTATCACAGTTTGGCCACAATTTTCAACGCATCAGCAGCGAAATAAAGGATAAATATAGCGAGTTGCATCGCGCAGGCGAGCGCACCAACGTCAAGAGCCAGTGGCGAGGACCGATAATCGTCATGACATCGGTTTTCATTCTGTTCTACATCTTTATCTCTACCCTCTTGAGTGTGATAATCCTGCGATGGCTGTTGCCCAAGCGCATCAGGAATAAACCAAGTTATCAAGGCAAGAAGGGCGTGATAGGTCTCACCTGTGGAGTGTTCCTGTTCACGGTGTTTATCAGCAATGCTAATTACTTGATGCATCACAACTTCCTGGTGATGGCCACAAGAATCACTCTTGACTACTCGTGGTTGCTGCTGGTAATCCTGTTGTCACTGCTCATCAGGCTCGACGGGCGTCAAATCAAGGCAGGTGTAATGGTCTACACGCCATTCATGCTTATGGCCTTTGTGGTGATTGTGTTCCGCATCATTTTCATCCCCAACAATGTGGTGAATCTCATCTACCCACCCATCTTGCTGCTGTTCACGCTGTGGCAAATGTGGGTGCTGCGCAAGCGCACTGTGAAGCTGCCTGTGAGCGACGTGGTGTTCTCGATAATCTCGCTGGCGGCAATGATTGTGGCGTGCGTACTGGCATGGGTGGGCTACACGTTGCTTGCTGTTCAAATCATGGTGTGGTGGTCGTTCCAGCTGGCTTGTATCCAGACTATCATCTGCCTCTATGACCTTGCTGTGATGTATCGTAGCAGAGTGTTGCTCACACGCGTGAGCAAGAGTGCGTTGGCAATGAGCGCTGTTACTACCCGCAACAAGAAGAAAAAAGTCAATACCGAGAAGCTCAACGCCAAGCTGCTTGAGCAGATAAAGAAGGGCGACTACATTGGCAAATCATGGTTCTACGACATCTTCGTGAGAGTGGTGTTGCCTGTGCTGGCAGTGCTCTCGGTGCTGCTTAGCATTGTGTTTGCGGCCAAGATGTTTGACATGAAGCACTTGCTCATCAAGATATTTTTCTATAACTTCATTGATGAGGCAGGCCTGCTGCAAATTTCGCTCTACAAGATTGTGCTGGTGTGTGCACTGTTTTTCGTGTTCTACTACATCAACTATCTTATTCACAGTATCTATCGCAAGATAAAGCTCAACCATTATGCCAAGAGTGGTGATACGCGTCGTCCTAACATCACACTGGCCAACAACATCATCACCATCCTGGTGTGGGGCAGCTATTTCATCTTTGCGCTAGTTCTGTTCAAGGTGCCCAAGAGTGGCATTTCACTCATCTCGGCAGGCTTGGCAACTGGTCTTGGTTTTGCGATGAAAGATATCCTTGAGAATTTCATCTATGGCCTGTCGCTCATGTCGGGCCGCTTGCGTGTGGGCGACTACATTGAGTGCGACGGCATCTTGGGTAAGGTGGAGAGTATTGGCTACCAGAGCACCCAGATTGTAACTCTCGATGGCAGCATTATAGCATTCTTGAACACTCAGCTCTTCAACAAGAATTTCAAGAACATGACTAAGAACCACAGCTATGAATATGTGAAACTGCCTGTGGGTGTGGCCTACGGCGCCAATATCGACCATGTGCGCGAGAAACTTGTTGAGAACCTCAATAAGTTGTGTGATGTCACCAATGCCAGTGGTCGTCCCATTGTGCAAAAGAAGACCGGCTTCAAGGTGTTCTTCGACGACTTTGGTGATAATTCGGTCGACCTGCGTGTGGCATTCTGGGTGCTGGTAGAGGAAAAAATAGCCTTTGTTCCTGAGGTCAAAGAAGCCATCTACAACACTCTGCAGCGCTATGACATTGAGATTCCATTCCCGCAGCGCGACATCTACATCCGCAAGATTGCCACCCCGCAGCAGCAGCCTGCCAAGGCACAGCGCAAGCAGCAGCAACCGCCCGCCAAGAAAAAGAACGTTAACGAAAATAACAATAACGAGAATAATAGCAAGAAAAATAATAAGCCTAGTTAAAACTATTTATTAAACAACTATTTATCATAGACCGTCCTCTTTAAAAAATGGAGAGGCAAGAAAGATTATGACAATTGGATTTGATGGAATAAGAACAGTGGATGGTGACTCGCCATTGAGTTACTATGACCGCATATTGATAGCATCGTTAGGATTGGAGTATAAGCGCAACACTTTCATGGTGTACTCACCATGGGCAACCGAAGACCGCGGCATGTCGTGGCTACTCTCAATCTCCAATATTCACAACAAGACGCCCTACAAGGCAATCAACAAGTGGCTGTGGCGCAATCGCAGCGGTATATATCGTGACTTTCGCAGGCACGGCGTGAAGGTGTTTCACGGGCTTGACGCGGTGTTGCCCACCGGCAATGGTGGCTGCCGCATGGTCAACACACTGCGTGACCTCTCGTTCAAGCGCATGATGAGCGACTACTCGTGGTTTGAGCGCATCACGCGCAAGGGCCGCATCAGGAAGGCTTGCCACAAGGCCACTCGCGTGATAGCCACCAGCAACTACATCAAGCAGCAAGCCGTCGAGAAATATGGCATCAGCGAGTCGAAGGTGGATGTCATCTACACAGCCTATCGTGACGAATATGTTACCACGTTGTGCGACGAGACTTTCATGGTCAATGTCAAGAGCAAGTATCACTTGCCACGGCGCTTTGTGCTTGCTGTTACCGATTTCTCATCGCTGGCCAACATGGATACGCTCTATCGCGCCTTTGCCAAGATTGATGACAAGGATATCTACCTGGTTATAATTGGCCACAAAAACGACTACTATCGCCGCCTGAAACGCTTGGCTAGCGAACTTGGCATCGAGGATCGCGTGGTGAGAGTGAGATCGGTCAACAAGCACAGTTTCATGGCTTTCTATGGCATGTGCAAGGCATTTGTTGAGCCAGCGCTCGAGGATGGCATGGGCCAGTGTGTGATTGAGGCTATGGTGATGGGAGCTCCTGTCATTGCCAGCGACGACGGTTGTCATCGTGAGATAGCAGGCGACCACGCTCTCTATTTCAAGCCCACCGATGTTGATGAGCTCACTCGTCATCTCAACAATGTGCTCGACGAGGGCAAGCAAGAGCAAGTGGCAAGCCGCACGGCGGCAGCCCGCGAGCATGCGTTGCAATTCTCGCAGCAAGCCCTTGCCCAAGCCACGATGCGCACCTATAACCGCGTCCTAGGTCGCGAGTGAGGCACAAGTAAAAGCAAGTATAGCAACAATTAATATCACTGTTAGCCCACATTAATGATTTTTTGTGGGCTTAATTATTGCTTATTTAAAACTAATGCATATCTTTGCCGCGTTGAAATTATTTAAAAAACAATCATTTAATAATCTAAAGTCATGAGAATGAACAAGTTATTGATGCTTTCCGCAGTTGTGGCAGTGATGATGGGTGCATGCACCTCGCAGCAGGGTGGCAGTGCAAGTGGCAAGGCTGAGGCCGACAGCACGGCAGTTGCCGGCCCCGACAGTGTTTCTTATCTCGATGCTATCGATGCCTATCTTGTCGACTCCCTGGGTAGTCATTACTCTCAAGGTGACATGTGCGTGCCATTAACGATGCTTATCGACGTTGACGAGAGCAATGCGGACAGTGTGAAGGTGTGGGGATCGTTCTGGGTGTTTAACTACAAGCTCAGCGGCGACACCCTCAAGACAGTGTCGGGCGGTAGTCATCCGGGCATGTTCCTGGTGAGCAAGACAAGCGACGGTTACAAGGTAGTCAGCTTTGATGCTGTGGGCGACGGCAGTCGATATGAGCCCACCGGTAAGCGCATCTTTGGCGACAAGTATGACGCTTTCAGCAAGCTCATCAGCGATGAGAAAAAGCGCGAGCAGCAGCGAGTTGAAGAGCTTGCAGCCTATGTGAAGCAGCATGGCATTAAGGCCACGTTGGTTCAAGATGCTGACTGGCCGGCAGTGAAGCTCCCCGAGTGAGTCTCGTGTTACTGGTCATCAATAAAAACGAGATTAGAGAGTGGAAGCTGCCATGAGCGACGGTAGCTTCCACTCTATTATTGTTCCGGCTTAGGCGCAGTGGGTGAAAAAAACTCTAAAAAACTGACAATTAATACCTGAAAACTAAAAACTATTTAGTATCTTTGCATCTGTTTTTTTTGAAAAGCTCCGTTTATGGAAGTAAACTGCATGGTGCAGAATGTAGAGATGCCTCGGCTCGACGAAGCAAAGCTGCATAGCTGGATAGAGGCTGTGGCCCGCAATCACGAGAAGAATGTGGGAACGCTCACCTATATATTCTGCGATGATGAATATATCCTTGCCACCAATCGTGAGTTCTTGCAACACGATTATTACACCGACATTATAACCTTTGACTACAGCAACAGCCGCCGCATCAGTGGCGACATGGTAATATCGCTCGACACCGTGCGCAGCAATGCTGAGCAGCTGGGTGTTGACTACAATAGTGAACTGCTGCGGGTGGTGATTCACGGTGTGCTGCACCTGTGTGGCATCAACGACAAGGGACCCGGAGAGCGCGAAATAATGGAGCGCCATGAGAACGAGGCCCTGGCATTGCTGCCCAGCAATATTATCCTCGATTAAATTACTCACGATGAGATTCAACTACGACGTCATAGTGATTGGTGCCGGCCATGCCGGCTGTGAGGCTGCTTGTGCTGCCGCACGGCTTGGCTCGTCGACCCTGCTCATCACCATGGACATGAACAAGATTGCGCAGATGAGCTGCAATCCTGCTGTGGGTGGCATTGCCAAGGGGCAGATAGTGCGCGAGATTGATGCACTGGGCGGCCAAATGGGAATCGTCACCGACCGCTCGTCAATTCAGTTCCGCATGCTCAACCGCAGCAAGGGTCCGGCGATGTGGAGTCCCCGCTCGCAGAGCGACCGCACTCGCTTTATAGAGAACTGGCGCAAAATTATCGATGACACGCCTGGGCTGTATCAGTGGCAGGATTGTGCTACCGAACTAGTGATAGAAGATGGCGAGGTGCGCGGTGTGAAAACCGCCTTTGGTGTCACCTTCAAGGCACGCGCTGTAGTGCTCACGGCAGGAACATTCCTTAATGGACTCATGCACGTGGGACAGGTGCAGATGGAGGGTGGCCGTGTGAGCGAACCGGCCTCGCGCGGCATTACCGAGCAACTGGCATCGCTAGGCTTTGCAACCAACCGCATGAAGACCGGTACACCTGTTCGCCTCGATGCACGCACTATCGACTACTCGCTTGCCACACGCCAAGACGGAGAGCGTGATTTCCACCATTTCTCCTATCTGCCCGGAGTGCGCAGCGAGCTAAAGCAGCGCCCTTGCTGGATAGTTTATACCAACGATGCGGTGCACCGCGTGTTGCGCGAAGGTCTCCCCTACTCTCCTCTCTACAACGGCCAAATTCAGAGCGTTGGTCCTCGCTACTGCCCGAGCATCGAGACCAAGTTGGTCACCTTCCCCGACAAGGACTCCCACCAGCTCTTTATAGAGCCTGAAGGAGAGACCACGCAGGAAATGTATCTTAATGGTTTCTCGTCGTCGATGCCGTGGGATGTGCAGATTGAGGCCATCAGCAAGATTCCCGCGCTGCGCAACGCCCAGATTTATCGTCCTGGATATGCCATTGAATATGACTACTTCGACCCGCGTCAATTAAGCCACACTCTTGAGACCAAGCTGGTGAAGAACCTGTTCTTTGCCGGTCAGGTGAACGGAACCACAGGCTATGAGGAGGCCGCTGGACAGGGACTGGTGGCGGGCATCAATGCCCACCAGAGCATTGAGGGCAAGCAACCCTTTGTGCTGGGCCGCGACGAGGCCTACATAGGCGTGCTCATCGACGACCTGGTGACCAAGGGTGTTGATGAGCCCTACCGCATGTTTACCTCGCGTGCTGAGCATCGCATCTTGCTGCGACAAGACGATGCCGACATGCGACTCACGCCACTAGGCTACAGGTTGGGACTCGCCACACAGGAACGCTATGACTTGATGCTTGCTAAACAACAGCAAGTGAACGAGTTGGTGCAGTTTGCACGCGACTTCTCGGTTAAGGCTTCACTCATAAATCCTTCACTCGAAAAGGTTGGTTTACAGCCACTTAAACAGGGTGTTAAGCTGTATGACCTGCTGTTGCGGCCGCAGTTGAGCATAACGCAAGTTGCCGAGTTCATTCCTGCTCTTGCGCAGCACCTTGACTCGCTGGAGCTTGAACGCCGTGAGGAGATTATTGAGGCTGCCGAGATTAAGATAAAGTATCATGGCTATATACAGCGCGAGGAAATGATTGCCGAGAAGATTGGGCGCCTCGATAAGCTGGTGATTAAAGATAGGTTTGACTATCCCTCCATCCTTCAGCTATCGACCGAGGCCCGGCAGAAGCTGGAGAAAATCAATCCTGAGACCATAGGTCAAGCTTCCCGCATCCCGGGTATATCGCCAAGCGATATCAACATCCTGCTTGTCCTCATGGGCCGATAGTGTTTCACGTGGAACAATGCCCGTTTTAGTTATTAAATGTTTCACGTGAAACAAAAGGAAAACTCTCCTCTCCCCCTACTCCAAATAATTTATAAATGCTAATATATTTTTTGCCATTATGGAAAAAGAAAAAATTGAGAAAGTAAAAAGTAAAGTTCGCAATATTCCCGATTTTCCTGTTAAAGGCATCCAATTTAAGGATCTCACCACAGCTTTCAAGGATGCTGAGTCGCTTCAGGTGATGTGTGAGGCGCTGATTGAGATGTATAAAGACAAGGGAATTACCAAGGTTGTGGGTATTGAGGCCCGAGGTTTTATTTTCGGTGCTATTCTGGCTGCCGGCTTGGGTGCGGGGTTTGTTCCATTGCGCAAGCCCGGCAAGTTGCCCGCAAAAACCATCAAGAAGACCTACACCAAGGAATATGGTGAGGACACTATTGAGATTCACGAGGACGCTATCAGCCCCAATGATGTGGTGCTGATGCATGACGACTTGCTGGCAACCGGCGGAACAATGGCTGCCGCTCTCGAGCTTGTGCGAGACATGAATCCCAAGAAAGTTTACGTTAATTTCATCTGCGAACTTGTCGACCTCAAGGGGCGTGATTTATTTCCCGCTGACGTTGAAGTGACATCACTTTTCGACTTCGAGGGCGAGTGATGCGAGTGTAGAAGCCTCCACCTCTCCCCCACTTTTAAAATTGTATTTCATCATGCGTGAGGAATTGAAATTGAAAATATCGCTGCTTCCCACCAGCCCCGGTGTGTATCAATACCTGAACAAAGATGGTGTTGTTATCTATGTGGGCAAGGCCAAGAACTTGAAGCGTCGCGTGAGTTCCTATTTCAACCGCGTGCATCATGTGATGCGCACCAATCTGCTCGTGCGCAACATTTGGGACATGAAATACATTGTTGTCAACACCGAGGAAGAGGCACTCGACCTTGAGAATAGTCTCATCAAGGAATTTCAACCGCGCTATAATGTGTTGCTCAAGGACGACAAGTCCTATCCCTGGATTTGCGTGACTAAAGAGCTTTTTCCACGTGTTTTCATCACCCGTGAGAAGCATTCCAAGGGTGTGAAATACTATGGACCCTACCCCAAGACCGAGGTGGCTCATGCGCTGCTCGACACGCTCAAGCAGCTCTACCCTATTCGCACCTGTCGCCATCCTCTCACTCAGGAAAATATTGACGCGCGCAAGTACAAACTGTGCTTGCAGTATCACATCAAGAATTGCGAGGGTTGTTGCCAGGGTTTTGTTTCACATGAAACATATGGCGCGCACATTGCCGACGTTATAAAGATTCTGAATGGCGACACCAAGCAAGTGAGCGATTTCTTGATGCAGGAAATGATGGCACGAGCTGCCGAATTGAAGTTTGAGGAAGCCGAATTACTCAAGCGCAAGTATCAGTTGCTTGAGAATTATCGGGCCAAGTCGGTAATCGTGAATCCGGCGATTCATAATATTGATGTTTTCACCATCACGCGCGACGACCAGGCAGCCTATGTCAACTTCATGCACTTGCGCAATGGTGCGATTGTGCAGAGCATGACGGTGGAATACAAGGTTCAGGATGCGGGCAGCGACGAAACACTCGAAGAGATTCTCTCAACTGCCGTGCGCGACATGCGAGAACGTTTTGGCGACAGCTACGAGAGCGACAGAGTGCGTGAGATATTGGTAAATGTTGTCCCCGATTTTGAGATTGAAGGAATCGACTATGTGGTGCCGCAACGTGGCGATAAGCGCAAACTGGTGGCAATTTCGCTCAAGAATGCCGAGCAATATCGCACCGAGAAGCTCAGGCGCATGGAGAAACTTAATCCCGAGCAGCGCGCAATGCGCACCCTCACTTCAATGATGAAAGATTTACACCTTAACGAGCTGCCGCATCACATTGAGTGTTTCGACAACAGTAGCATCTCGGGAACCAATGCGGTGGCTTCGTGCGTGGTGTTTAAGGACGCTAAGCCATCAAAGAAAGACTATCGCCATTTTAATATTAAGGAGGCCGACGGCAGCGATGATTATGCCTCGATGCGTGAGGTGATGCGTCGCCGCTACAGCAGGCTTATCAATGAGGAGCAGCCACTGCCACAGCTTGTGGTTGTTGATGGCGGCAAGGGCCAGTTGAGCGCGGCGGTTGAAGTGATGGATGAACTGGGAGTGCGTGGCGAGATAGCACTCATTGGCATAGCCAAGCGGCTCGACGAGATTTATTTCCCGGGCGACTCGGTTCCACTCTATATCGACAAGAACAGTGAGACGCTGCGCGTTATTCAACGCCTGCGCGATGAAGCTCACCGCTTTGGCATAACGCATCACCGCAACAAGCGCAGCAAGTCGCAGCTTCACAGCCAGCTTGATGACATCAAGGGTATAGGTCCCAAAACTCGCACAGCGTTGCTCAAGCATTTTAAGAGCGTGAAACGCATCAAGGCTGCCAGCGAGGCCGAGATATCACTTGTTGTGGGTGCCGCTAAGGCTCGAGTGGTGCTTGAGGCTCTAAACGGCGCTCAATAGGGGAGTGGTGCCTAATTTGGTGTTTTTCTCATTTTTCTGGGCAGAATTGCGGGAAATGGTAAAAAGTGATTAAAATTACTGGTTATCAATTTGTTAAA
>DGWL01000079.1:31317-41717 GCA_002396125.1 Porphyromonadaceae bacterium UBA4259
TTCGACCATTTATACGGCTCTCAACTGGTTATTTTTGGGAGTTATGTATAAAAAAATGTTGCTTTATTTCCTAATTAATGAAAAAAATATTATCTTCGTGAAAATTTATTTTTTGCCATAAAAAACGATTATCATGATAAATGTATTTCACATAGTTTCTAACAAGACGTGGGGTGGGGCAGAGCGATATGCCAGTGACTTGGTTGATCACATGCGTCACGACCCCGATTTCTATGTAGAGGTGGTTAGCGCCAAGAATGATGACATCATTGAGCAATTCCAGAAGATGGACATCCCGGTGTCGATTTTGCCCCTGAAAGGCATGCGCGACTTCGACAGCCCCGTGCGCTTGGCTCGCATGCTGCGCAAGGGCAAGAATATTGTGCACGTGCACACCTATCGCGACGCTGTGACGGCTGTAATGGCGCGTATAATAAGCGATAATCCCGACACTAAGGTTGTGTTCACCCCGCACGGGTTGAAGCGCCCTAAGCTCAATTATGTGTCGAAAAAGGTGTATCGCAATATCGATCGCTATGTCTTTGTCTCGCAGTTTGCCTATGAATATTTTCTTGCACATGCGCCGCGACTGAACAAGTCGCAAACGTGTGTTATTCCCGAGAGCGTGCTCAACACCGATACCAGTGCTCAGGCGCCGGTTCCCGACTTGCGCAAGGAACTCAACATGGCCCCCGAGCAGGCGCTCATCATGTTTCACAGCCGTCTTAACCGCGACAAGGGCATAGATGTGCTGCTCAATGCTGTGGCACAACTCGACCGCAAGCTCTACAAGCTCGTGGTGCTTGGTGACGGACAACCCAAGGCTGTGTCGCGAATCAAGAGTTTTATTATCGAGAATAAGCTTGTTGACAACGTGCGTCTCTATGGCTTCCAGCGCAATGTGCATGGCTACTTGTGGCAGTGCGACTTTGGTGTGCAGCCGTCGACCATTGTCGAGGCGCAGGGCATCAGCAACCTCGAGTACATGAAGCAGGGAAAGCCGGTGATTACCACCAACAATGGCGCTCAACCTGAGTACATTCGCGACATGGAGAATGGCGTTCTCGTCAAGCCTAATAATGCCGATCAGCTTGCCGAGGCCATCAGCACCCTGTGCAACGACCGCGAATTAGTGCTCAAGCTCGGCAAGCAAGCCAAGCAAGACTTTGACACTAACCTCAAGTACTCGCGCTTCTACGACAAAATCACCACGCTCTACAGCTCGCTGTTCTTGTAGTTATGGGGGAGCGGACTATCGGAGCATTCTCTACTGGACCATAAGATAATAGAAACGCCTCAACCGCGCTGTGACGGTTGAGGCGTTTTGGATTGTGTGTGGGTAGAGATGGATTCGAACCACCGAAGCGATGACGCAGCAGATTTACAGTCTGCCCCATTTGGCCACTCTGGAATCTACCCGTTTAGCCTGAATGCGGATGCAAAGGTACACATTTTTTTCAAATGAGCAAATAATTTTGAGTTTTTAATTGTGTGATTCTTGCATATTAGGGGTAGGGGGGAGGAGTTTCCTGCTTTTGGCACAGTTTTTGCTTGTTATGGAGTAGGGGAGTGGAAGATTGTAAATTATTTTGGTGTTTTGATAAATAGTTACTAACTTTACACACCTAATTATAGCATTCTTGCATTTCGATTATTAACCATCAAAAACCTAAAGTGTTATGATAGAATATTTTCAAGCCAACATGTGGCAACTGTGGACGCTCGTGGGTGTCATTTGCCTTATTCTGGAGTTGACCTCGGGCGACTTTTTCATTATGTGTTTTTCGATTGGAGCTTTCTTTACCATCATCCCGGCCGCCATGGGTTCTTCGTTCACGGTGCAAGTCATTGTGTTTGCCATTGCTTCGCTGTTGTGCCTGCTCTTCGTCAGGCCATTGGCCTTGAAGTATTTCCACCGCAACGACCCCAACCGGCAGAGCAACGTCGATGCCATGATAGGGCGCCGTGGCGTGGTGACCGAGCCGATTGAAGCCGGTGGCTTTGGTCGCGTGAAAATCGATGGCGACTCGTGGAAGGCTCAAAGCACCATTGCCGGCGACTTAAAAGCGGGCACTCGTGTTGAAGTAACAGCCATCGACAGTGTAATCATCACCGTTATTCCTGTGGAGTAAAAAGCTAAAAACCAACAAACTACTAACTAATAGACTCTAACATTATGGACGTTTCATTAATTATCCTCATCACTCTAGTGGTGCTAGTGCTCATTTTCATCAAGATGAGTCTCGTGATTATCTCGCAGAGCGAGACAAAGATTGTGGAGCGCTTGGGCAAGTTCCGCGCTATCCTCAAGCCGGGAATCAATATCATCATCCCGTTTATCGACAAGCCCAAGAACATTATTTCACTCTCCAACGGGCGCTATGTCTACACACCCAAGATTGACTTGCGCGAGCAGGTGTATGACTTTGATAAACAAAATGTTATCACCAAAGATAACATTCAGATGCAAATCAACGCATTGCTCTATTTCCAGATTGTGGATCCATTCAAGGCAGTGTATGAAATCAGCAATCTGCCCAACGCCATCGAGAAGCTCACGCAGACAACCCTGCGTAACATCATCGGTGAGCTGGAGCTGGACCAGACACTCACCTCGCGCGACACCATCAACACCAAGCTGCGTGCCGTGCTCGACGATGCCACCGACAAGTGGGGCGTGAAAGTGAACCGCGTTGAGCTGCAGGACATCACTCCGCCGGCTAGCGTGCTCCAGGCGATGGAGAAGCAGATGCAGGCCGAGCGAAACAAGCGTGCCACAATCCTCACCAGCGAAGGCGACAAGGCCGCTGTAATCCTGCAGAGTGAGGGTGAGAAGACATCGGTTATCAACCGCGCCGAGGCTGCAAAGCAGAAGGCTATTCTCGCTGCCGAGGGTGAGGCCGAAGCTCGCGTGCGTCGCGCCGAGGCCGAGGCCATCGCCATTGAGAAGGTGACCGAGGCTGTGGGCAAGAGCACCAATCCCGCCAACTATCTGCTTGCAAAGAACTACATCGAGACATTGCAGAGCATAGCCAGCGGTCCTGCCACCAAGACCGTTTACCTGCCCTACGAAGCCAGCAACCTCATGGGCAGCATAGGCGGCATCAAGGACATGTTCAAGCTCGACAATTAAACCCGAATATGATTCTAAAAGCGTGGAGTGCGACCTGAACGCGCTCCACGCTTTTAGTGTGTGAGTGGGGTAGTGGTTGATGCCTAGTCGTTGCCGGGTGAGGAGTAGGTGTCGATGTGCCGGCTTTTCTTGGCGTCGGCAATCTCATCGATTTTGATGAGGATGCCGCTCTCTTCTACTCCACCAAACTCATGGTTGATAGCCGTTCCCAGCATTCGCATGGTGGGTGATAGGCTCATGTAGGCGTTCACGAGTGGCGGGATGTTGATGCCGCGGCTGCGGATGTAGTCGTTGAGCCGGCGGTAGTCTTCCTTGAAGTTGTTTCCGGCAAAGTAGGCAGCCACCTCGTGCAGGTCGCGCCCTGTGTCGAGCGGGTGGATGGGTGTGACGAGCTTGTCGTGGTCGGGGAAATAGAGATGCAGGAATGCCAGCAGCAGGTTTCGGCAGTCGACGGGGTAGCTGGTGTACATTGTCATCTTGCCAAAGAGGTACTGCAGTTCAGTATGAATGACGGTGAGGGCCCCCAGGCCGTCCCACAAGTTGTCGAGGGCGAAAATGCTCTTGGCTCCCATGCGGCTCGACTGATACTCGGGGCGCACAAACGAGCGTCCCAGTTCAATCGTGTTCTTCAAGTAGGCATCCATAAACTGTGGCGAGAAGTTGAACATGTGTGACATGGCGATGCGTGGAGCTCCACCAGCGTCGAGTTGCATGTTGCTGCCGGTGATGTAGCGATAGGCACCTATTATCTCGCGGGCATCGGGATTCCACACCAGCAGTTGCTGGCAAGCCGGCTCCATGAGGTCAAACTCGTCGATGTCGCATGCCTTGCCTGTCCCGCCTCCGGCGTGGCGGAAGGCCACCTCGCGCAATCGGCCTATCTCGCGCATTACATTGGGCGAGTTGTGGGCGTCGATGACATAGATTTCATTGCCCGCTTTGTTGGTCTTGCGCAAGAATCGCTCGGGCGTGAGTTCTTGTTCTATTAGCCGTGTGTCGACCTGTTCTATTATCTTCTCCTGTTTCATAGTGTTACTATAAATTTAGGAATCAGCTTTTTTTCAACTCATAAACCAGTTGGCGCAGCCGTGCCGCCTCGTTGCGGGCGTTTTTAACATCGAGCGACTGCCAGCTCACGGGCTTGCCGAAGTAGACGTCGAAGGTGCTTCCGCTCGACTTGAACATTTCACCCGGTAGCATCACCATCTCCACGTTGAACTTGATGCCCAGCCGCTCTCGCAGCTTGGCTAGGCGGTAAAAGCGCTTGCTGTTGCGGGCATCAAAGTAGACCGGGATGATGTCGCGCTGCGAGCTCACGGCATGAGTGACGATAAACTTTTGCCACTGCAGGTCGCCAATCTCGCCGTCGTCGAGCCGTCGCGAGCATAGCCCCGCGGGGAAGGTTATCATCTGGCGGTCGCTTTGATACTGCTCCTCAATTTCCAGTGCCGCTTGCCGCGACTGGCGACCATACTTGTTGACGGGCATGAACACGTTGTCGAAGGGCTTGACCGCCATGAGCAGGTCGTTGACAATAAACTTTATGTCGCCGCCGTAGCGGTGCCCAATGAGCGAAATCAACGCCATGCCGTCGAGGCCTCCCAGCGGGTGATTGCTGGCAAAGATGAACCGCCCCCGGCCGGGGATGTTTTCCTCGCCCACGGCTCGGAGCTTGATGTTAAGGTCGTGGAGAGCCACGTCGGCCGCGTCAACACCTTTCTTGTCGCCAATGTCGCTGAGAATCTTGTTGAGGCCATCTTGCCTGATGACGCGTTCCACCCACCGTATCACCCAGCGTGGGATGTAGCGGTAGTGACGGGGTAAGCGTTGCCTTATCACACTGTCTACGTCAATCTTTAATGGCTCTGTTTTCATGATGAATAAATGCGTTTTAAATTACAAAGGTAACAAATTATACAAAAAAATGCTATCATCGAGCCACAAAAGTTATAAAAAACAGGTCAAATTTTGTTTTTTAGGCAAGATTGCACTATATTTGTAAAATAGAAAATATAGAATAATATAGAAACCTCAAAACTACATCGAAATCATTATGAAACTGTATTTAAGATTATTAGTCCTGGCTGTTGTGGCACTGGCAAGCGTCACTGCGACAGCGCAACAAGCACCCACTATTGCTACCGACAAGTGGGGATTCTACAAGGTTGTTGACACACCCACCAGCGTGGGATTTATCAAAGCGAGCACCGAGTTTGATGATGACGACGGTTCTTGGGTTGTGAACATTTACCGTGGCCGTGAGGTGGCACAGTTTCTCAAGTGCGACGTCACCTCGGGCGACCTGCATTATCTAGACGCCAATTTCGACGGCAGCATCGACATCATGGTGGGGCCAGCCGAGTCGCGCAACTATAGCACCATCTTGTTGTGGAATGACAGCAAGGGTGAGTTTGTGCCCATTGAGCAAGAGCCTCTCAATGGCTTCTTCATGGTAAATCCCAAGCAGAAGTTGTGGTTGAGTGCGGCGTCAAGCAGCTATTGTTCAATGTACTATGAGGTGATGAAGTGGAAAGGTGACCGGCTGGTGACCGTTGAGTCATTAATAGAGATTAGCGACCCAACGCAACATGGAGAATATGGCGTGCAGCGCAAGTACACCATCATCAAGGGTGGTGACTTTGAGAATATTGCAGCCAATCGCACCTTCCACACCAATTCCAGCGCCAAGCTTCCAGCGGCATGGCAACAGCGCCTAAAGGCCTATGAGGCAGCACGACAGTAGTGGTCGTTGCCCAGTTGTGACTTAAACTATGCGATACAAAACTTAAAACTTTAAAGAAATGGCCTCATTTGTCCTTTGTAACAAGTGCGGGGCTAGGGTGCCCATAGGCTCAAGGTACTGCTCGGAGTGTGGTGCTTCGGTCATTCAACAGGCACAGCAGCCAGTGTCGCAACCGGCCCCACCACCCATTGTGCATCAACCAGTGCAACCGCCCATGCGGTCGCAAGCCCCAATGCAGGAGCCTTATTACGCACCCAGGCCTGTTCGTCCCAGGCCACTCCCACCGCCCAAGAAGAGCAATAAAGGGTGCTGGATCGCCCTGCTGGTAGTGCTACTGATTGTTGCCGCCCTGGCAGGCGGTGGCTGGGCAGTGTATCACTACTATATCAAGCCTAAGGTGCAGGAAGTGCAAGAGAAAATATCGTCGTTCGATAATACCGACGAGGAAACTGATGATAGTTTCTCAACCTCACCAAGCAGCAGCGACGACTCGTCGAGCGAAGAAGAAGCCACCACAGGCAGCGATGACGGGCAAGTGGAAAAAAGCTCTAAGCAACCCACAACCGACATTCCGCAGGGGCTGGACAACCGCAGTGCCGCCAAGAACAAGGCAAAGAAGAAACCTAAGAAGCCTGCCTACAATGAGCCTTTCGGCATGACCGACGAGGAGGCTGCCGCCATGCGCCGCGGCAACAAGAATTATAGCGAACCTTTCGGGATGACCGATGAGGAAGCTGCCGCCATGCAACGTAATTCTCGACGCTAGTTTTTTTAGAGTTTATAGGGGAAGGAGCACAATAATTCATTAATTATCAAACAAAGTCAACAAATGAAAACAAAAGCAACAAAATAATTTTTGTTTTCTTTGTCAGGCTTTGTTGTTTTTGTTTGGCTTCCCGGTAATTGTCTTTAATTGTCGTCTAGAAGAAGATAAAAGGCATCACCGGCAGTTATTCAATAAACTACCAGTTTAGTGCCAGTGTGGTAGCCGAAGCGGTTACCTGGAGGGTGGCGGTTGTGCCTTCGACGATGGGGACGTTGCGTGGCACGTGGCCAATGTGGAAATTGAAAGCCACGGGATAGCTGTAGGGCGCCACCATGTCGCTTATCATGTCGAGCATGGCGGAGGTGTCGTCGCCGCGGTGCTTGGTAAATTGTCCCACGATAAGGCCTGCCAGGCGAGGCAAGATGCCGGCGAGGCGCAGGTGATAGAGCAATCGCTGCACTTGATATACTTGCTCGGCCACGTCCTCGATGAAGAGGATGTTGCCGGGCTTGATGATGTTGAATGGCGTGGCAAGCAACCCCATGAGCACTGCCAGATTACCGCCCGTGATGGTGGCTGTGGCGCTTCCTGTGCGGTTGTGGTGATGGGGAGCAATAGTGTAGGTTGGCAACCCGGAGCCGGTGATTACGTTATAGTTGATGCGACTGGTTTCATTGTCGATGCCGTTGAGCCACAGGTGCTTAGCCATGGGCGAATGGATGCTCACCACTCCCGCGCGGTGCCATGCGGCATGCAGTGCCGAGATGTCGCTAAAACCTATTATCCACTTTGGGTTTCGAGCCAGCGCGTCGAGGTCGATGTGTTCAAGCAGATGCACCGCGCCGTAGCCTCCACGGCTACACAAGATGGCCTTCACCTGCGGGTCGTTGAGCGCCCACCGCAGGTCGTCAAGTCGCAGTTGCCAGGGTGCGCTGTGGGTTACCACCTCATAGGCATGGTACTGCTCGCGTGTGTGCTCACCCTCGATGGCGTGAAAACCCCATTGTTCAATGGCATTGATGGCGCCATCTACGCGCTCGCTGAGCACTGTCCCCGATGGCGAGATTATGGCCACGCCATCGCCGGGCTTAAGAAAAGGAGGAATTATCATGAGCAGTAGTCAGTCAGTTATCGGTTATCAGTTATTAGTTATTAGTTATCAGTTTTTAGTTTTCAGTTATCAGTTTTTGCTTCGTTTTTTTTCGAGGTTTCAAAACCCAGGAACAGGCTTATCGCTGGTCGGCGCCCCACAGTAGTTTCTCGCGCAGAGTGCCGGCAAAGTTGTGGTCGTGCTTTTGGATTACAGCCAGGCGGCACGAGGCCAGGGCAATCTTCACGGTGCTGCCGCTGGGCAAGGTCATCGCCATGCCGTCGACACTCACCTGAATCCACTTGGCGCGAGTGTTGATAGTGACATCGATCACGCTGTCGTCGTCAACCACGATGGGTCGCATGGTGAGCGAGTGGGGCGAGATGGGCGAGAGCACCAGGCAACTCGTTGACGGGTTGATGATGGGGCCGCCCACACTCATGTTGTAGGCAGTGGAACCCGTGGGGGTGCTGATCACCAGTCCGTCGCCTTTGTAGGTGGTGAGCATGGTGCCGTTGACGCGTGTGGGCATCGAAATCATCGATGTGGTGTCCTGGCGCAGGATGGCTATCTCGTTGAGAGCAAGAATGTTGTCGCATGGCTTGCCGTCAATCTCCAGCAGTTGCAGCATGGTGCGTTCCTCGCGTCGGTAGTCGCCGGCCTCGATGCGTTCAATCATCGCCTGTGCCTCGGGCAGGCGGCATGCGGCCAAATAGCCCAAGTGGCCTGTGTTGATTCCCACCACCGCAGTGCCGGTTGTGGCAAGCAGCGCCGCCTTGCTCAGCAGTGTGCCGTCGCCGCCGATGCTCACAGCAAGCTCGGTGCCGCCAAATGTGTCGACGCTCCACTCCCCGCAGCCATCGGTGTCGATGCCCATGCCGCGCAGATAGGCGGCAAACTCCCGCTCGATTGTCACCTCGTGGTTGCGCTGCAGATAGCGCAAGAACTCACCCAGCAGGTTCTTGTATTTCTCTTGATAGCTATTACCTATAATTGCTATTTTCATAGTTCCTCTTTTGCCCCACGCCCCCTTGCCAAGCGTGTTGCGAGGCGTGGCTGATGTGTGAAAAACGTTGAAAAAACTTTTTAAAGTACTATTTTGTTTTTATTTCTCGCTATTAAAGTCTAACTTTGTAGACTTTATATTTCACGGCAAATATACTAATTTTTGCGCACACAAGCGCACTAATTGACAAAAACAACACGTTATAACTACTAAACAAAGCATTATTAAAGAATATTATGGTAAACCTGAGCGTAAACATAAATAAAGTGGCAACTCTGCGCAACGCGCGCGGTGGTAATGTGCCTAACGTGCTGCAAGTGGCACTCGACTGCGAGAAGTTTGGAGCCTGTGGCATAACCGTGCATCCGCGCCCTGACGAGCGCCACATTCGTCGCACCGACGTCTTCGACCTCAAGCCTGCGCTGCACACCGAGTTCAACATCGAGGGCTATCCCAGCAAGGAGTTCATGGAGCTGGTGCTCACTATCAAGCCCCACCAGGTGACGCTGGTGCCCGATGCACCCGGAGTGCTCACCTCATCGCAAGGATGGGATGTTGAACACAACTTCGACTTCTTGTGCGACATTGTGGACCGGCTCAAGAGCGCCGGCATCCGCACCAGCATCTTTGTCAATGCCGACGACGACACAGTGCGCTGGGCCGCCAAGACAGGCGCCGACCGCGTGGAGCTCTACACAGGCCCCTTTGCCGAGGAGTTTGAGCGTGACCCCGAGCGAGCCGTTGAGCCTTATACCCGCGTGGCTCAGGTGGCTCACAGCGTGGGCCTGGGACTCAATGCCGGTCACGACCTCAATCTCAAGAATCTCAAGTTCTTCAAGGACCATGTGCCCCACCTCGACGAGGTGTCGATAGGTCACGCCCTCATCAGCGACGCCCTCTATCTGGGCCTGGAAAAAACCATCGCTGCCTATAAAGACTGCTTGAGAGATTAACTGACAAAACATATAATCAAAAAGGCCGTCCCATTGTGGACTCGAAGTTACGCAATTAATAACCTCAATAAAAATACAATCTAAAGATCATGGCATTAATTAACATGATAGTTGCCCAAGCGGCGACTCAAGCGGCGGCACAAGGTGCTGCGACAACGACAAGTACAGCATTATCGGTGTGGGACCTCACCCTCAAGGGCGGGTGGCTCATGATTCCACTGGCCCTGCTGTTGCTGGTGAGTATCTACATCTTCTTTGAGCGTCTTTTCGCCACCAGCAGGGTAACGAAGGCCGATTCCGACTTCTTGCAGAAAATCAAGGAACTGATTCAGGCCGGCAAGATTGATGAGGCTAAGCAACTGTGCGCCTCGACCAACAAGCCCTACTCGCGCATGATTGAGAAAGGCGTGTCGCGCATAGGCCGTCCCATGAACGACGTGCTCGTGGCTATCGAGAACGTGGGCAACATGGAAGTGGCCCGCATGGAGAAAGGCTTCAACTGGCTCGCCACCACCGCAGCCGGCGCGCCCATGATAGGCTTCCTGGGCACCGTGACCGGTATGGTGCAGGCGTTCTACTCGCTTGCCAGCGCCGGCCAAAACAGCAACGTGAGCATCCTTGCCAGTGGCATCTATGAGGCGCTGGTGACCACCGTTGCCGGTCTTGTGGTGGGCATCCTGGCCTTGTTTGCCTACAACTTCCTCACCTC
>DGWL01000079.1:41844-64766 GCA_002396125.1 Porphyromonadaceae bacterium UBA4259
AGCCATGGCACTGAAGAGACAACACGAAACAATGTCGATGTTCAGCATGGCATCGATGACCGACGTCATCTTCCTGCTGCTCATCTTCTTCATGGTGACCTCCACGTTTGTCTTCCCGTCGGCAATGGAGGTGAACCTGCCGCAGAGTGGGCAGCAGACGGCCATCAAGCCCACCACGCGCATATATATCGACAAGGACATGAACATGTTTGCCACCCAAGGCGACTCCATCTCGCAGGGTGAGCTCATGCCATTGCCCCCCGAGCAGCTCTATGGCTTCTTGCAGAGTGTGAAGCAGAGCGACCCCACACAGTTTGTGGCGCTGCATGCCGACCAGGATGTGCCCTATGGCAAGATAGTCGACATCCTCGACAAGGGTGCCAAGCTGGGAGTGAAAGTGGTGCTTGCCACCAAGCCCGCCAGCGACCAGTATGCCTCGCCCGAGCCTGAGCCCGTGGCCGAGCCTGTGGATGGCGGTAGCGGCGTTGGCGTAGCCCCTGCTGCAGGCGAGCAGCCTGCGGCAGCTCAAGGCACAACCACCGTGACCGAGATTCCCGCCGAGGCCTCAACGCTGCCTCAGTCACAAGCCAGGCAGCAGCAGCCTCAGCCCGTGACCACTGTCACCCAGCAGTAACCGCATGTGGCAACACACGCTAATTATCATCATTTTCAACGAACCTAAATGGCTAAAAACAACGATAACAGAAACAGGTTTCTCTCGGCATTGCTCACGCTATTGATGGGAGCCGGAATTCTTGCGCTCTTGTTTTTCACAAGCCTCCACTATGAGTATCCGCCCAAGGATGCCACTGTGCAGCAACTGCTGCAGGACACAATCATCTTTGGTGGCGAGCTGGTGGAGCTTGGCGACCTGCCTGAACTTGACAATAGTCAGGATCTTGCCGCCAACGGTGACGAAATCCCTCAGGAGAACGAGAGTGACATTGAGCAGACTCAAGATGCCGGGCAAAACGACATGCAAGACCAGGGCGTCATCAACGAGCCCCCCAAGCCGCAGGTGGTGAGCAACCAGCAGGAATCGCCCATGAAGGTAAAGGAGCTGCCTCCCAAGAAGCCTCAGGCCGAGAAAAAGACCGTGGAGCAGCCCAAGCAACCCGTGCAGCCGCAAAAGAAGGCCAACACGCAGCCTCAGCCAGCCAAGAAGGCTGAGAATCCCAAGCCTTCAACATCAACCAATACCGCGGCCAACAACCGCGTGAAGAACGCTTTTGGCAAGAATAACGGCACCGGTACCGGCAAGGCTGGTGTGCCTGGTGGAGCCGACAATGGCGGCACTGCCGGAGCTCCGGGAGTGGGCGGCCTCGACGGCTACACTCTTGAGTATTTCCCCCGCGCCAAGTGTCCGGCAGCCGGCACAGTGAGGATTCGCGTGACTGTGAGCCCCTCGGGCGCTGTGAGCAAGGCCTCGATAGTGGGTGGCTCGGTTACCGACCAGCGCACTCGCGACATCTGCCTGGGCCTGGCCCGTCAATCACGCTTTCGTGTGCCCAAGGGACAAAGCATAGAACGCACCGGCACACTTACCTACACCATTAGGTAATACCCTTTAAGACAATTGCCGATGGAGGTCAAACAAAAACAACAAAATCTGACAAAGAAAACAAATGTTTTTTGCGGATTTTGTTGTTTTTTGTTGACTTTGTTTGATTAATAAAGAATTAGTGTGTACTGAGATAGTAAAAGTTGCCGCCCGTTGGGCGGAAATTAAAGCTTCGCTAAAATTATTATTTTTAAATTTTTATATTGATTAATTTTAGCGCCACCGGCGCACTAATTTTCTCGCGCCAGCGAGCTCCTTTAAGACAATTGCCGATGGAGGCCAAACAAAAACAACAAAATCTGACAAAGAAAACAAACATTTTTTTGTTGGTCTTGTTGTTTTTTGTTGAATTTGTTTGATTATTAATGAATTAGTGTGCTTTTGGGTTATAAAAAAGGCGAAAATAACAGCTGATTTACAGCAAGTTATTTTCGCCGAACTTGTATTGATTGAATTTTGTTACCGCTTGTGGTAGCGTTTGAATGTGAGTGGCACACCGGCGACGGTGCACTTGAGGGTGTTGCCGTCGGTCTGTATGTCGGTAACCGGGAGTTCAAGTGTTCCAACCTTGAGCACCAGAGCCTGCTCGGTGAGGGCCCATGAGCCGGTGATGAAAGGGCCAATACCGCCGCGGTAGCTGTAGAGGCGTGCGGTGGAATCGGCGTTGAACTGCACCACTACTGAGGTCGATGCCACAATCTCCTTGACGCGGTTGAGCGCATCAATAACCTCGGGTGTGAGCATTTCGGTCTGTTGCAGGGTAGTGACAATCTGCATCTCAAGTTGCTGCATAGCAGCAGCGTCGGGCACCATTTCCCAAGCTCCCAACAATGGATTGGCTGGAGTTGCCGGCTCGTCGTTGTCGTTGCCGCACGAAGTGAATGCATAGCAGCACACCATGGCCACAACGAGCAACGCAAAGCCCCACAATATGTTTTTTCTCTTCATTGCAATTCTCAGTTTTTAAAACCAAATGCAAAGTTACAATAAAACGCCGTGACGAACAATGTCGCACGGCGTCAATAATTCAAAAACTTATTAACAAGCCATTATTCCACAGCAATCATCTCGATTTCCACGAGAGCGCCCTTGGGCAGGTCGCGAACGGCAAATGCCGAGCGAGCTGGATAAGGCTCCTGGAAGAACTCGGCATAAACCTCGTTCATGGGGCCAAAGTTGGCGATATCGCTCAGCAGCACAGTAGTTTTCACCACATTGTTGAGGTCGAGCCCGGCACTCTTGAGAATAGCCTGAGCGTTAAGCAGCGACTGGCGAGTCTGCTCCTTGATACCACCCTCGGGGAATGCTCCTGTGGCGGGGTCGATGGGGAGTTGGCCTGAGAGATAGAACGTGCTGCCCTGAGCGGCAATGCCTTGACTGTAAGGACCAATGGCGGCTGGTGCCTGGTTGGTGTTTAAAGCTTTCTTCATTGTGTTTAAGATAATTAGTGTTAATAGTAAAAATTAGTTGTTTTGCAAAGGTAGTAAAAACTTTTCAGCCATGCGTGTTTTTTGAATCATTTTAGCGATTAATAAAGTTAATGATTACAACAAAATGGCGCATTTTGACGTTATAATTATAAATTATAATAAAACTCACATTGCCGCGAGAGGTAATGCCGATGGCAGGAATGAGAAAAAAAATATGGTGCCTAACCTTAACGTTGATGCTCGGGTGCGCGCTTGCCGCCGCGTCCGACAGTATTGCCGTTGACTATAGCGCCGGCATCACCCTCGCCACGGGCAGTGCCGATTTTGCACCCTATCACATTGCCAGCAACCGCGGTGGCACTGTCACGCAGCGGCACTCGGCACTCGTTGCGGCTGCACTCCGTCATGACCTCGACACCACGCGACGCCTGTCGTGGGGTGCTGGAGTGGAGGCTTGGGCTGGCTATAGCTCGAGCGTGGACTATCGTCGCTACGACGCATCGGCGGCACAGTGGCGCGACAACCGTCAGCACCCGGCACGCTTGTGGCTGCAGCAGGCCTGGATTGAGGGCAAGCACCGTGGCGTGTTCCTCATGGTGGGCATGAAGGACATTGACCCGGGATTTGTGAACCGCCGGCTTAGTAGTGGCGACCTTGTGATGAGCGGTAATGCCCGCCCGGGGTTTGGCGCAAGAGCAGGCTTTGTCAACTACCAAAACGTGCCTTTCACGCGCGGCTGGCTGCAGATTCGCGGCGAGTATGGCTACTATCGCTTCAACAACAGTCCATGGCTCGAGAACCACTATAACTACTATAACAATTTCATCACCATTCACCACTGGTTCAACTACAAGAACATCTTTTTCCGCTCCAATCCCACCAAGCCGCTGGTTGTCACTGTGGGGGCGCAGGCGGCATGCCAGTTTGCGGGTCGTGCCACCTATTACAACAATGGTGAAGTGGTTCAGGAGGTTGACATGAAAGCCGATTTCAAGGCCTTCTGGCGTGCTCTCTTTGCCGGCAGTGGCGGTGAGGCTATGGGCGACAAGGCCTATGTGCAAGGCAATCACTTCGGGTCGTGGGACATAGCTCTCGACTACCGTTTTGCCAACGGTCACTCGTTGCGTGCCTACTATCAGTCGCCCTGGGAAGACGGGTCGGGCATAGGCATGATGAACGGATTTGACGGCCTGTGGGGACTGGAGTACAACAGTGGCGGTCATGGCATTGTTACCGGTGCGGTGATAGAGTTTCTCGACCTGATGAACCAAAGTGGCCCCATCCATTTCTCGCCCAAGGATTTTATCGACGACACCCACCCCGACGGCAGCCCCATCACCAGCAAAGCCACCGGCAGCGATGACTACTACAACAACTATTGCTACAACGGCTACCAAAACCGGGGCATGGCGATAGGCACGCCCATGGCGCGCTCGCCGCTCTATAACACCGACGGCTACATGCGCTTCACCGACAACCTCATGCGCGGCTTTCACTTGGCAGTGATGGGCGAGCTGGGAAGCCAGGTGACCTACCGCGCCATGTTGTCGTGGCGCAAGTCGCTGGGCACGCCCTTTGTGCCGCGGCTGGAGCCCCTCAAGTGCACCTCGATGATGATTGAGGGCGTTTACACACCGCACTGGGCTCGTGGCTTGGAATTCAAGCTGCAACTGGCTCACGACCATGGCAAGCTCTATGGCGGCAACAACACGGGAGCGCTGCTCTCAATATTTTATCGTGGAAATTTCAACCTGAGATGACATGAGAAAACTGGCTATATACACACTACTGGCGCTGGCGGCGCTAATGAGCGGCTGCGCCAAGAACAACGGCGACATAGGGCTATGGTTTGGGTTGTGGCATCTCGACACCATCGAGGTTGACGGCGAGCCCGATGCCGCCTATAACGGCTGCTACTACTTCTTGTTTCAGGGCAAGGTGTTCAACTTGAATCAGGTGGATGAGGCTATGCACAGCTATGATTCGCGAGTGGCGCAGTGGAGCGAGAGCGACGATGGCGGCACAATAACTATCGACTTTGCCGACGACCGTTACACTCCTTACTTTGGCGACGGTTATCCGAGTGTGTACTTGAGCATTGTTACCACCTTGCGCGTGCTGAAACTCACCACAACCACCATGGTGCTCGAGCATGAGGAACAATCAACCGGCTCCACCATCACCTATCACCTAACCCGCTGGGATTAACCCCAAACGGGCATCAGGCCGAGAACCGATTTTTTTTAATGGCACAAAACCTGATGACCGGTTTGGACTGGAATATGCGGGCATAAAGCTATCGCCACCATCACTGCACAGGGTGATGGTGGCGATGTTTTCATTGATGTGTGGCTGGGGAGATTTTAGGCCTTGCGCACGATGGCGATGGGTGTCTGCTGGTCGTTTTGTCCCAGTGGGTTGTCCTTGAAGAGAGCCTTGAGGAACTTCATGTCGAGGTCTTTGCTCGACTTGCCCAGGATGTCGACGTTTAGGTCGTTGGCATCAAGCACAATAACCTCGAGTCCGCCCAGTCGCTCCTTCATCTGTCGAGCCACCTTGTCGGGGTTCTTGGGTGCCATCTTGGCATAGCGGTTGTAGGGTGGGATAGTGCAGTCGCATGGCCCGTCGATAGCATAGGCGCGAGGTCCGCACACCTTGTAGAATGCTCCGCGCACGCCGAAAGGCTTGGTCACTGCGGCTGCCAGGCATCCCAGCATGAGTCGTGGCACACCCACGTCCTTGATAGCGAGCTGCATGGTGTAGGGGCTACCCAGACCGATGCCGTAGGGCGACTTGTAGACAAATTTCACAAGGAACTTAGCCAGCCAGCTAGGCTTGATCTCGGAGATGGGGAAAGCACGTCCCTGAGTGATGGCAACGATTTTCTCGCTCACGAACACCAGGTCGCCCGGTTGGCGAATGTCCTTGGTGTACTCATCGAGCACGTCGCCCAGGTTGTCCTCTTTCATCACCAGCTTGGTTTTGCACGGAATGCGCATGTATTCCACGCCATCAATCTCAATGTTTATATTCTTGCCTTCGTTAGCTTTAACTTCCATTTTCTCTTGATTTTAGTGTGATATTTTGATGTTTTTAAAAACGGCACAAAAGTAGTTATTTAAAATTAAATAAGCAAATTATGTGCTTCTTTTTGAAAAATGGCATTTTTGAAGAAAAAAATTGCATATTTTATGTAAAACGTGTAATTTTGTCCTATTCTAAATCTCCAACCATAGGTTTTTAATGGGAAATTAGCTATGCTTTTTAAGTGTCCACAGTGCGGAAAAGTCATTGACATGACCCTCGAGGAACTTGCCTTGAGCAAGAAAGTGGTGGTGTGCCCGCAGTGCCTCAATGAGTTCTTGGCACAGGGTGTCGACATCCCCGCGTCGATGTTGCGCACCGGTGGCGCACCGGGAAAAAGTGCTTCGCGCCAGCTTTATTGCCACAGTTGTGGTGAGTCGCTGCCGGTGTCGGGGCTCAAGTTTTGTCCCTACTGTGGAGTGTCGCAAAACCTGGCAGCCACTGCCGCCGCCACTCCTGTTGAGCCAGCTACTGCCGATGTTGTCGCCAGCACCCAAGCCATGTGTGATGATAACCTCACTACCGTCGAGGACAAGACGGTGGTAGAGGACGATGCCTATGACATGATGGCTCACCTGCCACTCATTCGTCCGCTGCCACGCTTGCGCAGCCGTCGGGAGGTGATGGGTGGTCCTGTGACACGAGCCATTTGCTACATCATCATTTTTATCTTAATTGCGATTTTTGTCTTCGTGCTCTATCTGTCCAATTTCGACGAGGACGGCACCATGGCACGCTCGCTGGGCTTGCCGGTGTGAGAGAGTTATCAGTTGTTAGTTATCAGTTGTTAGTTATTAGTTATTAGTTGTTAGTTATTAGTTATTAGTTATTAGTTGGTAATACTCTAATAACTATTTTCTAATCTACGCCCTCTCCTCTCAAATCTTAAATCTCGATTCTTGATTCTCGTTTCTCAAGTTTTATCATCGTGGACGGCCACCGCCAAAGCCACCTGGACGACCACCGCCAAAGCCGCCGGGACGGCCACCGGGTCCACCCGGACCGCGCATTTCGTTCTTGCTCTTAGGCTCCTGTCCCTTGGCAAATGTTGTGAAGCGATAGGTGAAAGTGAGCATGCCATAGCGCCCCAGCGAGTTGTAGATGGCATCCTGGATGTAGCTTGCCGTCTGGGTGCGACTGATGTTCTTCTGCTGGCCTAGGATGTCGTAGACCGAGATTTGAATAGAAGCTTCCTTGTTGCGCAGGAACTGGTAGGCGATAGAGCCGTTCCAAATCCATTGTTTTGTGTCGTAGCCGGCACTGTAGCCCGATGTGCTGCTGAAGTTGAGGTCGGTGCTGATTACGAGTCCGAAGGGTGCCGAGTAGGTGCCGTTGAACATAGCTCCCCAAGTGTGCACATTGCGATCGCTGGTGTTTTGCATGGAGTTGTGAGTGAGCTGATAACCATAGCGTGGGCGCAACTCCAGGTCGAAGAGCGAGGTGCGATAGGCGATACCGGGAGCAACGTTCAGGTTAAGACCTATGCTGCGGTTGTAGTCGCCATCGCTGAATCCTTTAGTTTGCGACAAGCGCGCAAAGATGTTGCTGGTAAAGTACCATGCCTTGCTGGAGCTGAATGGGAAGCTGAGCATGTTCATTGCCATGGCGTCCCACACGCCGTTGATATTAGTGTAGGTGGTTGTTTGTCCACCGGTTATGGGGTCGTTGGTGATGGTGGAGATGATGCTGTTTTGCTGCACGTTGACGTTAAACATTGCCATGATGCTGCGTTGCGCGTCCTGGTTGAAGTCGCTGAATCGCAGGTTCACGCGGTGGGTGAAGGTGGGTTTCAACTCAGGGTTACCAATGACGATGTTCAATGGGTTGCTCTCGTCGGCAACGGGCTGCAACTGTGCTATGCTTGGCTGGCTGCTGCGCAATCGATAGTCGAAGGCCAGGTTGCGTGTTTTGCTAAACTTGTAGCGGAAGCGTGCGAAGGGTGCCGCGCTCCAAGCCCATCGCGACGGGATGTCGCGAGCGCTGTTTAACAGGTCTTTGCTCTTGGACATAGCCGAGTTTACCGAGACGCCCACATTGAGGTTATAAGCCTTAGTAACCTTTTGATATCCAATTTGGAACTCTTGGTTAAAGAAGGTGTTGCGGAAGTTGTTGCTCAATCGCTCATTGAAGCTGCGGTTCACCTCGTCGCCAAGTTCGATGTCGATAATCTCGCTCAGCAGAGCACCGTCTTGCAGTGCGTAGGAGCCGTAGCGGTCTTGGAGCATGCGTCGCATGGTGGGGTTAAGCACAATGTCCATCATGATGTCGTTGCGGGTGACCTGCGGCTGTGGCAGGAAGTCCAGGTAGCTGGCTCGTGTGATATCGTAGACACTCTTGTTGGCTTTGGTAACGTTATAGTCGGCACGATAGGAGAACGTGAGGAACTGTGCCTTCTTAATGTCGCCAATGGGCTCGGTCCAGCTCAAGCGACCGTTGATGCGGTTGGTCTTGCGCAGGTTGTCGTAGACCTGATCGATGAGTTCTTCCTGGTCGAGCAGGTAGTAGTTGTTGCGAGTGAAGGTGTTGCCGTCCTCGTCGATGTTGCTGTAGTTGTAGCGCAGGAACACGCTGTAGCTGCGCCCGGGGTGTGACTTGAACTTGTGGTTATAGATGAAGTTGCCGCCAAACTCATAGCTCTTGCCGTGGTTGTCGTAGTAGCTGAGACTGCGGTTCACGGGAGTGCGTGCGGCATCGCCTGCGCGTGTCATGGAGGTGTCGCTGCTCTCGCTGTGAGAGAAGTTAAATGAGAAATTGGGGCGGAACTCAATGGTGTTACACGAGTCAATCTCCCACTTGAGGCGGAAGTCGCCTCGCAGGTTGTGGGTGCGGTCGAGCGCCATCGAGAGGGCATCGCGATAGCTGGTGGAGTCGGTGAATATGTTCTGGCGACTGGTGCTGGTGCGAGTGTCGCGGCTGGTGTGGGAGTACATCACGTTACCGCCCACTCGGAAGTGCTCATCGTCTTTTGAGCCCACGTTGAAGTTCACGCCCAGCAGTTGCGAGGTGGTGATGCCTCGGTCGCCACCGAAGCGGCGGAACCTTGATGCGCCACCGTCGGTGAAGCCCACGTTATTGGTGTTGTTGGCTCCGCCGGTGAAGGTGAACTGGTTGCCTTCCTTGAAGTAGTTGGCCATCACATTGGCAAGATAGCGCTTGTTGGTTCCATATCCTGCCGTTGCTGTGCCAAACCAGCCGTTGTTCATACCTTTCTTCACGGTGAGGTTAATCACCGTCTCGTCATCGCCGTCGTCAACTCCTGTGAGTCGTGCCAGGTCGCTCTTGCGGTCGATAACCTGTAGCTTGTTGATCATGTCGGCGGGTATGTTTTTCGACGCCACTGTGGGGTCGTCGCTGAAGAATTCCTTGCCGTCGATGAGTATTTTCTTCACCTCCTTGCCGTTGGCTGTAATCTTGCCGTCGCTGCTCACTTCCACGCCAGGCATGCGCTTGAGCAGGTCTTCCACCACGGCATTGGCCTGCATTTTATAGGTGTCGGCGTTGTATTCAATGGTGTCCTCCTTGACCAGCACAGCGGTCTTGACACCCATCACCACCACGTCTTTGAGCACCACGGTGTTCTGGGCCATGGCAATCATGCCCATGTTCACGTCGCGGCCATCCTGGCCAATGCTCACGCGCTTAACGGTGTTGTTGTAGCCAATGTAGCTGCACTTGAGGTAGTAGTGCCCTGCCGGCACGTCGTTGAGGTTAAACACGCCATTGAGGTCGGTTACAGTTCCTTTCACGTAGGTGCTGTCGCGGTCGGTCTTGAGTAGTGCCACTGTGGCTTGCATGAGCTCGGTAGTGTCTTTGGAGTCAACCAGGATGCCGTTGATGATAGCCGACTGGGCAATTCCCGAGCCTACAGCCACTAGCAGCATGGCGATAATTAGTATTCTTGAAAATATCTTCATAATGTGAAAGTCTTTTTGGTTTATATAGTGTAAATCACGCTGCAAAGGTAGCGCAAAAGCTCATATCTCCCAAAATCTAATATACAATCGCTTGTTTTTTATAGATGAAAACTAAGGGCAGGGTGTGCCTTGAGCGGCCTCCTTGTTAGTTGCGATGGGTGCCTCCATAAACAGAAGAAGCGGCTGCATCACCTGATGCAGCCGCTTCGTGGTTATGCTAGATTAAATCTAAACTCGAGGATTACCAACCGGGATTCTGGGTAGTGCCATTACCACTAGCCTTGATTTGGTCAGTTGGGATTGGATAGAAGTAATACTTCTTGTCGTAGGTGCGGGTAGCAGTGTAAGGAATTGCATATCCGCCATCAAGGTCAACGTCGCAATTAGGAACATCACTCAAGTTAGCACCGCGACGGATGTCGGGATTCATATTGGTATCGAGCTTGTCGAGCATGTGCCAGCGCACGAGATCCCAGTAGCGCACGCCATCGGTCATGAGCTCGCAGCGACGAGCGCGGCGAATCTCCCAAATGAGGCTGCTAACGCCCACCTTATTGGCAGGGTCGGCATCTGGGTTGAGAGTCATGCCAGGAAGACCGGCACGCACCTGAAGCAGGTTAACACTCTTGTCGAGGTCGGCTTGAGTGGCGCTGCCAAGCTCTGCCTTAGCCTCGGCATAGTTCAGCAGAACACGCGAGAGGTAGTAGATGGGAGCGTCAGTATAGCCCTTGCCAATCTCGTTGCAATAAGTGAGCTGTTCTTGAGATGTAGTACCCATCTCTGTTGTGTAATACTTTCCAATGGTGTAGCCAGTAGAAGAGGTCATCTCGGCGAGCCAAGTGCGAGCATAGCCGTAGCCCTTGAATGCGAGGTGTGTATCTACAATAGTTGCAAGACGCTTGTCACGAACGGCAAACACATCTTCCATCGAGTAAACCATGCGTTGATTGCCATTACCATCAAGCAAAACAGAGTCACGTCCGTCGGCTGTCTTGCCTATATTACCATCAAGGCCAATGAAATAATAAGGCACCAACTTGGGCTTGTCGCTCTTATTGAGGCTGGTGGTAGCCAGAGGCTTGCCATCAAGGAAGAGGAATGCGTCGATAGCATCCTTGGTAATACCGCGCTGAGCAGTAGAGCCACTAGTGTAGTCAACAGTGCTGTGACCGAGCATGTCTTTCACATACTTGCGATAGAAGATAATCTCCTTGTTAGCACTCAAATCAAGAGAGTTGTAGATCTCGCCATAGTTATCGGTGAGGCTATAGCCAGCGTTCATGATTTGCTGCGAAGCGTTAACACACTCGTTCAAATATTTTTGAGCGCGAGCGTTGTCGGGGCCCTTGCCATTGTCGGCAGCAGTGCGATACTTGCAGTAGGTGCCTTCATAGAGGCAGATATCGCTCTTCATTGCCAGTGCCAGATCGGTGCTCCAAGTAGCCTTGTTGCCCGAGCCAATGTTGGCGATAGCATAGTCGAGGTCTTCGAGAACCTTATCCATAACGTAGTCGCGGTCATCGCGTGGGCCAGTAACGAGCTCATCGTCAGAACTCATTATCACATGGTCTTGCCACTGCACGTCGCCATAGCGTTTCACGAGCAAGAAGTAGTTGTAGGCACGCATCAAGCGAGCGATAGCACTATACTTAGCCTTGCTGGCATCGGGCAGAGAAGAAGTAGCCATGTTGTCGAGCAAGTAGTTGCAGCGACGAATTTCGCTGTAAGGTGTTGACCAATAGCTGGTCTTGGCAGGCACACTAGTAAATGTCCAGTTGTTAAAATCGGGATCTGCCTGGTCATCGGTCAAACTACTGAAATAGGGGTCATCGATGCCCTGGCCGTAGCCCGAGAAGTTGTTGCTGTACATACCATTGGTATAGTTCTGAACCTGGTTCTCATTGTTCCAGAACGCAGGGTCGTTAGTGAACTTGTCGCGCGGAGTCACATCAAGCATATCGTTGCAACTAACGAAAAGCAATGCGAGACCGGCAAGTCCTAATAAATATGTTTTTTTCATAAAATTCAAAATTTATTGAATGTTAATAATCTAATACTTATTCTTACAAGTTAAAAGAGTCTCACATTAGAAAGTCACTTGCAAGCCAACCGACCAGCTGCGGGTAACAGGATAAGTACGTCCCCAAGTACCATAACCGAGAGATCCTTGTCCGGCGTTCATCTCAGGATCGATGGGGAGGTCTTTGCTGCCCCTATAAAGGAGACACAGGTTGTTGACACTTGCATAGAGGCGCAAGTTCTGGATGTAAATCTTCTTGGTAAGATTCTGTGGAATAGTGTAACCCAGAGTGATGTTCTTCAAGCGCAGGTAGCTCATGTCAACCAAGTACTTGGTCTGTGGGTAGTAGTTGTGGCAACCACCTTCACTAGAGATTCCAGGAACAGTGCCGCCCACCTCATTACCTGGCCACAGGCATGGGAAGTCGTTGCTCTCGCTGATGTTAACGATGCCATTGGCAGGGTCATAGACGTTGTACTTAGTTTGGTTAGCATAGATTGCCAAGTCGGCGTTACGCATCATTGGGAATACGAATGCTGATTGAGTCCACATGTTGCGCTTGCCCACGCCCTGGAAGAACAGGTCGAGGTCGAAGCCCTTGTAAGTACCACCAATGTGGAAGCTGTACTCGTAGCGTGGCAGGCAGTTACCAATCACCTTGAGGTCGCCGTGATCGTCGGCAGTGCTTGCGCCACCGTCGATCTTGCCGTCGCCGTTGAGATCCTTGAACTTGATGTCACCAGGACCGAAAACGAAGTTGTCGCTCTCGAGGCCAGTTTGGTCGGCTATGCCAGGAGCATAGATCCAAGAGCCGTCGGCATTCTTGCCGGTGAAGTCGGCCTCGGTGAAGTAGCGGTCGGTTTCAAATCCCCAGATGTCGCCCCAAGTCTCGCCCTCGTAGGCATTGGTTGCATCGAGTGGATGACCGATCTGCTTAGTGGGGTTATCCCATTTAGTAACCTTCACCTTGCTGTCGCCAATGCTGAAGTTAGCATAGAGACCGAGGTCGCGGTTGAACTGCTTGCGCCAGTTGATGGTGAGCTCCCATCCGCGTGAGCGCAACGAGCCGTTGTTCTGGTAAGGACTGGCAGCACCTACACTAGCTGGCAGAGCCACACCAGGAGCGAGCATGTCGTTAGTGGTGCGCTGGAACCAATCGGCACTCAAGGTAATCATGTCGTTGAGGAAACCGAGGTCAAGACCCACGTTGATGGTCTTAATCTTCTCCCAAGTGAGTGAAGAAGATACCCAGCTTGGCATGCCAAAGTAGTTGTACTTGGCGCCACTGTTGTCAAGGTAATTGAGCTGTCCGGCGCCAATGGTAGAGATGAACATATTGTTACCGATAGCTTCGTTACCGATAGTACCATAAGAGAAGCGCAGCTTACCGTTAGAAACCACGTCGCGGGCTTTCTCAAAGTAAGCCTCCTCGCTGAAGCGGTAGCCAAGAGAGAACGATGGGAAGAATGCCCAGCGGTCATCCTTGGGGAAGCTCGACGAACCGTCGTAACGGCCGTTGGCCTCAAAGAGGTAGATGCCCTTGTAGTCGTAGTTGAAGCGTGCGAAGTAACCTGCGGTAGCATAGTCGCCACGCATCCAGGGCACGAAGCGGCTGATGTAGCCACTGGTGCTGCTGCCAATCGCCCATGTGGTGTTAGGACCATATGTGAGGTTCAGCTCAGGATATTCGGTAGAATAGAGCAGCATGCGATAGGCGTCAAACTCGTCGAATTTGCGCTTCTCACCTGTTGCACCAATCATAATCTTGATGTTGTGAGCATCGTTGATGCTCTTCATGTACTCGGCATAGATGTTGCCAATCCAAGTCTGAGCCTTAGCATTGCCACGAGAAGTGCCCACCGAACCGTTACCCACAACATAGGTTGGGTTCACACCGTTCCAGTTCCAGCTATATACTGGGAAGTCGCTCCAGCGCATGTTGGCGTCGTTAACCTGCCAAGTGAAGTCACCATTAAGGGTCAAGTCTTTGGTGATGTGAGCCTTGAAGAAAGCAGTAGCCTTAATCTCATCGTGAGTGATGCGACGGCGGTCGGCTTCCTTCTGCATAGCGATTACACGGAAGTCAAGACCATCGATAGTACCGCTTGGAATGAAGAATGAGCCCCAGCGCCAGATGTACTGGTACATGTTGTTCCAAGTCTCGGCGCGTGCGGTGTAACGACGGTTGTAGCTGATGCGGGCACCCACAGTCAGCCAGTCGGTGAAGTCGGTCTGGATGTTGGCCGAGGCGTTGTAGCGTGTGCGCTTGGTGGTGTTCCAGGGCATCAAGTCTTCCTTGCCGCTGTAGCCAAAGGCCATGCGGAATGTGGTGCGTCCGCTTGAGCCGTCAACGCTAACGTTGTGGCTCTGGCCAGGTGCAGCCTTGCGATACCAGATGTCGGTCACATCAAAGTCGGCATAGTACATGGGCTGGCCACCAATGAAGCGGTAGTCACCCACGTCGTTCTCATCAACGTACGGGCGCATCTCGCCGTAGCCCTTGCGGCCGCTGTTCTGCTCTTTCCACTTCTCGGCATAGGGGAGAAGCTGGTCAAAGTACATACCGAAAAGCTCTACCGAGCCACTACCAGCACGAGCCTTTGCCAAGATAGCACTCTTGAGCTGAGTGGGCACGTCGGGGAAGTCAGGAAGCATGGTAGCCTGGTCCCAAGAGAAGTTGTTGTTGTAACGGATGTTGATGCGGTCGTCCTTCTTACCAGTCTTAGTGGTGATCAAGATCACACCAAAGGCGGCACGAGTACCATAGATGGCGCTTGAGGCGGCATCCTTGAGCACGCTGATGCTAGCAATGTCGTTACCGTTAATCATTGTGAGGTCGTCAACAACAACGCCGTCAACCACGATGAGAGGGTTAGAGGCGGCACCGTTGCTCAATGTTCCTACACCACGGATGGTGAGAGTTGGCGACTCACCAATGTCACCGTTGTTGCTGATAACGGTGAGGCCAGGAACGGCTCCTTGCAGAGCTTTCGACACATCTTGCTCTGGGCGAGAGGTGAGGGTCTTGTCGATGTCAACTACCGAAACTGCACCAGTGAGGTTCACTTTCTTCTGTTGACCATAGCCCACAACTACCACCTCGTCGAGGAGAGCGTTGTCCTCGGTAAGCTGAATGTTCATGTTGCTGCCTGGTTCAAGAGTCACTGTCTTGTAACCCACGTAAGAGATTTGGATTTTACCCTTACCGCTGGCACGAAGGTTGAAGCGGCCGTTGATGTCGGTGGCCGTAGCGCGAGTCGTACCAATCTCTGATACTGATGCGCCAATCACGGGGTCACCATTCTCATCGGTCACAGTGCCCGACACGTTGGTTAACTGTGTCGCCATAGCTTGAGGTGCCTGCTCGGCATGAGAGTAGCTGGCGCTACCACATGCCAGTAACAATGCACCTAACAATGCAAAATACTTTTTCATACGCACATGTGTTTTTGTTTATAAATAAATTGTTAATTAATGAATTAGTTTCTTTGCAAATCTATTTTCATGTTTTAATTTTTGGTTGCATAAAGCTCGTTTTACAATATTTAATAATGTAGGTGACGCAAAATTCAGTATTTTTTTTGATTTATGCAAGGATTTTTGAAAAAAAATATTTAATAAAACTTATTATTTCCTTTAATTCGCTTAACAGTTGATAAGTGGAAGTGGCTGCATTGCGCTACATGTTCCTGCTCTCCAAAACTGGTTATTATAGCGTGCATTTTGAAATAGTCTCAACTCAGGCCGCGGTCTAACATGACAATAAAAATGGTGATTTGGAATAGTTGAAATCTTAAATAAATGTATATAAAACTTAATGCTTTTGTGAAAATTTTAATGATAAAGATGCGAAAATGGTTTCAAAAATGCAAAAAAAGGTGGTTTTTATGCCGAAAAGATATGTTTTATAGCACATTTATTAACTAAAAAAAGCAAAAATCTAATTTTCTATAAAAAATACTTGCACAGGTAAAAAATTCTCTTCAAATTTGTACACTAGTTTGCATGAGTGTGAGCTCATGATTGATGCCAATCTTATTGCAATCTGAATTAACAATGAGAGAAAATACTTTTTTAAAATAATTTTAAACTATTACAAAACAAAGTGCGTATGAAAAAGCAAATTGCATTGCTAGCTGCGCTCGTTCTGGCTTGTGGAGCCCCTGCAGGAACTGCCTCGTGGCAGGGCATGGGTTTTACTGCTAGCGCGCAGACTAACAAAGTTACCGGTGTCGTGCGTGACGGCAACGGTGAGCCGCTCATCGGTGCCACTGTGCAAGTGAAAGGCACTAACCGTGTCACTGCCACTGACATCGACGGCAAGTATTCAATCCAGGCTGCTCCTGGAAGCACCCTGGTAATCAAGTATGTGGGCTCGGCTCCACAAGAAGTTAAAGTTACAGGCTCAAGCATGGACATTGCCATGAATGAGGCCAACACCACCCTCGACGAGGTGGTAGTAACCGCCCTGGGTATCAAGCGTGACCGCAAGGCTCTGGGTTATGCGGTTGACGACCTCAAGGCCGATGAGCTGATGCGCAACAAGAACACCAATGCCATCAACTCTCTGGCCGGTAAGATTGCCGGTGTGAGCGTTACTCAGTCGAGTGGTGCTGCCGGTTCGGGTGCTCAAATCATCCTGCGTGGTGGTACATCGCTCGAGCGCGACAACCAGCCGCTCTTCGTTGTTGACGGTGTAATCTACGACAACTCGGCATCGGTAATCGGTAACTCGGCATTCGACGGTATGCTCTCTACAGCTACTACCAACGCCAACCGTGTGATGGATATCAACCCCGAGGATATCGAGAGCATGAGCGTGCTTAAGGGTCCTGCCGCTTCGGCACTCTATGGCTCGCGTGCCGCCAACGGTGTTGTAATCATCACCACCAAGAAGGGTGAGGAAGGCAAGGTTGAAATCAACCTCAATGCCAAGTACATCACCACTTGGGCTAAATACTTGCCCGAGACCCAGCAGCGATACAAGCGCGGTTACATCGAGCAGCACTACAATGCCGATGGCTCGTTCAAGGACTTCACCTACGACAACCGCAGCTACAGCTCATGGGGCGCTCCTTCCGACGACCCAACCTACGACAACATTGGCAACTTCTTCAAGCACGGTGGCGCTTGGGACACCAACCTGAGCATCAGCGGTGGTAACAAGACCGGCAGCTTCTTCCTGAGCGGCTCGTTCTATGATCAGGATGGTATCATCCCAACCACAGGCTACAAGAAGGCAACCTTCCGCTTCAACGGCGAGCAAAAGTATAAAATCTTCACCTTTGGTGCCAACGTGGCCTACAGCCAGGCTCGCACCGTGAAGACCCTCACCAGCGCACAGCTCTACGGCGATGCCGGTGGTGGTACAATGTACTCGGTTTACAACTGGAACCCATTCGACGACATGAAGGTTTACCTCAACGAGGATGGCACTCGCGCAAGCCTGCGTCCCGACCTCATGCCATGGGAAGAGCGCAACAATCCTTACTGGATCCTAAACAAGGACCGTCTCACCGACAACACCGAGCGCTTTACCGGTAACTTCAACATCAAGGCCGACCTCTTCGACTGGTGGTGGATCAGCTACCGCTTGGGTATCGACTCCTACACTACCGAGAATGCCAACAAGCTCGCTGCCGGTGGTACTCACAAGGAGCTGTGGAAGAATGGTATGTACAGTGAGAACTCACTGCGTTACCAGTACCTCTCTAGCAACTTGATGACCAACTTCAACAAGCAGTTTGGCGAATTCAACTTCAACCTCATGCTGGGTACAGCAGCCGAGTACACCAAGAACAATCGCAACTCGCGCATGGCTTGGAACTTCCAGGTGCCCGACTTCTTCTCGTTTGACAACGCATTGAAAGATGACCGCGACTTCAGCAACTACAAGAGCCGCAAGCGCCTGGTGGGTGTCTTTGGCGAGTTCCGTGTTGACTGGCGCAACGCCATCTTCTTGACAGTTACCGGCCGTAACGACTGGTCTTCTACTCTGCCTAAGGAGAACCGCAGCTACTTCTACCCATCGGTGAGCGGTGCTGTAGTATTCACCGAGCTCATGGGCGACTCTCGCCCCGACTGGTTGACCTTCGGTAAGGTTCGCGCCAGCTGGGCACGCGTGGGTAAGGACACCAGCCCCTATGTTACCAACACCTATCTGTGGCCCGTTGGTACTTACCTCAATGGCATGACCGGTGTGGGTAACACCTGGACAACCGGTAACCCATTCCTCAAGCCCGAGATTACCGAGTCGACCGAGATTGGTCTCGAGATGCGCTTCTTCAACAACCGTCTGCATTTCGACTACGCGTTCTATACCAACAACTCCTACAACCAAATCATGGAGCCACGCTTGTCAAACTACATTGGCTACATCCTGCGCAAGGTTAACGCCGGTGACGTTTACAACAAGGGTATGGAGTTAACCATTGGCGGTATTCCAGTTCAAACTCGCGACTTCACTTGGGAGACCAGCTTGAACCTCTATGGCAACCGCGGTACTGTTAAGAACCTTCTCGACGGCATGAACATCCTCTATGTTACCGACGTTCAGGTGGGTAGCGCACGCGCCGCTTCGTTCAACAACGGTAACTTCATGGCCATCAGTGGTAGCGAGCTCGACCGTGATCCTAACGGCAACCTCATCCTCGACGGCAACAACATGCCTACCGGTGGTAAGGACGACAAGCTCGAAATCGGTAACCGCGAGCCTCGCGTGGCTGGTGGTTGGAACAACACCCTCACTTGGAAGGGTTTCTCGTTCAACATGTTGTGGGAGTTCCGCTTTGGCGGTCACGTTTACAACGGCACTCACTACTCAATGGTTGCCAATGGTACTGCCAAGCTCACTGAGGGCCGCGACCAGCTCACCATCAGTGGTGTGCACCAAACTGGCACCGAGGATGTTACCAATCCCGACGGCACAGTCACCAAAGTTCCCATCTACAGCGATGTTGAGAACTACACCTTCAAGGCCGGTGAGCTCTATGACTACAACGGCAAGAAGACTCCCGGTGAGTGGATCATCAACAACTACTATCAGGACTACTACCTGCGTGAGAGCACCAACTTCATGAAGAAGGTTAACGCTCTGCGTCTGCGCACCATCTCGTTGAGCTACACTCTGCCACAGTCAGTGCTGGCTAAGACCAAGTTCATCAAGGGCTGTACGTTCAGTGCTGTTGCCAACAACCTGTTGCTGTTCACCAACTATGACGGCGATCCCGAGGTTGCCGCCGCTGGTGCTGGTTCTATTGGTTCTTCTTCGGTTGGTATCGACTACTGCGGTGTTCCATCTACTGCAAGTTTCGCATTTGGTGTGAACCTCACATTCTAATGCACCCGTTACTTTTAATTAGTTAAGAACTTACTAAAACATTTAGAATATGAAATTTTTCAAAGTTTTATTTATAGCGGGTGTGGCTGCCTTGTCGATGACTTCGTGCAACGACTGGCTCGATGTGAACAACGACCCTAACACCCCAACTTCGGCCGATGCAAGCCTTAACGCACGCTGTGTCTACATGCAGCACTACAGCATTGCATCCTACATGATTCCATCGTCCAACACCGCTTACTATTGCGGTCAGTTGGCTACTTACACCGGCGGTCAGCAAACAGCAGCCATGAACTGGAACCTGGGTGGCTCTAACCGTGCCAACAATGCCCAGCAGTGGTTCCTAGTGCCTGTGGGCGGCAACTTGCCCGACCTCTACAACCAAGCTATGGAGCAAGGCGCTTACCACTATGCGGCCATGGCTTGCTACATGAAGGCCTTTGGCTTCATGAACTTGACCGACCTCTTTGGCGAGGCTCCTTTCGACGAGGCTTTCGGCTCAGCCACCAACCCCAAGTATAACACCGGTAAAGAGGTGTTCATGGGCTGTATCGACCTAATTGATGAGGCTATTGAGCTCTTCCAGCGTCAGCAAGATCCCTCGGTTACTCCACTTAGCGCAGGCGACATGTGGAACGGCGGTAACACCGACAAGTGGGTGAAGCTGTGCTACATGCTCAAGGCTCGCTGGCTCAACCACCTGAGCAAGAAGGCTGCCGGCAGCTACAAGGACGGCAAGTACGACGCTGCCGAGATTCTCGCATGCCTCGACAAGGCCATGAAGAGCAATGCCGACAACACCGTTGTTTATCACGAGGATAACAACAGCAGCACTTGGGACCACGAGGGTTGGAACGAGCCAGTTGACTACTCAACTCTCTACTCGTGCATTGGCATGAACAACAACCGTCTCTTCGTTTCGAAGTACTTCTACGACAACCTCACCAACTTCGACGGCAAGGGCATCGAAGACCCACGCGCCGACAAGTTCATCCCCTGGTGCCGCTCAGCAAAGAGTGCCAACACTCCAGCCGAGATTAAGTGGAGCGACGACGGCAAGTGGCGCCGCTCACTCGGTGTTGACCTCTTGAGCAACGTCATCAGCAACGGTGGCCCTTACCCATCACTCTTCAACGCCGAAACTCAAGGCTGGTACTGCAACACTGCCAACACCGAGCGCCTGGGAGACACCATCTATGTTCAGGGACAGTCGGGTTCTACAGGCTACGGCGGTGGCAAGGACATGCTCATGCGCAAGACTACTGGACAGGATGGCAGCACACTCTCAGGTGTGTTCTGGACCCGCCCAACCAGCCCAACAGTGGTTGGCTCCTACGCCGAGTGCTGCTTCATCAAGGCCGAGGTGCTCTTCCGCCAGGGCAACAGAGCCGAGGCCTTCAATGCCTACAAGGAAGGTATCCGCGCTCACATCAACTACGTTAACGATGTGTGCAAGATGTGGGTAGCTGGCGATGCTTCTCTCGCCGAGATTCCTTCATTCAAGGCTATGGCTCAGGACGATATCGACAACTTCCTCAACAACGCCATTGGCACCGCCGGCGACCTCACTCTGGCTAAGATTATGACACAGAAGCAGTTCGTAGTGTTCCTCACTACCGAGCAATGGAACGACATGCGACGCATGGACTACGACCCCACTCTCTACATGGGATGGAACAAGCCCTTCATGTATCAGAACACTGCCAGCTACTGGACCTACTGCCCACAAGGCAAGTATCCACGCCGCTGGAACCAGGCAAGCTATGAGAAGGATTACAACGCCGCCAACCTCGAGGCAATCGCCGACCTTATTCCAGGTGCACGCGACCTGCCCGTTGGAGCTAACGGCAAGTGGTACCTGAGCGACCAAATCTGCACCCTCCCCGTTTGGTGGGACAGCACACAAGAGTAATCCCTAAGGTATCAGCCTTGGAAACAAGGCAACCACACATTTAATAAAAAGTGTGGCACCCGCAACACGGTGCCACACTTTTGCTATACCTGATTATTGTGTCATTTAACTTAGAGCCAATTGATCCTGGGCATCAATGTTGACCAGATAAGCGGTAATGCCCGCTTCATCAGCCCAATGGGCCATGTGAGCACTACTCCATTCCGTGGCGTGAACATCGTTGTTGATGGCGACAAGACCTATAAGATTATTGTTAAGTAGTCACCTCTAAGTCTCACGCCCTTTTAAGATAAAGGCTGCGCTTCCGCTAATGGGAAAGCGCAGCCTTTTTTTAAGCATGAGGGCCCATCGGTTGAAAAAAGTGGTGTGATAGGGACGCGGTTCTTCTTAGGCCACTTTTGAAATGATTACATTATGGTGGGCAGGCTTTGGTTCCACTGTGGGATGGTGCTCAGCAGGTCGCTGTGAAACTGGTAGGTGCCGTCGCCGGGGCGCACCACGCAGCGTGCGATGTCGAGGTGAGGAGTGCTGCCTGTTGCACTCATCATGAGTAGCTGGAAGCCGTAGTCGATGATGGCCGGGTTGCAAGCGCCGCCGCGTGTCCACTCGTTGAGCTGTAGCATAGCCTCGTGGCTGCATGGGTCAAGAAACTCGGTGACGCTACGCTTCCATCCTGCGAGCCGCCATTCCACGGGTCGCACGCACTGGTCGGGGATTGTGGCAATCACCATGCCGTCGCGGCAGGTGAGGTCGATGTGCTCTTTCATGTCGTGGATGGGCAGCAAGTGGGGTGGGGCGCTGGCAAGCTGGTGGGCATACCACTGGTTGATGTGGGTGGTGAGCAGTGCGTCGAGGTCGATGCCGTCGTCCCATTCCACCGCGCAGTCGCGCCTGGGTGTGTCGAGCCGCAACACTTGTTTCCACAAGTCGAGCATCTGGCTGGCGGTGAGATTGTAGAACTGATTGGTGTTTTGCATGGTGAATAGAATTTTGCGTTACAGTAATTTATTAATGTGTGTGCGCAAAATTACTCGTTGCCGTCACTTCACGGCAACGTTAAAAAAACACAGGTGTGTGATGTGTTTTACCTCACACCAGCGAGAGTTGGAAGTCTTGCACCATCTGGTTAAACTGTGGATTGCGCCGGCGCATGTCCTCCACGAGTTCGCGGTCGGTCTTGGCCATTACCGACACCCCCTTGGCACCCAGTCGCACTTCGAGAGCCAGCATGTCGTTGCCCACCTCGTTGCGCAGGAACTGCATGAGCTTGGTCATGTTGCTGTTGATGGCCTCGATTTGGGCATTGTTCTCAACTTCGACGAAGTAGGTGTTGTCGTCGATGCGCTGAGGCTCGGAATTGCGCATGGCGCTGAGCAGGATTATCTCGGTGGGATGCTCGTTGATGTAGTGCTGCCATGCGGTGGCTAGCTGCTGTGGGGTGAAGGCTGCAGTGCGCACCGAAGCTTTGGGGCTTGTGGAATCGTCGGTGGTTGCCTGAGTGGGTTGCGGCTGCTTGTTGATGAGGATGCGTGGAGTGGAAGTTCCTGCCACCGGCCGCTGAACGGCTGGTTGCACAGCAGGAGTAGCCTTGAACTGAACGTGGGGTTGAGGTGCAGCCTGCGGTGCAGGCGCTTGTGCGGGAGCTGCAGCTTGGGCTTGAGT
>DGWL01000079.1:64844-68228 GCA_002396125.1 Porphyromonadaceae bacterium UBA4259
GCAGCCGGTGCTGATATTGCCTGTGCCGGTTGTGCCGTTGTTGCCTGTTGAGGTTGAGGTTGAGGAGGCTGAGCACCAATCTTCTGCACTCGTGGTTGTGGCGGTTGCTGGATGGGAGTTCCTCCCATGAGCTGGCACAGCTTGATGAGCGTTAGCTCCACGGTGAACTGCTTGTTGCTCGTTTCGCGATAGTGCAGGTCGCAGGTGTTGCACAGGTCCATAGCCATGTAGAAGAAGCGCGCGTTGAAGCGAGCCGCCTGCTGCACGTGACGCTGGGCAATGTCGTTATTCATCTCGAGCAGACCTATGGTCGATGGTGTGCTTGCCACCATGAGGTCGCGCAGGTGCTGCGCCAGGCCGTTGACAAAGAAGAGCGAGTCAAATCCATTGTCGCGTATTTCCTTGTAGATGAGCAATGCCTGTGGCACGTCGCCGGTGAGGAAGGCCTCGTCGAGACGGAAGTAGTAGTCGTAGTCGAGCACATTGAGGTTGTCGATGGCAGCCTGATAGGTGATGTGTCCATCGCAGGATGCAAGCACTTGGTCGAAAATAGAGAGCGCGTCGCGCATGGCACCGTCGGCCTTCTGTGCGATGACGTTGAGGGCGGCAGGCTCGGCGGTGACGCCCTTGTCCTGGCAGATGCGCTGCAACTGTTCGACAATGTCGGGCACGGTGATGCGTGCAAAGTCATAAATTTGGCAACGCGACAGGATGGTGGGAATAATCTTCTGCTTCTCGGTGGTGGCGAGGATGAAGATAGCATACTCGGGCGGTTCCTCAAGAGTTTTCAGGAACGCGTTGAATGCCGCTTGCGATAGCATGTGCACCTCGTCGATGATAAACACGCGGTAGCGTCCCACTTGTGGTGGAATGCGCACTTGATCGGTGATGTTGCGGATGTCTTCGACCGAGTTGTTGCTTGCAGCGTCGAGCTCCATAATGTTGTAGGAGCGCTGCTCGTTGAAAGCCTGGCACGACTCACACTCGTTGCATGGCTCTCCGTCGGCACTCAGGTGCTCACAGTTTATTGCCTTGGCAAAGATGCGTGCGCATGTGGTCTTGCCCACGCCTCGCGGTCCGCAAAAGAGGTAGGCATGCGCCAGTTGCTCATTCTTGATGGCAGTCTTCAGCGTGTGGGTGAGAGCCTTTTGGCCAATGACGGTGGAAAAACTCGCCGGCCTGTACTTTCGCGCCGATACAACATAATTCTCGCTCATGTGATGCAGTTTTTTGTATTAGTCTACAAAGATACAATTTTTAGGTCAAACTATAGGCAAAGATTTAATTTTTTTGTAAAAATGCCAGCAAGGGAAGCAATCCACTCGGTCTCGTGGTGTTGCTTCCCTTGGTTAATCCTAATCGGTCATTAGGCCGATGACAGGTTATTTTTCATGGGCGTTAATGTCAAGTATTTTTTCCAGAGCTATTGCAGCTTTATGCGCTCCTTGAGCTTGAGGATGCGCCGGTTCGACTCGTGGATGCGGGAGTAGGGCACTCGTCCTGTCTTCACCAGGTTGACAATCATGTCGACGAGGTGAAATGGGCGTTCGGCCTCGAAACCGGTGCTGATGTTGTTGCCCACAAGCAACAGGTCGACGCCGGCATTGATTGCCAGTGTGATAGCCTCCTCGATGGGATGCTGGTTGATAATGCCTTGCATGTACATGTCGTCGCTCACCACCACACCGTCAAATCCCAACTGCCCCCGCAGCACGCCATTGATGGTTTTGGCCGAGAGAGTGGCGGGATAGTCGGGGTCGAGCTGGCGGTTATAAATGTGGGCTGTCATCACCACGTCGAGCTTGCCTTGCCTGATGAGCCGGCGATAGGGCTCCAGCTCACGTGGCTGCCAGGTGCCGGTGACGTCGACGAGCTCATAGTGCGAGTCGCCGGTGGCATTACCCTGGCCGGGGAAGTGCTTTACGGCAGTGAGGACGCCACGCTCATGATGGGCATCGATTATCAGGCCGGCGTTGCGGGTGATAACGTCGACATCGGTCGAGAAACTGCGCTTGTAGTGGCCAATGTGGGGATTGTCGTCGCGATGCACATCGAGCACCGGTGCAAGATTGAGGTTCACGCCACTCTGGGCCACTTCCTTTACCAGTCGCCTGGCATAGAGGAGAGTGGTGTCGCGGCGGTCGATGTTGCCCAGGTAGAGAGCGTTGACGGTGGGCGAGAAGCCATACTGGTGGTGCAGGCGGCACACAAGACCTCCCTCCTGGTCGGCTGCGATGATAAGCGGTTCGTCGGCATAGTGTTGCAGGTCGGCTGTGAGCTTAGCCAGTTGTGAGGGTGAGGTGACGTTGCGCGTGCCGCGCTTGGCTGTGCCTGTAGCGTCGACATCAAAGAGAATAACCCCTCCCACGTGCAGGTCGCGCACGTAGCGCGCCGCGTCGCTGTTGCAGTCAATCTTATCGCCCTTGAAGCCCACGAGTAGCATGCGTGCCACCTCGCGTCGCAGCACCGAGTCGGCGGGCAGTGGCTGGGCTTGCATTAACAATGGAAAAAATGCCAGCAGAGCTACCACTGGCATGATGATGTTTTTATTCATGATTATTGTGCGTAAAAGCGTGGTATTTTATTTAAAGAAAAAGAAGAAGAACACAGCGGCCCATTCCTTGCTCACGCCGTTGGCATGGCCAATGGTGGTGTAGCTGCGGTCTTGCACGGTGCCGTCGCTGCGGATGTGGCCGATGGTGGTGTAGCTGCGATCCTGCACAGTGCCGTCGCTGCGGATGTGGCCCACGGTGGTGTAGCTGCGATCCTGCACGGTGCCGTCGCTGCGGATGTGACCAATGGTGGTGTAACTGCGGTCCTGCACGGTGCCGTCGCTGCGGATGTGGCCGATGGTGGTGTAGCTGCGGTCCTGCACGGTGCCGTCGCTGCGTATGTAGCCCACGGTGCTGTAGCTGCGGTCTTGCATTTGTTGCGCCTGAGCCGTGAATCCATTGCATGCCAGCACGCAGGCAATGATGGCGATTAATGTGGTAAAGTGTTTCATATTGCTTGAGCTAATAGTTTTTAGTCATCAAAGAATTCAAAGAAATAGTAGGCAGCCACGCGCTGAATTGAGATACCGTTGGCATAGCCCAGCACCTTGCCGTCATCGTCGGTGACTTTGCCGGTTTTGATTTCAATCTTTCCGAGCAGGTCGCTTTCGCCGTCGTGGACCGAGCCATCGGCGGTGATGTAGCCAATGCGCTTGCCTTCCTTGTCGAAGATTTGCATCTTGTTGTCGAAGCGTCCCACTGTCTTGCCCTTGGCATTGGCGATGGTGCCATTGTTGTTGAAGTAACCGATGGGATTGTACTTGCTGTCGCGCACTGTGCCGTTGGGCGAGATTTTGCCCACGTAGTTGTAGTTGGCGTCGCGCAGAGTTTG
>DGWL01000079.1:68336-72225 GCA_002396125.1 Porphyromonadaceae bacterium UBA4259
ATATTTCGCATTAAAGTCTTCATAATCGCAGTTCAATTTAAAAGTTTCACATTTTATCCAGATGCAAAATTAACAAATCTTTTTGGAAATCAACACTTCAAGTTCAAAAAAATAGCACATTTTGCCCTCTGTGTGTAAACTTTAGACCACTATGAGCCCTTCATGGTTTAAGAAGCCGGGCTATAAATTCTTGAAATGGTTGTTGACAAGGCATCAGGCTAAGTATTACATTTTTATGAGCCAATAAACAAGGGCTTTATCAATTCTAAGTGGGAATGCCTGCTTTTTCACTGAAGAAACGTGAGGTTGCATCAAAGGTGATATTCTTGGTTTTTTCAATGAAATCAGCACAAAAACACACCATTATCGGTTTTGTTTACTTTTTATTTGTGGGAATCAAAAAAATCATTGTATCTTTGTGCACTTATTTGACACAATTGCTATTAACAACTTTATAAAACAAGAAACTAAATTATGAACAACGACGCTTTGGCTTTCAACGCCAACGAGCTGGTTGCATTCCTGCAAAAGCCCAAATCAGAGTTCACTAAGGCCGACATCGTGCGCTTTGTTGTGGAAAACGACATTGAGATGGTTAACTTCATGTATCCAGGCGGCGATGGCAAGCTTAAAACCTTGAACTTCGTTATTACCGACCTCGACTACCTCGACACCATCCTCACCTGTGGTGAGCGCGTCGACGGCTCGAGCTTGTTCTCATTTATTCAGGCCGGCAGCAGCGACCTCTATGTGCTGCCCCGCTACTCAACAGCATTTGTTGACCCCTTTGCCGAGATCCCTACACTGTGTATGCTGTGCTCCTATTTCGACAAGGACGGCAATCCACTGGCAAGTGCTCCCGAGCAGACCCTCGCCAAGGCCTGCCGCGCCTTCAAGGAGGTTACCGGCATGGAGTTCCACGCCATGGGTGAGCTTGAATACTACGTTATTGAGGACGACGACGAGGCATTCCCCGCCATCGACCAGCGCGGCTACCACGAGAGTGCTCCCTATGCCAAGGAGAACGACTTCCGCCAGCTGTGCATGAAATATATCGCTCAAACCGGTGGACAAATCAAGTATGGCCACAGCGAGGTGGGCAACTTCACCCAGGACGGCATGCTCTATGAGCAGAACGAGATTGAGTTCCTTCCCGTTCCCGCCGAGGAAGCAGCCGACCAGCTGATGCTCGCCAAGTGGGTGATTCGCAATCTTGCCTATCAGCTTGGCCTTAACGTTACCTTCGCTCCCAAGATTACTGTGGGCAAGGCCGGCTCGGGTCTTCACATCCACATGCGCCTGATGAAGGACGGCAAGAACCAGATGCTCGACGGCGGCGTTCTCAGCGAGGTTGCTCGCAAAGCCATCGCCGGCATGATGGACCTGGCTCCCAGCATCACCGCCTTCGGCAACAAGAACCCAACCAGCTACTTCCGCCTGGTTCCCCATCAGGAGGCTCCCACCAACGTGTGCTGGGGCGACCGCAACCGCTCGGTGCTCGTGCGCGTGCCACTGGGCTGGAATGCTGATGCCGATATGTGCCACCTTGCCAATCCACAGGAGAACGACAGCAAGCGCGACACCAGCATCAAGCAGACCGTTGAGATGCGCTCGCCCGACGGCAGCGCCGATCTCTATCAGCTTCTCGCCGGCTTGTGCGTAGCCTGCCGCCACGGCTTTGAGATGGAAAATGCCCTTGAGGTTGCCGAGAAGACCTATGTCAACGTCAACATTCACGACAAGGAGAACGAGGATCGCCTCAAATCGCTTGCCCAGCTGCCCGACAGCTGCGTAGCCAGCGCCGACTGCCTTGAGAAGCAGCGTGCCGTCTATGAGGAGCATGACGTGTTCAGCCCCGCAATGATCGACGGCATTATCGCCCAGTTGCGTTCGTTCAACGACAGCACCCTGCGTGCCGACATCAGCAACAACCACAAGGCCATCAAGAAGCTCGTCGACACCTATTTCCACTGCGGTTAATCTAAAACCACTAAATAATTCTTGAAGTCTAAATAATGATAATGGGCGGTGACCGGTGATGCGGTTGCCGCCCATTTGGCATTTAAAAGCCTAAACCTCAGTAAAACTGGTCATAAAGTTCTCATTATTAAAATTCTCGCATAAAATATTTCATAATCACACAAAAAGCATTACCTTTGCACCCGCATTTGTGAGAGACCATTGTGGCCACGAGTGCAGAGAAAAAAATAAGGTATTAACTAAGTGGAAAAATTTGGCTGCTTGCAACCACTTTAAAAAAATGCTAAAACTGCGAATTATCCCTCAAATCTTTCACAGCTCATTTAGCGTTTTTCCACATTAAAAAACAATTTGGAAAAATGAACTATTTGTTTACAAGTGAATCGGTGTCGGAAGGACATCCCGACAAAGTCGCCGACCAAATCAGCGACGCGTTGCTCGACCACTTCCTGGCGTTTGACCCACAGAGCAAGGTGGCGTGCGAAACCCTGGTGACAACAGGGCAAGTAGTAATTGCCGGCGAGGTGAAAAGCAAGACCTACATCGACCTGATGGAGGTCACTCGTCAAGTGATTGGCGGCATTGGCTACACCAAGAGCGAGTACAAGTTTGACGCCGAGTCGTGTGGTGTGCTCTCGGCTATTCATGAGCAGAGCGACGACATCAACCGCGGTGTAGACCGCGCCACTCAAGAGGAGCAGGGCGCCGGCGACCAGGGAATGATGTTTGGCTACGCTTGCAGCGAGACACCAAGCTACATGCCCCTCACTCTCGACCTGGCCCACAAGCTGCTGCGCGAGCTTGCCGAGCTGCGCAAGAGCGGCGAGATAGCCTATCTGCGCCCCGATGCCAAGAGCCAGGTGACAGTGGAATATGACGACGTTACGCGCCAGCCCGTGCGCATCAACACCATCGTCATCAGCACCCAGCACGACGACTTTATCAAGCCCGGTGACGGCGTGAGTCAAGAGCAGGCCGACGAGCAGATGCTCGCTCGCATCAAGCAGGACATCAAGGACATCTTGCTGCCACGCGTCATTGCCAGTCAGCCTGAGCATGTGCAACGACTCTTCGACGACAATCTCGACCTCAAGGTAAATCCCACCGGCAAGTTTGTCATTGGTGGGCCTCACGGCGACACCGGCCTCACCGGCCGCAAGATTATCGTCGACACCTATGGCGGACGCGGAGCCCATGGCGGTGGAGCCTTTAGCGGCAAGGACCCCAGCAAGGTTGACCGCAGCGCTGCCTATGCCGCGCGCCACATGGCCAAGAATGCCGTTGCTGCCGGCATAGCAAGCGAGATGCTCGTTCAGGTGTCTTATGCCATTGGCGTTGCCGAGCCCGTCAACCTCTATGTCAACACCTACGGCACTAGCCACGTTGACATGAGCGATGCCCAGATTGCCGAGGTGCTGAGCGGCATTTTCAAGATGACTCCCTATGCCATTGAGCAACGCCTCAAGCTGCGCAATCCCATCTATCAGGAGACTGCAGCCTATGGCCACATGGGCCGCGAGCCACAAGTTGTGACCAAGCATTTCAAGTCGCTCTATGAGGGCGACCGTGACATCGAGGTGGAGCTTTTCACCTGGGAGAAACTCGACTACGTGCAAGTGCTGCGTGATGCCTTCGGGTTGTAAAAGCGTGCACTAGCGCAACATCATTACACAATGGCGCCCGGCTTGATGTAGACCGGGCGCTATTTTTTTTGATTGTTAATGAATTTTCTTTAAGACAATTAAGGACAATATCTTAGTTGATGTTTTATTAAGGACAATTGCCGATGAAGGTCAAACCAAAACAACAAAGCCTGACAAAGAAAACAAAATTTCTTTTGTCGATTTTGTTATTTTTTGTTGACTTTGTTTGATTGTTAATGAATTAGTGTGCTTTGAGGTCGATAAAG
>DGWL01000079.1:72313-72550 GCA_002396125.1 Porphyromonadaceae bacterium UBA4259
GGAAATTAAAGCTTCGCTAAAATTATTTTTTATTAAAATTTTAAATTAACTAAATTTTAGCGCCAACGGCGCACTAATTTTCTCGCGCCAGCGAGCCTATTTAAGACAATTGCCGATGAAGGTCAAACAAAAACAACAAACCCTAACAAACAAAACAAATATTTTTTGTTGTTTTTGTTGTTTTTTGTTGACTTTGTTTGATAATTAATGAGTTAGTGTGCTTTGAGGTCGATAAAG
>DGWL01000079.1:72643-82383 GCA_002396125.1 Porphyromonadaceae bacterium UBA4259
CGGAAATTAAAGCTTCGCTAAAATTTTTATTTTTTAAAATTTTAAATTAACTAAATTTTAGCGCCAACGGCGCACTAATTTTCTCATGCCAGCGAGCTACTTTAAAACAATTGCCGATGAAGGTCAAACCAAAACAACAAAGCCTGACAAAGAAAACAAATAATATCTTTGTTGATTTTGTTTGATTTAATTCCCGGCGTGAGAATGTGTCAAAAAGTGGGCTCACGCCTGAAAAAATTGTCAGTCCAAGCAGGATTTATTATCTTTGCAAAAAATAAAGCAATAACTATTTTGATATGGACTATCGGGTCACAGCACCTGCCGCTGCGCATTGCACGCTGCAACTGCCGGCGTCGAAGAGCATTAGTAATCGCGCGTTGATTATTAACGCTTTGGCGCATGGAAAGGTGTCGCCATCCCCACTTGCGCAGTGCGACGACGTGGATGCGATGCGGCACGCCCTCTCGAGCGAAAGCCGTCACATCAATGTGGGGCCGGCTGGAACCGCCATGCGTTTTCTCACCGCCTTTTTTGCCGCTCACGATGGCCGCACGGTGGTGCTTGATGGCGACGAGCGCATGCGCCATCGTCCCATTGGTGTGCTTGTTGACGCCCTGCGGCACATGGGTGCCGGTATCGACTACGTGGGGCAAGAAGGATTTCCTCCACTGCACATCACGGGCAGGCGGTTGGCAGGCGGCACTGTTGACATTGATGGCTCGGTGAGTAGCCAGTTTATCTCGGCCTTGCTCATGATTGCTCCTGTGGCGGGTGGAATGACACTTAACATAAAAGGCGAACTAGTGTCGCGGCCCTACGTCGACATGACAATGGCCCTCATGCGCCACTATGGCGTGGATGCTCAATGGCGAGGCATGACAATAGTAGTGCCCGCCGGCAATTACCTTGCGACACCTCTCACCATCGAGGCCGACTGGAGCGCGGCAGCCAACTGGCTGGCATTGCAGGCACTGATGCCGCAGTCGATGATAACACTCACCGGCCTCTCAGCACACAGTGTGCAGGGCGATAGTGCCATAGTTGAAATGATGGCGCCACTGGGTGTGAAAGCGGCTTGGGCCGATGCTCACTGTCTTAGGCTATTACCGGCCAGCTCTACCACTCCACTTCCCGATGTGGTGCAAGAGAAGGCGTGTGACTGCTATGAGCGCGACATGAGCGCCACCCCCGACCTGGTGCCCGTGCTTGCCACCACGTTGTGCCTGCGGCGCGTGCCCTTTGAGCTGACAGGTCTGTCGACCTTGCGCATCAAGGAGAGTGACCGTGTTGCCGCTCTAGTCACCCAACTGGCAAAGCTGGGTTATCGCCTTGCTAGCGACGAATGCAGCATGAGCTACGACGGCAATCACATTGCCACCGGCGGCGGTGTGGTTCTCGATGCCATGGGCGACCACCGCATGGCAATGGCTCTCGCCCTCACTGCCACCCGTCATTCGGGCATTGTGATACACAATGGCGAAGTGGTCACGAAGTCCTATCCTCTCTATTGGGACCACCTCGCCCAAGCGGGCTTTGTTGTTGAGAGATGAGATGTAACATCGTTCTCCTGTGCCTAAATTCCTCTATTCTAGAACTTTAAATTAAAGATATGATTCCGGCTCTATACATATTTATTGTAATGGTGGTTGTGGGAGTGATTCTCTATATTCACGACCGCATGACGAGTCGCCCGGGCGACCCCAATCACGACATCGTGCAACCGCCGCAAGATGCTTGCACCGACGACTGTTGTGGTGCCAACGAGGTGTGTCCCAGCGAGATGATGCTCAAGCACATCAACGACCCGGTGCAATACTATGAGGACGAGGAACTCGACCGCTTCAAGGGCCGTGGAGCGGCCGGCTACACCGACGACGAACTCGAGCAGTGGCGCGACGTGCTCTACACCCTCAAGCACGATGAGCTGCTATCATGGGAGCGCTCGATCAAGAAACGCGGCATTGCCATGCCCGACATCATCAAGGAAGAGCTCGTTTCGCTTTATAATGAGAAGTGAGATTTCAGTTGTTCTACTGTCTACCGTCAAACAAAAACAACAAAGTCTGACAAAGAGAACAAAAAGTTTTTTTTTGTTTTTTGTTGACTTTGTTTGATTGTTAATGAATTATTGTGCTCTGAAGTTGGATAAGTGGCCGTAGACTACTCTTCTATCTCACCACTACAAGCCTTCGTCCACACTCTATCTTGCTTGCGCGTTAATTGCTTGTCAATCGTGTTGTTATGTTTTAAATGCCTCAAAAAGTGTCCTAAATGTAATTGTTTGTCGCATTGCATTTTACAAGGGAAAAATTAGGAAAATGGAAATAAATTGAAAGAAAATTTGTTTTTTTGAAAACAATTTACTACTTTTGTGCAATTCTTATCAGCAAACCATTAATATACCGCAAGGCGCATATTATTATAGTTATTGCCTTTTCGTGATTTTTAACTTATTATATTAACCAAAACCGTGTATTTATGAACAAGAAGATTTTTTACTCTTTAGTTCTGATGGTAATGGCAGCATTTATGCCTGCTGTTGCCCAAGAGACACTGACCGTGTATGAGGGACAAGGTCAAAGCAACGTTGTTCCCGCCTACATGTTCTATTGGGACGACTTCACAAGAAGTCAAGTTGTGTTCCCCGCTGAGCAATTGGACGCAATGAATGGCGGACAGATCACTGCTCTGACATTCTACACCGACCAGACTGCTGAGTACGTATCGGCATCTACTGCCGACGTGTACCTGATGGAGGTAGACTACACCACAATGACAGCCTTAGAGCCCAAGGGCGATGTCCTTTACAGTGGCAAATTCACCGTAAATGCCGATGGAACACTCACCATCGAGTTTGCTACTCCTTATCAATATAGCGGTGGCAATCTGCTCCTTGGCATTGAGAACACTACCGACGCCGGTTACAAGAACGTTAAGTTCTACGGCCAGACCGGTAATGCAGGTGCTTCGTTTGCCGGCTACAACTCAAACAGCACCGAGGCTGTAACAGGTAGCGTTCGCGACTTCATTCCACAGACCACTTTCACCTACACTCCAGGTGGTGGCGTGATTGTTCCAAAACCAACCGCACTCACTATTGCTGACGTTACTACCAACAGTGCCAACGTTAGCTGGACTGCCGGTGGCGAGGAGACTTCTTGGAACTTCGAGTACAAGAAGAAAGCCGATGAGGAGTGGACTTCGCAAGTTGTTACCACCCCAAGTGTAGCTCTCGACGCATTGCAGAATGGTTGCGAGTACAACGTTCGCGTTAACGCCATCGCAGGTGAGAACACCAGCGCTTGGGTTACCGGCAGCTTTATAACTCCCACCTGCGAGGATGCCGACAAGGGCGAGGTTAGCTATCAGCTCACCGACTCCTATGGCGACGGCTGGAACGGCAACGCTCTTGAGTTCTACAACAGCAACGGCGTGCTTGAGGCTACCGTTACTCTATCAACTGGTGCTAGCGCCGAGGGCACTGTAGCTCTGTGCTACGGCGAGACCTACACTATTAAGTGGAGGAGTGGCAGCTATGGCAGCGAGTGTGGCTTCGTAGTTTATGGCCCCGGTGGCGATGAGCTCGTTAACCACGCACAAGGCACTGCTCCCACTGCAGGTCAGGAATTTGTAACATTCTTGATGGAAATGCCCACCTGCTTCACTCCAAAGGATCTCACCGTGGGCACTGTTACCTACAACACCGCAGCCCTGAGCTGGACTCCAGGCAACGATGAGCAGGATGCATGGCAAGTAGCCGTTGGCGCTGCCGGCTTCAACCCCGACCAGGAGAACTATGTTTACACCGACGTTACCGGCGAGCCCAATGTAACTATTGAGAACTTGACCGAGGGTACCAAGTATGACGCTTACGTTCGCGGCAACTGCGGCGAGGGCGACGTTAGCGCTTGGAGCAAGGTGGCAAGCTTCGAGACTCCACTTCAGTTCCCATTGCCTACTGAGCTTGCTGTTAGCGACATCACCGCTAAGAGTGCAGTAGCAACATGGCTTGGCAATTGCCCGGCATTCAACCTGCGCTACCGCATACCAGCTGGCATTCAGAAGTTCTTCTTCGATAGCTTCGAGGGTGGTGCTGAGGGCTGGACCCTTACCGACGCCGATGGCGACGGCAACAACTGGGGCTTGCTCCACGCTGTAGAGTATTCACTTCAGAATGTACCACTGGAGGCTAAGGACGGCGAGTATGTTCTCATGTCATCAAGCTACTCGAGCACCGCTACTCTCACTCCCGACAACTGGCTGATTTCGCCACAACTCGACCTGAAGGGCACTCTCCAGTTCTTCACAAGCGACGACGGTACTTATGCCGAGAACTTCAGCGTTTACATCTCTACCACCGGCACTGCTACTACCGACTTCGTAGCACTCGAGGAGAACATCGCTACTCCAGCTCCCGGTGAAATAAATGTATGGACCGAGCACAGCTATGACCTGAGTGACTATGATGGACAAAAGGGCTACATCGCCATCCGTCACCACGGCACTTCCGATCAGGACTACCTCTTCGTTGACGCATTCGCACTCAATGGCGAGGAGATTCCCGAGAGCGAATGGACAGTAGTAGAGAACACTACCGCTCCTGTTACCATGCAGCCACTGCAGCCAAGCACTACCTATGAGTGCCAAGTACAGGGAATCTATGAGGATGGCATCTCAGGCTGGACCGAGAGCGTGAACTTCACCACTCTGCCTTCCGACGCAATGCCTGCCAACCTGTTTGTAAACAACATCACCGCTACCACTGCCGACGCAAATTGGGAGGGCAGCCAGGATGCTTACAACCTGCGCTACCGCACCGCCGGCATCACTCCAGGCTATGAAGAAGGCTTCGAGTATGGCCTCGCAAGCGGTGAGTTCCCAACTGAGAGCGGCTGGATCACCATCGATGCCGATGGCGACGGCTACGCTTGGTACACCTTCACTCCCGATGAAACTGTCGACAACGCCGGCAACGCTACCGTTCTCGATGCTTCTTGCATGACTTCGGCTAGCTACATGGGCGGTGCTCTCACTCCCGACGACTGGTTGATTTCTCCAGCACTTGAATTGGGTGGCACACTGTCGTTCCAGGTTCGTGGTCAGGATCCAAGCTATGCTGCCGAGCACTATGCAGTATATGTTTCGACCGGCGAGCGCACCGACCTTACATCTTATGTTGAGCTCGTTCCTGAGAGCGTTTCGGGTACTGCTTACGAGGAGATTACTGCCGACCTGAGCGACTATGAGGGACAGACCGGCTACATCGCCATCCGTCACTTCAACTGCACCGACGAGTTCCGCCTGAACATCGACAACTTCAAGATCATCCAGACCGGTGATGTTGTTGAGCCAGGTGAGTGGCAGGTTGTTGAGAACGTTAACAGCATCTACACTATCGAGGGCTTGACTCCCGAGACTAAGTATGAGGTACAAGTTCAGGGTATCGTTGACGAGCAGAACACTACCGAGTGGACCGCTTCTACATTCTTCACAACTCTCGCTGAGGAAGGCATGGAAGAGTTCTACGTAGTGGGTACATTCAACGATTGGAACCAGAACGAGGACGGTGGCCGCATCGAGCTCGTTGAGAACGAGGACGGCGTATTCGTTGGCCAAGTAAATCTCGAGGCTGGCGCTGAGTTCAAGGTTATCACTCCCGATGCTTCTGCCGAAAATGGCTGGAAGTGGTTCGGTGGTGTTGATGATAACCAGGTAGGCTTCTTCCTGATTAACGAAGGCCTGCTCGACGTTAACATCTCGCTTATCGATGGCTCTAACTTCCGCATTGAGGAAGCCGGCGAGTACACCATCACTGTGATGGAGGCTCCAACTACTGGTCTGAAGGGCATCAACGAGCCTCTCGTAATGGTTGTTTCTAAGGTAGTTACCGGCATCAACGACATCAACGCCGACAAGGCCGGTTCTAACGAGTGGTACAACCTCAACGGTCAGAAGCTCAATGGCAAGCCCAGCGTTCCTGGCATCTACATCAACGGCAACAAGAAGGTTATTGTAAGATAATCATTCTGTAAAAGTTGAATCATTAAAAAATGCACCTCGCAAGGGGTGCATTTTTTTGTGTGTTCCAACTTCAGGGCGCACTAATTCATTAACAGTCAAACAATATCAACCAAAAATAACAAATTCAACAAAAAAATTTTGTTTTCTTTGTCTGGGCTTGTTGTTTTGGTTTGACCTTCATTGGCAATTGCGGCATCTCTTGCTACCTCATGGCACAATAATTCATTAACTATCAAACAATGTCAACAAAAGACAACAAAAGCAACAAAAGAAATTTTGTTTTCTTTGTCTTGGTTTGTTGTTTTGGTTTGACTTCCCGGTAATTGCGGCATCTCTTGCTACCTCATGGCACAATAATTCTTTAACTATCAAACAAAGTCAACAAAAGACAACAAAATCAACAAAATAATTTTTGTTTTCTTTGCCAGGGCTTGTTGTTTTGGTTTCCCTTGTTATTCCTGATTTATGCAAGATTCTCAACTCCATCTTGCTGTGGCTTGCGGCTGCTCTTCTGTCTCGGCTGTGGTGTTGTGGCTCGTTTTTGGGTGGGTGATGCAATAAAAGGGGGCGAGGCTCGTTTATATTAATACACGTGCGCTAGTGTGCGCAGTGGATGTAATGAAGAAATTGTATCGATACATACCCGTTGTTTTGATAGTGGCGACAGCGATCTTCTCGGCGTGCAGTACCAAGAAGAACACTGCCGGCAGTCGCTTTTGGCATGCTATGAACACTCGTTATAACGTGTATTACAATGGCAACAAGCACTATCAGGAGCAAATCAAGATTCTTGAGAACGACTATCAGGACGACTATTCTACCCAGCTTTTCATCCACCCTGCCGAGGCCTATAGCAACCCCAAGGCCACGCAGCCAAGCACCAACTTTGACCGGACCATCGAGAAGATGCAGAAGGCCATCTCGCTACACTCCATCAAGCGCAAGCCCAAGCGCAAGGGCAACAGTCCCAAGCAAAAGGAATGGCTCAAGCGCGAGGAGTATAACCCGTTTATCCACAACGCCTGGTATCTCATGGCCAAGGCGCAATACATGAAGGGCGACTTCTTGAGCTCGGCGGCAACCTTCCACTACATTGCACGCCACTTCCAGTGGAAACCCGAGCTGGTGCTGGAGTCGCAAATATGGGAAGCGTTGAGCTATTGCGCCATGGACTGGACCACCGAGGCCGACAACGTGCTGGTGCACATCCACCCCGAGCGCATCGAGAATGAGCGGCTCAACCAGCTCGCCAATCTCGCCTTTGCCGACTATTACATCAAGTGCAAGATGAATGCCGAGGCAGTGCCCTACTTGGAGAAGGCTGTGAAAGGCGCCGGCGGAGGGCAGAAGGTGCGCCTTTATTTCCTGCTGGGACAGCTCTATGATGAAACAGGCGAGAAGGAGAAGGCCTATCAGGCCTATAAGCGCGCCGGCAGCAGCAGCAACTCCACCTATCGCACCAAGTTCAACGCTCGCATCAAGCAGAGCGCTGTGTTCCAGGGCAACAACATCGACGGCGAGGTGAAGGCGCTCAAGCGCATGACGCGCTATGACCGCAACAAGGAATATCTCGACCAAATCTACTATGCCATAGGCAACCTCTACCTCACGCGTGGCGACACCGTCAAGGCTGTGGAGAACTATGAGCTAGCCGCCAAGAAGAGCACCCGCAACGGCATCGACAAGGCCATCAGCCAGCTGGCGCTGGGCGGCATCTACTTTGCCCAGCACAAGTATGACAAGGCTCAGCCATGCTACAGCGAGGCAATCCCGCAACTGAGCGAGAGCTACCCCAACTACAAGGAGCTCAAGCACCGCAGCGACGTGCTCGATGAGCTCGCCGTCTACTCGGGCAACGTGACCTTGCAGGACTCGTTGCTGCGCCTGTCGCAAATGCCTCTTGAGGAACAAAAGAAGGTGATTGCCAAAATTATTGAGGAGCTCAAGAAGAAAGAGAAAGAAGAAAAAGAGGCTGCCGACCGCGAAGCCTATCTCGCCTCGCAGCAGGGCAACTCAGGTCTCAAGAGCAATGCCAAGCAGCCTGCCAGCTATAACATCAACACCGATAACTCGTGGTACTTCTACAACACCGCCACCAAGAATGCCGGCAAGACAGCTTTCCAGCAGCAATGGGGCAACCGCAAGTTGGAGGACAACTGGCGCCGCCGCAACAAGAACACGTTCTCGCTCGACGAGAATATTGATGAGAACAACGACTCGATTGCCGCCGGGCCCGACTCGCTGGCCGGCGACTCAGCACAGGTTGATAAAGAAGCCTTGAAGCGCGCCGAGGACCCGCACTACGAGGAATACTACCTCAAGCAGATTCCCAAGACCGAGGAGGAAATACAGACCTCTAACGACGTGATTCAAGAGGGCCTCTACAACATGGGTGTAATCCTCAAGGACAAACTTGAGGACCTGCCGGCTGCTGCCTACGAGTTTGAGCGATTGCTTGAGCGTTACCCCGACAACACCTATCGTCTCGACACTTATTATAATATGTACTTGCTCTACCAGCGCAGCCGGCAATATAGCGACGCCGAGCGTTACCGGCAGCTGATTTTGAGCAACTTCCCCGAGTCGAAATATGGCATGGCGATGCAGGATCCCAACTACCTGGAGAACCTCAAACGCATGAATCTGGTGCAGGAAGAACTCTACGACCAGGCCTATACTGCCTATCTTAACAACGACAACGCCATCGTGCATCAGGCCTATGCCGACATGATGCGCACCTATCCGTTGTCGAAGATTATGCCCAAGTTTATGTTTATCGACGCCCTGGCCTATGTTACCGAGCGCAACCCAGAGATGTTCAAGAAAACCCTCAGGGAGATGCTTGAGCGCTATCCCGAGACCGATATCACTCCCACAGCATCGTCGATGGTGAAGCAGCTCAACCAGGGTCGCAAGATTAATGGTGGCTCTAAGAACACTCGCGGCATGTTGTGGTCGATGCGCCTGTCGACCGACTCGGCCGGCAACGCCACCGACAGAGAGTTCACTCCATTCACCGAGGGTCGCAACAAGCCTCAGCTCTTTGTGCTTGTGTTCTCGACCGACTCGGTGTCGGCCAACCAGTTGCTCTATGAGGTGGCTAAGCACAATTTCTCATCGTTTGTGATGAAGGACTTTGAGCTTGAGCCCATGTCGTTTGGCAACTTGGGATTGATTGTTGTGAAGGGCTTTGCCAACTACTCCGAGATAGAACATTATCGCGGCGTGTGGGAGAAGGACGAGGAAAAAGTCATTCCGCCACAAGTGCACTATGTCATTATCAGTCAGGACAACTTCGACCTGCTGCTCAGGGAGGGTCGCACATTTGAGGAATACTTCCGCTATCTCGACGAGTTGAACGAGGAGAAGGTTGAGGAGCAGATTCCCGAGGATGCCGTCGACGACGACAAGGCCGATGGCGACGACAAGGCCGAGAAGAAAGAGGAGAAGGCCGACGACAAGCAAGACGATAAGAAAGAAAACAAGGAAGACGAAAAACCTGCCGAGAAACCTGCCACCGTGCAGCCGCAGCAGCCACCGGGCGAGTCGCAGTTGCTCGAGGAGGCACGCCGCCGCGCCGAGTTGCGCCAGCTCGAGGAGCAGCGCAAGCAGGAGGAGGCCCGCAAGAAGGAAGAGGCTAAGCGTCAGGAGGAAGCCCGCAAGCGTGAGGAAGCCCGCCAGCGCGAGGAGGAACTCTTGCGCCAGCAGGATGAGGCCAA
>DGWL01000057.1 GCA_002396125.1 Porphyromonadaceae bacterium UBA4259
GTAGGCTCGTAATCGTTGAACTGCTCGGTAACTTCTTTAACTAGTGAGTTGAGCAATGAGATTATCCAGCGGTCAATCTCGGGGCGCTTCTCGATGGGTACCTGTGGCGCCGATGGGTCGAAATTGTCAACGTTGGCATAGAGAGCGAAGAATGAGTAGGTGTTGTAGAGGGTGCCGAAGAACTTGCGGCTCACTTCCTCAACACCGGCGGTGTCAAACTTGAGGTTCTCCCAAGGCGACGAGTTGCTTATCATGTACCAGCGCAAGGGGTCGGTACCATATTTCTCAATGGTGGAGAACGGGTCGACGGCATTGCCAAGGCGCTTGCTCATCTTGTTGCCGTTCTTGTCGAGTACAAGACCATTGGAGATGAGGCCCTTATAGGCTACGCTATCAAATACCATTGTGGCTATTGCGTGTAGCGTGAAGAACCAGCCGCGAGTTTGATCCACGCCCTCGGCTATAAAGTCGGCAGGGTAGAACTTACGTTCGTCAATGAGTTCTTTGTTCTCAAACGGGTAGTGCAACTGAGCATAGGGCATTGCACCGCTGTCGAACCACACGTCGATGAGGTCGAGCTCGCGCTTCATGGGCTTGCCGGTGTCGCTCACCAGGGTGATGTAGTCGACATAGGGGCGATGGATATCAATCTTGTTGTAGTTCTCCTCGCTATAATCGCCGGGGATGAAACCTTTGTCCTTGAAGGGGTTGCTCTGCATGATGCCGGCTGCAACGGCTTTCTCAATTTCGTTGTAAAGTTCCTCGATGCTGCCGATGCATTTCTCCTCGCCATCCTCGCTGCGCCATATAGGCAGGGGAGTGCCCCAGTAGCGACTGCGGCTCAGGTTCCAGTCGTTGAGGTTCTCAAGCCACTTGCCAAAGCGGCCTGTGCCGGTGTGCTCGGGCTTCCACTTGATGGTCTTGTTGAGTTCCACCATGCGGTCCTTGCATGCGGTGGAGCGAATGAACCAGCTGTCGAGCGGGTAGTAGAGCACGGGCTTGTCGGTGCGCCAGCAGTGAGGGTAGTTGTGGGTGTGCTTCTCAATCTTGAAAGCTGTGCCCATCTGCTTCATGCGGATGCACATGTAGATATTCAGGTCCTCGGCCTTGCTGGCGGCAGCTTCGTCATACTTGCCGTTGACCGTGAACTTGGGGTCGTAGGCGTTCTTTACCCATGCGCCGGCATATTCCTTGTAAAGCTCAACGTCAACGTAGTTCTTCACGAAGTCCTCGTCAAGATCTTCAAGCAGGTAATACTTGCCTGTGAGGTCTACCATTGGGCGGGTCTCGAGCTTCTTGTTAATCATGTAGAGGGCGGGGATGCCGGCGGCATGTGCCACATTGGCATCGTCGGCACCAAAGGTTGGGGCAATGTGAACAATGCCGGTACCGTCGTCGGTAGTGACATAATCGCCGGGAATAACTCTGAAACCGTTGTCGTTGCCCACAATCTTGTCGTCAATCTTATCAACTGGTTTTACCCATGGGAATAACTGTTTGTACTTGATGTCAAGCAAGTCGGTACCCTTGAACTCGGCGATAATCTTGTAGGGGATAATCTTGTCGCCGGCATTGTACTCGTCGAGGGGCATATTGGCACCCTCGGGCTTGAAATAGGCATCAACACGAGCCTTTGCCATGAGGTAGATGGCAGGTGTGCCATTATAGGGGTTGTAGCTTTCTAGAGCGACATAGTCAATCTTGGGACCTACACACAGTGCTGTGTTGCTGGGCAATGTCCAGGGAGTGGTTGTCCACGCCAGGATGCGAAGGTTGGTAGCAAACTTTGCGTCGGCAGCAGCCTTGATTGCTTCAATCACTTTGTGACCATTGTCAACCACAGTAAACTCGGCGGTCACCGTCTGGTCTTTTACATCGCGGTAGCAACCGGGCTGGTTGAGCTCATGCGAACTCAAACCAGTGCCTGCGGCGGGCGAGTAGGGCTGAATGGTATAGCCTTTATAGAGCAATCCCTTGTTGTAGAGCTGCTTCAGGAGCCACCACAGCGACTCGATGTAACTGTTCTTGTAGGTGATATAGGGATCATTCATATCAACCCAGTATCCCATCTTGTGAGTGAGGTCTTCCCACTCGCGGGTGTATTTCATCACCTCCTTGCGGCAGGTGGCATTATAATCGTCAACACTCACCTTCTTGCCAATGTCTTCCTTGGTGATGCCCAGGGCTTTCTCTACGCCTAGTTCTACTGGCAAACCGTGGGTGTCCCAACCAGCCTTGCGCAGCACTTGGTAACCCTGCATTGTCTTGAAGCGGCACACTATGTCCTTAATGGTGCGAGCCATCACGTGGTGAATGCCAGGCATTCCGTTGGCGCTTGGAGGACCTTCGTAGAAAACAAAAGCAGGTGCTCCGTCGCGTTCCTCAATACTCTTGCTGAACACGTTTTCTTCGTCCCATTTCTTCAGCACTTCTTTGTTGATGTCGCTGAGATTGAACTTGTTGTATTCGTTAAATTTCTTCATTGTGATTTTATAGAATGTGAGTTTAATGATTTTTCTTGGTGAGCAGCTTTGCAATCCAGTTGGCACTCATTGCCAGCACATAGGAGAATGCAGTGAAGAGCAATAGCATCATTCCTGCCTCGAGCGAGAAGTGGGCATTGAACAGCAAGACAGCACATGTTGCGACCAGGCCCATTACTACTGCCACAGTGGATGTGGAGCGCAGGCTAAATAGCACCTTGCGCTTGCTTATCAAGAGTGTGGCAGTAAGAGCTGCCATAGCAATGGCGATAAGAAGAACCACTATCCACGACGCGCGAGCCCATGGAGTGGCGCATGCCATCAGGGCAGCCATTGGAATGACGCGCTTGGTGCTAAAGGTCTCCTCGCTGTCGTGTAGCCATGTCATGAACTCCTTGTTGCTATAATCCTTGCCTTGCAGTATTAGCAAGTCCCACCGGAGCATTGCAACGAGTGAGAAAAAGGCCGAAACGGCTAGTAATATGTTGGCAATCAGTTGATAATCCATAGTTCAGTGAATCTGATCACTAAAATAATTTGCAAATATACAAATTTCGCTTGAATTACCACCTACTTACACCTCTTTTAAATAAGAAAAAATCTCTATTCGACTATAACAGTTTTGGTCGTGTAGTTAGAGTAGACTATAATTTGAATACCTTTCTCATGCTCATCCACTTTTATTCCTTGCAAATTATATCTTGCAACCTCATGGGCACCAGTGGCATTGTCGCTAATGATATTTTGGCCTATTCCTGAGTCGTCATTGCCACTTGAGGGTTTTGACATGAGGATGAGGGCTGTGTGAACGCTATTGCTTTGATTAGTCCCTACACCATCACCAATGCCTGTAATGCTTTCTACGGTATATCCTTCGGCGGCAAGCATGTTGATGATTTGGCCTTCATTCAACCTGTCAAAGCTCTTGTTGAAGACTTTGTTGATGTCATCGGGAACATCACCTCCTAGTCTTGCGTGAACCCAGTTGTTGGTGGGGATGTCCAAGTCAACATATATGGTCACATAACTCTTTTGGGCGTAGCATGTAAGCATCGCTAGTGCTGCCATGGCTGTAAATAATATTTTTTTCATATTGTGCTTTTGATTTATAAATTTTGTCAAATGATAAACTAGGCAAATTTAAATTAATTGTGGGATATGACCAAGCTATATTGTCAATAAAGTTGTGAAATTTTAGTTCTTTCGCACTGCCAGCGGGGTGATGC
>DGWL01000020.1 GCA_002396125.1 Porphyromonadaceae bacterium UBA4259
GAGTGACACTAAATTATATAAGGAAATGACTGACTATGGAAGCAAATACACTGGATTGATAACCGACCAGTGGCAAGAATTTGCTAATAATATGGTGGTGGACAGCATGGGGGAGGTGGTGCAGGAGCTCAGCTACGACGGGCTCAACCGCCTTGTGTCGACACCTGCAGGCAGTGTCACCAGCGACGGCAAGGGCAATATCACGGCTCTTGACGGAGCGGGAGGCTTCGGCTACGCCTCGAGCCGTGAACTGTAGCCATGCTGGTTTTGACCTGTTTTTTTTTGTATATATAAAAAAAGAAATCCCTGGCTCATCGCCGGGGATTGCTTAACTAATTAACTTTCTAATACCATTAACATAAACCTTAAAACAATGAAAAGAATTACGTCTCACGACGTGATGTGATTTCATAACCTTAAAAAACTAATACCATGAAAACTGATGCAAAGGTATAATGTTTTGTGTTATAAAACATAATTTTGGGGCAGAAAAAGGCGATTATTTAACAATATTTAAGGAAAACGCATTGTTTTTCATTGCTGTCGTGGCTTTATGAAACTTTTATTGGCTATTCTTTTGCCGTTAAATTTAAAGGTGGTAACTTTGCATGATATTTAGTAATATGGCAAGAAATGGGCACAAAATTTGGAAGTTGATGCTGGTGCTGGCAATGGCGCTGGTGGTTGTGGCGTGTGCCTCGACCAAGCATGTGCCCGACGGGCAATATCTGCTCGACAAGACCAAAATCAACATTGCCGACAAGGAGCATAGCGATGGACTCAATACCCAAGAGCTGGTCAACTACCTGCGCCAGACCGAAAACCACAAGGTGCTGGGAGGCTTCAAGATGCAACTTGCCATCTACAACATCTCGGGCAAGGACTCCACCAACTGGTTCAACAAGTGGATTCGCCGCGTGGGAACGCCACCTGTGATTTACGACTCCACGCTCACCATGGCAAGTGAGAACCAGCTGCAGCGGGCACTCATCAACAAGGGCTACCTCAAGAGCAATGTGACCAGTGATGTGCATCTCAACGCCAAGAAAAAGAAAGCGCAAGTCGACTACAACATCACCCTGAATGAGCCTTACCGCATCCGCTCCATCAGCTATGACATCAAGAACGACAGCCTCAGGCAACTGATTCTTGCCGACAGTGCTTTGTTCCCCGTGAAAACTAAATCGCTCCTTGACCACAACAAGCTAGACGACGAGCGTGATATAATTGTGCAAAAGCTCAGGAATAATGGCTACTATGCCTTCAATAAGAATTATATCACCTTCCTTGCCGACACAGCCGCCGGTTCGCGCGAGGTGGATCTCACTCTCACACTGAGTGACAAGATTCAGGACTTACCTCACATTCCACACGTCGAGAATCACAGGCAATTCTATGTGCGTGACGTGATTTTCGTTACAAGCTACGACGCTGTGACGATGCAAAACGGCGTGTATGGCGACACTGCCACTTGCAACGGCATCACTGTGCTCTATGGCGATGAACGATATATCGACAAGAGGATTCTCGACGAGAACTGCTTCATTCGCCCCGGTTCACTCTATAATGCCGCCGATGTCGACCGCACCTACAAGGCACTGGGCCGCCTGGGCATCATCAAGTTTATCAACATCGACATGAAACCCGTGGGGGAGGTTGGGGGAGACCTGTGGGTCGACGCCTTTATCCTGCTCAACCGCGACAAGTCGCAGACCATCTCTTTCTCGCTTGAGGGAACCAACAGCGCGGGCGACCTGGGATTTGGCATAGGTGCCGACTATCAGCACCGCAACATTTTTAAGGGTTCCGAGATTCTCAATGTCAAGTTCAAGGCTTCCTACGAGAGTCTCTCGGGCGACTTGAGCGGTCTCATCAACGATAACTATAGCGAGTACACGGGCGACGTGGGCATCACCTTCCCAAAGTTCAAGATGCCTTTCTTGCGCGAGAGCTTCAAGCGCCGCATTCAGGCTTCTACCGAGTTCATGACGAGCTTCAACTACCAGGAGCGACCCGAGTACACCCGCGTGATTGCCGGTGTGGGGTGGAAATACATCTGGAGTGAGCGCAACAATCAGATGCGACACACCTTCAACCTGGTGGACCTGAGCTATGTGTACTTGCCCAGGAGCAAGTCAAATTTTCTCGACAGCATCACCAATCCACTGCTGCGCTACTCCTATGAGAACCACTTGATTATGCGCATGGGTTACACATTCTACAAGACCAACAAGCGTGTGGTTAACCCACTCACCCCGGTGTCGCAAAACAATATCTACACAATTCGTGCCTCGGCCGAGACTGCTGGCAACTTGCTCTATGGTTTCTCGCATCTTTTTAACCAAAAGCGTGAAGCTGACGACAGCTACAAGATTTTCGGCACGCGCTACTCGCAGTACATCAAGCTCGATGGCGACTTCTCGCTCACTCATTACCTGAGCGAGCGCAGCTCGGTGGCGCTGCATGCCGGAATTGGTGTGGCGGTGCCCTACGGCAACAGCACGGTGCTGCCTTTTGAGAAACGATTCTACTCGGGTGGCGCCAACAGTGTGAGAGGGTGGGGCGTGCGCACCCTGGGACCCGGCAGCTTCGACGGCAAGAAGGCGCAAAACAGTTTCATCTATCAGTGTGGCGACGTGCGCCTCGACTTCAACATCGAGTATCGTTGCAAACTCTTCTGGGTTCTTGAGCTTGGAGCTTTCATCGACGTGGGTAACGTGTGGACAATCAAGGAATATGAGAATCAGCCTGGCGGCGTTTTCAAGTTCAACAAGTTTTATGAGCAGCTTGCCGCAAGCTACGGCTTGGGCCTGCGCATGAATTTCACCTATTTCTTGTTGCGCTTCGACGTGGGCATGAAGGCCCACAACCCGGCATCGGGACAGGAGCACTGGCCTCTGTTCACACCATCGCTGAAGCGCGACGCCGAGCTGCACTTCTCGGTAGGTTATCCATTTTGATTATTTTTTATGGCTGACAGTGCAGGGTTCATGTGGTGAACCCCACTGTCAACTGTTAACCGACAACCGCATATGAAACAACTGGTAATATTCGACCTCGACGGCACTTTGCTCAACACCATCAAGGATTTGGGCAATGCGGCCAACTATGCCCTTGATCGCAATGGCTTTCACACTCACAGCATCGCATCCTATCCCTTCTTTGTGGGCAATGGGGTGAGACGGCTTATTGAGCGCGTTCTCCCCGAGGACGCACGCAAGAAAAACACCATTGTTGAAGCCATGCTCAAGGATTTCAAGCAGTACTACAACGAGCACAATGTCGACCTCACCAAGCCCTACGACGGCGTCGACGACATGTTGCGACAGCTGCAGGAGCAAGGCGTGAAACTCGCGGTGGCGAGCAATAAATACCAGCAAGCTACCGAGAAGATTATCAACCACTTCTTTCCTCACATTGACTGGGTGGCAATTGAGGGGCAAAAGGACAATGTGCCGGTTAAGCCCGACCCCAGTGTGCTCTTCATGATTCTTGCACAGGCGCGCATTGCCAAGCAAGACACACTCTATGTGGGCGACTCGGGCATCGACATGGAAGCCGCGCGACGCGCTTGTGTCGACTCGGCCGGCGTTACTTGGGGATTCCGTCCTGTCAAGGAACTTGTGGAATACAATGCCAACGTGATCATCAACCGTCCTAACGATTTGCTCCCTATAGTAGAGAACGGCTTGCCTCTTTAGATTTTCAGTATTGTGAAAAAATTAAAAAAAAATCACCAAAAATTTTGCGGATTAATAAATTTGCATTACCTTTGCATCGCTTTTCCAGTTTAAAGCATGGGTGCTTAGCTCAGCTGGTTCAGAGCATCTGCCTTACAAGCAGAGGGTCGGCGGTTCGAATCCGTCAGCACCCACCCAAGAGAACTGCTGATAATCGGTTGATTATCAGCAGTTTTTATGCTTTGGTCTGTGATGTTGTTGTAGGAGTGGGGATTTTGTTGATTGTCTAAAGAATTAAGCTTGTTCCCTGGTATTTATCACTTGCCCAGCAGGATGTTGTAGAGCATTGTCACGTCCGACGAATTGATGTGGCCGTCGTTGTTGACGTCGCTGGTGCTCTCGTGTGAGGTGTCACCGTTGAGAATGTAACGATAGATAGCTGTCACATCGGCCGAGTTGACAACGCCGTCGCTATTAACGTCGCCGATGATGGCCTCGCGCTTAGGGTATAGGTCAAGGTACATGCCTTGCCAGTCGTCGAATGAGAGTTTGCCCACAGTGAGCGTGGCTATATCGAAATAGCCGTCTTCACGCCCTTGCCAGCCCCAGTTCACGTGCACCAGTCCGTTTTCGTCATAGCCGTCGATGATGAAGTTGTGACCCACCAGGATGCCTACTTCAAAGTTTATGTCCTTGCCAGAGTAGAGCACAGGATGTCCTGCGTTGAGCATGGTGTAGACCATCTCCATCCATTCCTCGTCGTTGTAGAGCGGGCGGTTGAGCAGGCGGGCACTGTCGTTGTAGTTGAAGTGGTTCTTGAAAGCATTGAGGATGTCTTCGTCGAAGGTGCTTCCACCAAGCCCATTCCAATTGGTCTTAGCGGCAACTGCGGCATGATAACACAGCAGTGCCACCGCTTCGCCATTTTCCCGGGTATACTCGCCGTTGTAGTCGTCAATCATCTTGTCCCACTCATAGGTGGCGCTCTCAAAGTCGACACTGAGTGTCACATTGGCCTGGTCATATTTCACGACCACTTGCGCGCTGCCTGTGCCATGCATGGGATGCCGGTAGTAGTTCATGATTTGTGCCATTGCCGCAGGGCCGCAACCCACGGCATTGTGAGTGGAGTCGGGGATATAGATGCCATATTGCGTCAAGTCGGGATTATATTCCATGAACGGGCACATGTAGCGGAATGGCTCATTCTGCCCCCACTTGGTGGTGATGAGCGGTGCCACGCTTGGAGCAAAACGCGCCGGGTCGGGCTTGGGAGTGTCTTTGAGTCGGGATTTCTTCACTGCATTAAGCCACCAATTGAAGCCGGGGTTGCGGCTCGACAAGTCTAGGCTCCCACTTGGCGAATAGGCCAGCACTTGGGGCGCATGCTCATCTCTTGAGACAATGGCGAAACCACCATTGGTGCTATTGTAGGCAGCAATCGATTGATAACTTGCCACGAGCTCTACCTCGCCTGCTGACTTGAGCGCTCGCATCGCTGCTTTGCGCATTGCGGCATTGTCGGCTGTGGCTCCCCATGCCGAAGTTGCAATGGCTATAAATCCCAACAATAGGATTAATTTGTTTTTTGATACCATAATGGTTAATATTTGCTGCAAATTTAAACTATTTTTATGACAAAATCAATGATTCGTTTTTTTGTTTAGAAAGTTCTGTCGCAAAAGTTTTATATTCAATAATCGCTCTATTTGGAAATTTTCTATACCTTTGCAAAAAAATGATTTTATGAGAATATTGAAGAAACAAATTCTGCTGGTAATAGGTTTGCTAATCATTCTGTCGTCGTGCGAACACGATGATCCCAAAACCGTGAAGCGCCGTGGCGAGCGCCAAATTTATGTGTTGACATCCGAGGGCCATATCTATGACTTGATGGGCGACAAGATTATGGAGCTCCCCGACTGTGAGTATGCAAGTGAGATTATAAGTGACGGTGATGACTATTTTGTCTCGGGTAAAAACTCCAAGGGTAAAGTGGGTTACTGGAAAAACGGCAAGTGGAACACGCTGCACCTTGATTTTATTGATGATGTAGAACACGAGACGCAGGGTATTGCCAAGTGGGACTATTATATCTATCTCTTTGACTATCCATTCATTTTGAAAAACAGCGGTATTTTCCCACTTGACGATTGTGAGGATTTTAATCCCTCGGGTCGGTGTCTTGCTGTGAGCAATGGCAAATGTTATCTCACAGGAATGGAATATCATGGCGATGATAATTTGCCTAACGATGCCGTGCTCTACTATGAGCACAAGGGCCGCTATGCCAAGGCCATTCTGCCCAAACCCAGTCCCGACCTAAGCGGCCATGCAACGTGCATCCATGCCTACGACACCTTCCACACCATCGTGGGCGGTCACGTGGGGCATGAGCCTTGCATCTGGGTTGACCAGCAGCTGCAAGTTCTTCCACGCATTTGTAACCCACCTACCCCAGAGTATGACCTGCCACTGGGTCACGTGAGTTCAGTGACCAAGCTCAATGGCCATATTTATGCCTGTGGTTATGAGGAAGATGATAATAGCAACATGCGTGCTGTGCTGTGGGTGGATGGAGTGCCTCAATTTGTGCAGTCACCACGTCAGGAAAAAATGAGGTTTTCCTTTGCCGACGAGCTGATTGCCTATGGCGACGACTTGTACATGCTCACTTTTGAATGCTATGAGCAAAAATTAGCTAATGGTGAAACTGAAAATAACATCGATATTTTGATTTGGATGAACGAAAGGATAATAGCCAAGTACAATAATATTGATGTTGTGAATTTCACTGTGGTATAACAAATAAAACGACAATGAAAATGAAACTTTTTTTAAGAACTCTTTTCTCGGGAGCTTTGTCAGCGATTCCCTTCACTCTTCAGCGACTTCTAATATTTCTAATATTCACATTCTTATTGACAAGTTTTCATGATTATGAAAAAAAACATTCTTATCAGTTGTCTGCTGTTGTTATGCGCAATGTCACTGCGCGCGCAGCGCATCCAAGTGGTGGATGGCGATGGAACGCCAATCCCCTATGTAACAGTTACAACCAACGAAGGTAAGTACATAGCAAGTACCGATATTGACGGTTGGATTGAGAGCGTAGGCGAGAACACCACAATCCATTTGTCGCAAGTGGCATATAAGCCGATGACGATTGCTGTCGCTGACATCAAGGACGGCCGAATCACTCTTGACGAGGCCAGTTATGACCTGCCCGAGGTCGTGGTCAAGCCCAAAGAACTGCTTTATTGTCAGACCTATTTCCGCGACGTATATATCGATGAAGAAGGCCCCATCTTCTACCGTGCGGGTGTTATTGATAACTCCTATGATATCGCCAAGAAAGAGGTATCAGCCAAGTCACGCCACCTTTCAAAGGCGCAAAGCGGGTTTTGGCGCGTCCTCTACAGCAGCACATCAGGACAGTATGACCAATTCGCAAGATTGCCCGAAGAATCATATTATGATAAAATACGTGGACTGCAACAGAAGGGCAGTATCACCCTGACCGACGCTGGCAATGGGCGACAGATCATTGCCGACAGCATTTGTCAACTGGGTTACATCTACTGGAATGCAGAGGAGCGCACTCGCACGGTGTCTTTCAATTTAAGTACCTACCGTAATCACATCAAGAACAAGGAGAAACAGGAAAAAGCCGCTAAAAAGGGTAAAACGTTTGTCCCCGACACCGTCAAACAACAGCGCACTTCGACCACTATTTATCAGGTCTATCGCACCGACTCGGTCGGAAACTCAAGAACCGACGACTTCGTAATGTCACAACTCACCGTTATTGGACGGCACAGACATTCAGGCACAGAATACCTCCTCCAAGTGCAGTCCTATGCCACCGATTACGCCTACATCGACAAAAAAGAATACAAGCAACAGCGCAAGGACAACGAGGTGGACATGGACATCGACGAACTGCGCCGATTCGAGAAGGCTCACAACATTCCGTTGCTGGCCCCCGACGTAAAAGCGGCTATCGACAAACTCTTTGAGAAAGAATTGGCGAAATAATTGATAATGACGATTTTGTTAACCAATCTTATGGAAAGTGGGCTTTAGTAATAAGGTCCACTTTTTTATTGTGACAAAAAAGTGTTACCTTTGCAAATTGTTTAATCCTTAAAAAGACTATGGATATTTTCGTAAAACTTTTAGTAGCGGTTCTTTCAGTTATGCCGGTGATGGCTTTGGCTGCCGAGGGTGAGACAGTCCATGAGGAGAAAAAGCTTGCGGTGAAGGTGTCAACTCTCAACACTAGCGATAGTGCCATCATGGCCACTAAGCCCCATCAGGGTGAGCAGCCGGTGCAGCCGCTTAACATTCACATCGGACCTAGCAAACTCACTCTCTTTGGCTATGCTCAAGGAAAATATGACATGACTAAAACCGGTGGCGCAACCGACAATTCATTCAGCATAGCGCGCATCATCCTGATGGCTAATGCTGAGTTGACACGGCGATTAAGCTTCTTCGTCATGCTCGACGTGGGAACAACGCAGGCTTCTAAAATCCTGCATGAATACTATGCGCAATATGCCTTCCTGCCTGAGCTTAAACTCAGGGTAGGGCAGTTCAAGACGCCTTACTCCATGGAGAATATCATATCGCCCACTTTGCTCGGCAACATTAACATCAACGAGGGCACACGATACATGGCGGGCATTGCCGGTGATCCTCTCTACGGCAACTATGCGGGTCGAGACCTGGGCATCATGCTAACCGGTGATGCCATAAAAGCTGCCGACGGCCATCGCTACCTCAACTACAGTCTTGGCGTCTTTAACGGAGCCGGCATCAACACTCGCGACAACAACAAGCACAAGGATGTGGCGGCAATGATAAATGTGCTGCCAACCAAGAATATCACTCTGTCGGCATCAATGATTTTAGGTAATGGCAACGCTCGCGATGTCGACGCCTTTGCGGCTATAGAGAAGGGTAAAGACTATACCCGCAACCGCTGGGCTGTGGGCGCCGAGATTAGCTGGCGTCCGCTCAAGCTGCGCACCGAGTATATGTGGGGCAAGAACGGTCCCATTGGCAATCGTGCCTTTTATGCCGAACTCTGGTGCCGGTTGCTGCGCGGACTCGACCTGGTGCTTGACTATGACTATCTCAACAAGAACACGGCTTTAAGCAAGGACACACGCGACGCATTCCCGGCATGGACATGCACAAGCAACTATCTTGTGGGCTTGCAGTACTGGTTCTACAAGAAATGCCGCCTCAGCACCCAGTATGTCTACAGCAATCGCAACACCGGTCCCGACACTAAGGCATGGATAACGCAACTGCAAATCGCTTTCTAACCCCCTTGATTACTCGACATTTTTTAACTTATCAGCACCAATGAACGCAACTATATTTATAGTGATTCCCATTCTCTCATTGCTCATGTTTGAGTTGGGATTGAATTTAACGCTTAAAGACTTTAAACTTTTTAAAGATCGTCCCAAGCCGGTTATTGCGGGCTTGATTGGGCAAATAATAGTGCTGCCGCTGCTGGCGTGGTTCATTGGGCGTGCCTTCGGGCTTGAACCGATATTTATGATTGGCTTTGTGCTCATCGCATGTTGTCCTGGAGGCAGTTCGTCTAACGTGTTCTCGATGCTGGCTCGTGGTGATGTGGCACTCTCGGTGTCGCTCACGGCATGTAGCAGCATTATCACGCTTTTCACAGTGCCGCTCATCATGGATTGGGCAACAACCGCTGTGGGCAGTCAGACCCATGTGCAATTGCCGGTGGGCAAACTCTTCATGCAGAACATTGTGCTCATGTTCCTTCCCATAGTAGTGGGCATAGCTGTGAAGAAGAAGTGGAAGAGGGCTACCGAGCAAATTCACCGGGTACTCAGCAAGATAGCTTTCCCGGCGCTCATCCTACTCGCCACCATTTTCTTCATCCAAAACCGCGAGGCTATTACCGCGCGCTTTGGACAGCTGGGAGCATCGGTGAGTGTTCTCATCCTGCTCGCCATGGCTAGTGGAGTGCTCATGGCTTGGCTCATGCGCCTCTCGGGTCGCGAGCGTCGCACTATTGTTATCGAGATTGGTATGCAAAATGCCGCTCAAGCTATAGCCATTGCCAGCAGTCCGCTCGTGTTTAACAACGACGTCATTGCCGTCCCGGCCATCATCTATGCCTTGATGATGAATATTATTCTTATAATTTATGTGGCAATTGCCAAGCGGCGATAAATTTGCTGTGTTATAAAATAATATAAAAATTTGCTCACTAGTGGCATCTTATTGAAAAAATAACTACCTTTGCAGCAAGAAAAGGGGTGTTTTGGTTTAATCAACTGAAACATACCTTTTTATATAAACAACAAATTAATAAACTTCTTAAACTTAATTCATTTTTTATGAGAAAGTTTTTATCTCTCGTGATGATGGCCATGCTCGCCGTGGGAGCATTGGCTGCTGAGGTTACTGACGTGCTGACAGGTTCTGCTACAGGCGTTAGTGGAAGTAGTTACACTGAATGGTCTGGTGTGACTCTCAACTCTGATGCTGTTTATGCAGGTCAAAGTGCTGGTACTTATGGTAGTATCCAACTTAGGTCAAAAAACAACAATTCGGGTGTTATAACCACTACTTCAGGAGGTGCAGTTAAGAGTGTTACTGTCGTATTTAATTCTAACACTATGGATGGACGCACTCTTAACGTTTATGGTAAGAATACTGCTTATAGTGCAGCTACCGATTTGTATGATGGCTC
>DGWL01000008.1 GCA_002396125.1 Porphyromonadaceae bacterium UBA4259
TTTATTAACTTTGCAATCAAAACAACCGATAATGAATATAAGATTAGAGCAACCCAGTGACTACCGCAAGGTGGAGAACCTCACACGAGAGGCGTTTTGGAACGTTTATCGCCCAGGATGCTATGAGCATTTCGTGCTCAACCAGTTTAGGAACAACCCTGACTTCATTCCCGAACTTGACCTCGTGATGGAGCAGGACGGCATAATAATTGGACACATAATGTTCTCAAAAGCCAAATTAATGCTCAATGACGGCACGCAATGCCCATCGTGGACATTTGGACCTATAAGCATCCACCCCGATTACCAGGGCATGGGCTATGGTCTCAAGCTCCTCAACTACGCACTTGATAAGGCACGCGAGATAGGCATTGGATTCCTGTGCATGGAGGGAAATATAAATTTCTACAAGCATGCTGGCTTTGGTCTCGCCAGCATGATGGGCATACACTATCATGCCGAACCACGCGATGCCGAAGTGCCATATTTCCTTGCACAAGAACTGATTTCTGGTTGGCTGAAAAGCAATGGAATAACTGAGGCCACCTATTGTCCGCCAAAGGGTTATTTCGTTGCCGAAGCCAATCTAAATGCCTTTGCCTCCTACGAAGCCACATTCCCTGCTAAAGAGAAAACCATGCTGCCAGGCCAGTTGCCACAATTTTGCCAGAGCTGCGGCATGCCACTCACCAAGAACGATGATTGCGGCACCAATGCCGACGGCAGCACCTGCTTCGACTACTGCAAATACTGCTACAAGGATGGCAAATTCCTGCAAGACTGCTCAATGGAGGAAATGATTGAGCACTGCGCTCAGTTTGTTGACGCAGTAAATGAGGGATTGGAGAAGCCTATTACCAAAGAGGAATACATCGGTCAAATGAAGATGTACTTCCCCCACTTGAAGCGCTGGCGCAAGGAGATTACCATCAATGAGGAGATTCCCAAAAATCCAGTTCTGGCGGGAGTAAAAGATCTGATTGCCAAGATGGCCGACACACTGCCCGTCACCTATATTTCATCGGTGGATGAAGAGGGATTTCCTTGCACTAAAGCCATGCTGTCACCGCGCGTGCGTGAAGGTATCAAGATATTCTATTTCACCACCAACACCTTCTCTCTGCGTGTGGCGCATTACAAAGCTAATCCAAAGGCATCCATCTACTTCTGTGATGCCGAAGGGTTTAAGGGTATGATGCTGCGAGGCACCATGGAGGTGTTGACCGATGCTGCCTCGAAAGAGATGATCTGGCACGATGGCGACGAGCAGTACTATCCCGGTGGTGTAACCGATTCTAACTACTGCGTGTTGAAGTTCACTGCCACCGACGGCCGTTTCTACTGTGATTTCTATTCCCGCAGTTTCGTGATTGAATAATAGGAAATGAGGTCATAATTATGATGCCATTATTGCTTTTGATGATATGACGGAATTTGCACCGCGAGATGGAGCGCACCCCAGGCCTGCAGGTAACAATGCCTAACCTTGTCGACGACGCATTGCTCGAAGAGTAATACAAGAATCTATACTTTATTTATTAGCCTCGCTAGCGTTGTGAGCCGGCGAGGCTAATATTTTCTTTATGAGGCAAAGCCTTTTAGTGAGTGCGGTGGTTGCGCGAGAAGAGGCGCTGCGGCAGCTCCATGGCCAGGATGATGCCCAGCACTATGGCTATGGCAATCTTGCCAGCAAGCAGGCCGCTCTGCATTGAGAGGTCGAACTGTGAATCGGTAAAGTAATAGGTGAACCAAAATACACCTGCACCTGGCACAAGAGGGAAGATGCCACACAGCAGGAATCCCTGGGCTGGAATGCGATAGGGGATGGCTGCCATGCGCGAGACGATACACACCAGTGTAGAGGCGGCCAGCGTGGCAACCACAGGGGTAGCGCCACAGTTGCGCACCAAAATCAGGTAGAGCGTCCAACCAATTGCACCAATCACTCCCGCCGGCACATAATGCTCACGGTCGATGCCAAAGAGCAACGCAAATGCCGCTGTGCCAATGAACGCCGCCAGGGCTTGCAGCAGCAAGTGGGCCGTGCCGGGATTGACTGTCATGCTCAGGCTCACCACACCGCCATGCAATGAGCCGTCGAGAAGGAATGAGAGCGACACTCCCACCGCAATGCAAAAGAAGCCCAGCATGGCATCGGTCAGGCGTGTGAAGCCGGCAAGATAGTCGCTGTTGGCAAGGTCGCGCACACCATTAACAAAGGGCACACCAGGTATCAATGGCATGATAGCACCAATGATAATATTGGCAAGGCTATCGCCAAAGCCCATGCGCCAGCAAGCAACGCACAGCAGTGTGGCCACCAGCGCGTTGCAGATGCCGCCCACAATCTTTGACATGTAGCGGTTGCCCACCCAGAGCACAAAGGCGTAGAGCAATAGTCCCACAACCAGAGCCGCGGCACAATCCATCCATCCGCCACCAAACACGGCACAAAAGCCTCCCGCACCCAATCCTGAGCCTAAAATTTGCTCCCATGTGGGTTTCTGTCCCTCGGCGGCAATGCGGTCGAGGCGTTCGCGGGCCTCGGCAAGATTTGTTCGACCGTTGGAAATGTCATAGCTCAAGCGGTTCACCGCCACCACCTTTGAGAGCTGGATGCCACGCAGTGGAATGAACTCAACATTGGCATAGGTGGATGCCTGTGCACCGCTCTTTGTTATCTTATTGGCCCGGCCGGTGGTAAAGATGCCGTTAGAGAGAACAAAGAAGTTGCCCGAGTCTACGCCAAAGTGCGACGCAATGCGGCTCATGATGTCCTCCACGCGCGATATCTCGGCGCCATTTTCAAGCAGGATGTGTCCAGCCTTCGACGCTACCTCAAGCACCTCGGCGAAGTCGGCTTCCTGGGTCACATCATGACCGGTGTTTTTTTCATTAATAATTGTAGGCTCCATGAATAATAGGATTATTTAAGCTGCAAAATTCCGAAAGAATATTCAATTGTGCAAATAATAGGGAAAAATAAAATAAACTAAATTACTCAAGATAATGCGTCAATAGAGAAAAGACCGGCTTTTATTGCATATTGGAAATTTATGTGTAACTTTGCACATTGATAATTGAGAATACACAATTAATTAAACTCTTAACATAAACAAAATGACACATTACATCAGTGCCGAGCACCTCACTATTGAGCGTGTGGGCGAGATAATTGAAAAAGGTATTAAATTGGCTTTGAGCGACGACGCTAAAGAGCGAATCATTCGTTGCCGCAAGTATCTCGACGAGCAAATCGCAGCTAGCGACGTGCCCGTCTATGGCGTGACAACAGGTTTTGGTTCACTGTGCAACGTGAAGGTGAGCAAAGACCAGCTCTCACAGCTGCAAATCAACCTCATGATGTCGCATGCCTGTGGCGTGGGCGAGCGTGTGCCCAACGAGATTGTGCGCATCATGCTGCTGTTGAAGATTCAATCGCTCAGCTACGGCTACTCGGGCAGCAAGCTCGACACAGTGGAGCGACTCATCGACTTCTTCAACGAGGGCGTGATTCCTGTGGTTTACCGTCAAGGTTCACTGGGCGCTTCGGGCGACCTGGTGCCACTGGCCCACATGAGCCTGCCATTGGTGGGACTTGGCGAGGTGGAATATGAGGGCAAAGTGATGCCGGCAGCCGAGTTGCTTAAACTCAAGGGCTGGAAACCCATTGAACTTGCCAGCAAGGAAGGTCTTGCGCTGCTTAACGGCACTCAAAACATGAGCTCTTTTGCAGTGTGGGCACTGTTGCAGGCCGAGCGCCTGAGCGACTGGGCCGACCGCATCGCAGCAATGTCGCTCGACGCCTACGACGGTCGCATTGAGCCTTTCACCGAGGCTGTTCACCTGGTGCGTCCTCACAAGGGTCAGCTCGAAACTGCCGCTCACATGAAGGAGCTCTTGACCGGTAGCGAACTCATCGCCTGCCACAAGGAGCACGTGCAGGATCCTTATTCTTTCCGTTGTGTGCCACAGGTTCATGGAACCGTTAAGGACACTATACGCTATGTGAAATCGGTTATCGACACCGAGATTAACAGCGCTACCGATAACCCCACCGTTTGCCCCGACGAGGACCTTATCATCAGTGCCGGCAATTTCCATGGTGAACCAATCGCAATGCCCATGGATTTCCTTGCTATCGCATTGAGCGAACTGGCCAACATCAGCGAGCGCCGCATCTACCGCCTCGTGTCGGGCACTCGTGGTCTGCCCAGCTTCCTGGTTGCCAACCCCGGCCTGAACAGCGGCTTCATGATTACTCAATACACCGCTGCCAGCGTGGTGAGCCTCAACAAGTCGCTTGCCGCCCCATCGAGCCTCGACAGCATTCCTTCGTGCCAAGATCAGGAAGACCATGTGAGCATGGGTGCCAACGCCGCCATCAAGCTCTACAAGGTGGTTCTCAACACCGAGCGCGTGCTTGCCAT
>DGWL01000003.1 GCA_002396125.1 Porphyromonadaceae bacterium UBA4259
TAGCCTCGGCCATGCGGTGCATGTCCTCCTTGCGCTTGAATGCGCCACCCTGCTCATTGTAAGCATCCATAATCTCGGCAGCGAGCTTGTCGGCCATGGTCTTGCCGCCACGCTTGCGTGCGAAGATGATAAGGTTCTTCATCGAAATTGATTCCTTGCGGTCGGGGCGAATCTCAGTTGGAACCTGGAATGTTGCGCCACCGATGCGACGAGACTTAACCTCTACTTGTGGGGTCACTTTCTCAAGAGCCTCTTTCCAAATCTCAAGAGGTGCTTTCTCCTCGCTCTTCATCTTGGCACCCACGAGATCGAGTGCGCTGTAGAAGATGCGGTAAGATGTATTCTTCTTACCATCATACATGAGGTGATTAACGAATTTCGAAACTCGCACGTCACCGAACTTAGGATCGGGCAAAATGATCCTTTTCTTTGGCTTAGCCTTTCTCATTTTTCTTAATGTAAATTGTAGTTTTTGTCCGCTTGGTTGTTTTCTTCTTTGTTCTTCAACGGTCGACTCTTCGACCATTTACTCAACCCAAATATTCAATCCAATAATCAAAAACTAAGTTTTTAAATTTTGTTTTGTTGTAGTAAAAATTGGTCAGCGTTTACTTCTTAGCAGCCTTGGGGCGCTTAGCACCGTACTTAGAGCGGCGCTGAGTGCGACCTGCCACACCGGCAGTATCAAGTGTGCCGCGAACGATGTGATAACGAACACCGGGGAGATCCTTAACACGACCGCCGCGCACCATAACGATTGAGTGCTCCTGCAGGTTGTGACCCTCTCCGGGGATGTAAGAGTTCACCTCTTTGCCGTTAGTTAATCTCACGCGTGCAACTTTGCGCATAGCCGAGTTTGGCTTCTTGGGGGTGGTGGTGTAAACACGCACGCACACGCCACGACGCTGTGGGCAAGAATCCAAAGCAGGCGACTTACTTGTACTTTCCAGTGAAGTGCGACCTTTTCTTACTAATTGCTGAATTGTTGGCATCTTAGTTCTGTTTTACTTTGTTTGAAATTTTAAAATATTACTTAGTTTCTAAAAATGCCTTTAGACTTGAGCGCATTCCTTTTCTTCTCTCACTAAATCAACGATTTAGCCAAAGTCAAAAGGACGCTTTTGCCCAAAAGCGATGCAAAGGTACGAACTAATTGACTAATAACCAAACATTTTTGCCCTAAAGTTATTAACAACACATGTATTTATTAATAATGTATAAGAACAAAAACCGCCTAACATGGTAAGTGTCAGGCAGTTTGCAATATCGTTGATTTCACTAAAATTCAAGAGATTTAACATCTTTTAATAGCACTCCTTTCAAATCTTTAGGGCTCAACACCATTTGTGATGGGTCAATCAGCCAATCAATGCCCAAATCAGGGTCATTGAAAGCTATTGTCATCTCGCTGTGCGGAGCATACACATTGTCGACCTTATACTGGAACTGCGCCCGGTCGCTGAGCACCACAAAGCCGTGAGCAAAACCGCGTGGAATGAAAAGCTGTTCACCACCCTCTTGCGTGAGTTCGACAGCAACATGCTGCCCCCTGGTGGGACTATCGGGCCTGAGGTCGAGAGCCACATCGAGCACGCGCCCCATCGACACGCGCACAAGCTTGGCTTGGCTCCACTGCCCGCGTTGCAGGTGCAGGCCACGCAACACCCCATGAGTAGAGAACGACTCATTATCCTGAACAAAATTCACCTTGCCCACATGGGCTTCAAATTCCTCACGCTTCCAAGTTTCGCTGAAGTAGCCACGCTCGTCACCGAAGCGCTTGGGCTTGATGAGCCACACACCTTTAATTGAGAGTTCCTGAAATTGCATTGGAGTTGATTTTCCTATATTATAAATTGTATATGTAAGATTGCATCCCATGGGTTACACATTATATAATATATATAAAGCTAACCGGGGAGTTACAGTCCACAAAATTACTATAAAAAGTGCAATTATAAATCAAAAAAGCATTACTTTTGCACCCAATAATTACCAAAACAAGGGAAAATCATGATGAACAACATTATTTTCTTCGATGACAATGAGGTGCGCAAGAACTTGCTGCCTCTCACCTACACACGCCCAACAGCGATGCTGCGATGTGGAATTACCACCATTGCAAGCAAGTGGAAAGCAGCGATTGCCAACGACAAGGCGACCTACTCTTTCCTTACCACACCTTACCTCAAGGCGAAATTCCCGCTCATTGCACGACGCGCCAACCTGATGATTGCCGGCCATGTGCTGCCAAGCCCATCGCTGGAGAAGCAGGTGCTTGAGCTCAAGACTGGCGAGGCGTTGATGCTGGGTGAGGAACTGATAGCATTCCGCGGAGCGGCACGCGACTTCGACAACCGCCATTTCACGAGCGTGGTCTACCCCACCGAGGCTCCTATCATGCTGCATTACCCCTATGACATCTTTGAGCAGAATGGCCGCGCCCTGGAACTTGACTACGAGCGCATCACTGCCGGTCGAGAGTCGCAGCCCATATCAAGCTCCTGCACTGTGATTGGCGACAAGTCGAAGATTTTCATCGAACCCGGAGCCCGCGTCGAGGGAGCTTTTCTCAACACCACCGAGGGCAACATCTACATTGGTGCCGATGCCGAGGTGATGGAGGGCTGCTGCATTCGCGCTCCATTTGCCGCATGCCGCCATGCGGTGGTGAAGATGGGTGCAAAAGTATATGGAGCAACCACGCTGGGTCCCTACTGCAAGGTGGGCGGCGAGGTTGCCAATGTTGTTTTCTTGGGCTATAGCAACAAGGCCCACGACGGTTTCCTGGGCAATGCGGTAATTGGCGAGTGGTGCAACATTGGCGGCGGAACCACAGCCAGCAACCTGAAGAATGATTACAGCGAAGTGAAATTGTGGAACTATGCCAGCAAGCGATTCCTGCGCACCGGCAGGCAGTTTTGCGGTCTCATCATGGGCGACCACTGCAAGACGGGTGTGAACTGCATGATCAACACCGGCACGGTGATGGGTGTGGGAGTCAACTTGCACGGAGCCGGCTTCCCCCGCCCCTTTGTGGGCTCATTCCACGAGGGCAGCGATGTTGCGGGATTTAAAAATGTGAAGCTCGATGCATTCTTTGCCACTGCCGAGCGCGTGATGTCGCGCCGCGGTATAGCTCTCACCGATGCCGACCGCACCATCTACGAGGCAATCTACAACATTCGCGACCGGTACAAATAACTAGCAGGTATATTTTTGTCAGAAGTCAAGACCCAGCGACAACAGGAAGTTCACGCGATGGGTGTGACTGCTCCAGCCCAGCGAGCAAGATAGCGGACCAATGATGCCCGCGTTATAATAATAGCCTAACTGAACTCCCCACAACGGCTTGCGGTCGAAAATGTCACCAAGTTTGGAATTGTGCTCAGCCACACTGCCGTCGAGGATGAGATAGTGACGCCCGGTTATGCGCTGCTGCACGCGCAACGAAGCGCTCACAAATTTACTGTCAAAAAACTCGGCGTGCCCAAAGCCCGGTTGCGGCAACTGCTGCGGGAAAAACTTGCCATAGGACGTGCCGCCCACCACGTTACCGGCTGTGACGGGCAAGTCATCGCCAAAGACAAAACGGCCCTGCACTTGTGGCCTGATGTGGGTAGTGCCCGTGAGGGCAAAGGTCATTTGCCACAATGCCATCACCTGAGTAAAACCGCTGTGTCCTTTCCATTGGGCAAAATTGTCGGTATAATAAGCCAACTGCGCCTCGGCACGCATACCACGCCTGGTGAAGTAGCGCTTATCCTCATTGTCATAGCGCAAGCCCAGGTGATAGTTGAAGTAGTGCTCATTGGGCTTGAAAGTAATCGTGCTGTACTCATTCCACAACCCCTTGAAGAAATGGTAGTGCTCCCACCCCACCCCAACTTCACAGTTGAAATTCAAGGCATCGAGCGAGAAAAGTTTCACATTGGCCTTTTGATAGATTAGCGACACATTATTGCTGCGTTTTCCCTTGGTGTAGAGGTCGCTGTATTTATACCAGAATTCATAGGACAGACCCATTTTCTTGAATTCCCATGGCTCAAAATCAAGTCCCAGCCTAAGCATTGCGCGCAATCCCAGCCTGACGGTAAGGTCCAGTTCCTTGTTTATCTTGCCTCCCAGGTAGTAATGACTGTTGAGCATCAGGGCTGCCCAGTCCTCGGTGTCGAAACGTGCGCCCACACTTGCCACGATGGTGTTATTCTTGCGTATGTCGATGAGACCGCCCTTGCCGTCGTAACTGTCGCTGCTGTCGTGCCACGGGGTGAACACCGCGGTGTGCATCGAGTAGTCGCGAGCCGGGTCGGCGCCTGCGAGCACCTTGAGCATCTTGATAGAGTCGAGTTTCTCGCGTGCTGCTTCCTCGCCGCGCTCCATGAGAGTGTTCAGCGCCCCCGGCGTGAAGCTGCCACTGGTGTAGCCGCGCACCGGCACCTTGATGAGCACATCGCAATATTTCTCGTTCTCTCGAGCACGGCGGCTAACGTCGCTTCCTGCCGAGCGCTCCATCACATCCATGAGTGTGCGGTATTCCTTGTCGGTACCCAGTCCAAGGTCAAATTTCACACCAATCACGATATCGGCACCAAGGCGCCGTGCCAGGTCGGCGGCAAAGTTATTCTTGGCACCACCGTCAACGAGCACCATGTCGCCAATGTGCATGGGTGTGAACACGCCGGGAATCGACATGCTGGAACGAATGCTTTTCACCAGGTAACCGCTAGTGAGGTCGGCCTCGCTGTCGGTCACAAGGTCGGTAGCCACACAGGCAAACTGCCGCGGCAGGTCGCGCAGGAAGTTCAAGCTGTCGGTATAGCCACGCAGGTAGTGCTCAAAGGCCCGCTCCACATTGGTGCCTCTAATCACGCCGCCCGGTTGTGGGTCAATACCCTCGCCCACATAGAAGTCGCGCTCATAGAGATAGGTGTTTTGCGCATCGCGGTCGCCAAGCGTCAAGCGGCTGGCGTCATCGCGATCGAGGAAGAGCTCGGCCCAGTCCATTGTGCGGAACATTTCGCCAATGTCGCTGCTATTGTAACCCACGCTGTAGAGCGCGCCCACAATGCTTCCCATGCTGGTACCCACCACCATGTCGACCGGTATTCCGGTCTCCTCAATCACTTTGAGAGCTCCCACATGGATGGCTCCAAAGGCACCACCGCCACTGAGCACCACCGCCACTTTCTTGCGCTGGAGGTCAGTGTCAGCGAATTTTCCCACTTGCGTCTGCACGCTATCGCCACTCGCCACTTGAGCCCATGCCTGCAAGGCCACCATGAGCCATGCCATCAATATGATAATAGATTTCTTTGCCATAAGGTGACAAAGTTACATAATAATTCACTTTTCACCAAAATTTGCAATTTTTTATTATTAGTGTTGAGTAACAACAGTGGCAAAAACAAGGGGGTCGCCGCCGGCGACAAGTTAGTATTTGTAACATACCCCCCTTGACACTTATTCCACTCGCTATCGCTCGTTCCACAAGTGTCAAAGGGGGTTACTCAAAGGTCAGCCTTCGGCTGAAATGCGATGAGCTAAAGATTCCCAAAAGTCAGCCTTCGGCTGAACTGCGATGAGCTAAGATTCACAAAGGTCAGACCTTCGGCTGAACTGCGATGAGCTAAAGATTCACAAAGGTCAGCCTTCGGCTGAACTGCGATGAGCTAAAGTTTTTTAAAGGTCGGCTTTCGGCTGTGGATGTGCGAAAAAAGTGGCGGAGAGTGCACTGCTGCAGTTCACACATCCGCCACTCTTTTATTCGTGACTAATTTTTTAAAATATAAATGCTATTACTTAGCTTCGGGCTCAGCAGGTTTCATCTTGAAGCTCTTGAGCATAGCAGCGATAACGGGGTCTTTGAGCTCATAGCCCTGAACCTCAATCGAGATGTTGCCTTCGGGCTTCAATGGAGCAGTCATGTGCGAGATGATACCACCACCATTGCCGGCAGGCTTAACAATCTTCTGGAACTCCATGCCGCCAATGGTTTCTTTCTCAATCTTGGCATTCTCAACCTTGAACGCGCTCTTGAACGTCTCTTGATCTTGCTCAACGGTGTTGCTCTTAAATGGATAAGACTTAATAGTAGCCGAAAGCAGACCAATCACGCCATCAGGACGCTCCAATGGCTGAATGCGAAGATAAGAAGAGCCCTTCTGGTCCCTGCCAGCTGTCTCACTAACAACGTACCAGCCCTCGGGAACATCAACGCTCCAAGAGGGGTTCTCAATTGTCACGGGACCCTTAACGGTGTCCTTCTCTTCCTTAGCGGGCTCGGCTTTCTCGGTAGTCTCGCCGTCTTTTGTTTCACCGCTGGCGCTTGTGCTTGCGCTGCCACTGGTGGTTCCGTTACCTGCGCAGGAAGCCATGAGGCCTGCCACTGCAAACATTAAAAATAACTTTTTCATAATCAATGTTTTTTTTGTTTTTAAATAGTTAATTATTTAGGTTACTGTGCCACAATCATCACTCTTTACTTGATGGTAATGGCGTTAATCATCTCGTTAAGGTTCTTGAGAACAACTTCCTTGAGCTCGGCCTTATCCATTGTGGTGCCACCGGGCGACACGCCGATGGTTACAAAGCCTTCGCCCTGTGGAATGAGAGCCTTGTACTCGTTATTCTTTTCAAGGAAGAACACTTTCCAGGTTTTGTCGCCCGCAGTAATGTCGTCGACAGGCTTGAAGCCATTCTTGTCCATGTTGGCTGTGATGTCCTCCATGCTCTCAGAGTTGTAGCCTAGCATAGCGGTAGTGTAAGGGTTCTCACGCAGCCTGAGGTTGCAAGAGTTACCTCCAACCACACGGCTCGTCGGTTTCCAGTTCTCGGGCACCTTGAGGTTATAGGCATTAGCGTCAAGCTCCTTCTGTTCCTCAATAGGAACCTCGGCATCGGGAGCCTGCTCGGCAACTTGCTCAGTAGTCTCGCCGTCTTTCGCTTCACCGCCGGCGCTTGCGCTGCCACTTGTTGTTCCGTTACCTGCGCATGAAGCCATGAGGCCTGCCACTGCAAACATTAAAAATAACTTTTTCATAATCGATGATTTTTTTAAATAGTTAATAATAGTTAGGGTTTAAATTATTTATTGTTTGTATTACAGTTTTTATCGCCTGTCAGCTACCCAAAATTATCTTGTAGACGGCGGTGACGTCGGCACTGTTGATGGTGTTGTCACCGTTTTGGTCGCCGTTTACAATCTTACTTGAGTCGTTGTTGAGAATGAACTGGTAGAGGGCCGTAACGTCGGCACTGTTGCAAATCTTGTCGCCGTTCACATCGCCGGGAACTGAGTTCTTGCCTATCTCGACATTCATAGCAAGCGCGCCATTTGCATCAACAACTCCACTATTGGCAACAAACGAACCACCCACTGGCTTGATAATGCCTATATTATCATTCATGATAAGATCTTGCAAATTAATCATCGCACCAACACCGCTCATGGTGCAAATTGCCTCCAAATGAGCATTGTCGCTAACCGAGACAACCGCGCCTGCGCCTGATGTGAGGGCACGACCCTGGAGTGCATAATTCACGCCAAATACATGAACTTTCACGTTTTCGGTCAAATTCAGTGTGGCTCCACCCATCTGGACGCCATTGCCATTATTTCCAAGTGGCGATATCATGTTCAACTCACCATTGCCAGTAAGCGTTACTGTGCATTTCCTTAGACGCAAACACAAACCATTGGAATAATTATTATAAATGTCGTTGGTGCCAATCAGGTTGATTTCCAAATCATTAATATTACTGATAATAGTAATGGGATTTGTATCATCACTGATGCTCACGTTGTTCATCGTGAGAACGTTGGTGGTGGGGTCGTAGCTCATGGTGCCGTCGCCCAGGATGTCGGCACAGTTGGTGCTGGTCACCGAGTCGCCAAGCACAACGAGGTCATACCTCTCCACGTCCTGAGGAATGGAGTACAGGTCAAGCCCCACGGTATTTAAGTCATTGGTCGCAGTCCTGGCAATTCTCACGTAGGCCTCACCTTTGTTAAAGGTCTTAGGGTAATACATAATCCTGTTAAATTGCTTGTTAGCACCATCAAGGATGTAGTCGCTGTTACTGCTGCTGTTACTCAAGTTACCACCCTCAGCCATGGGCATGATGAGGTTGGTCACGTCGGTCCATGGCTGCACACTCTCAACATTGCTTGCGTATTTTGCGACCCTCAGTGGCACATACTCGCTTGCCAGGTTGTCAACCAGCACGCCACGGCCGTCGCTTTCCTTGCCACAGTTCCTGAAGGCATCGCTGCTGTTCACCTTTTGGGTGGTGAACACCTTGCGACTGGCATTATAGCCAGTGACGGCATAGAAGTCGCAAGCCGCGTTCATGCTCAGGTACTCGGGGCAGCTAATGAGCTGCGGTCCACCGGTGTTGCGCAGGTAGGGATGCACGAAGTATTGATTTTGAGCTGCGCGACTGGTCCAGTTAGGCACCTCTTCCAGGCGCTGAGCAAGCATCTTGAGCGGAACGTAGATCATAGTGCGTGGGGTGAATGTGCCCACATAGAGGGCATCGTCTTCCCATGTCTCATCGTGGGTATAGATAGCCGTGATGTTGCTGTTATCGACAAATGCTCTGCTGCCTATCTTCCGCAGCGACTCAGGCAGCACGATATCGCCCGAGAGTGCCATGCAACCCTGGAATGCATGCTCGCCAAGCTGGGTGATGCCATGGGTCTTGAGGAAGTCGATATTATTCAGCTTAGTGCAATTCATGAAGGCATAGCGGGGTATCACCTTGCTGGGGAAATCGGTGGCAATTTGCACTGCCTGCACATTAGAGCCGGCGAAGCAGCTGTCGCCCAGTGCCGTGCAGTTGTAGATGCGGGTCCAGCCGTCGTAGCAAATCTGGTTGATGTTCACCTGGCTCAGGCCGGTGGCATAGGCAGGGCTATACACCAGTTTCGATGTCTGGCCGTCGCTGTTCACAGTGAAATACTTGCTGTTGCAGTAGATGTCGTAGGCTCCCGCTTGCACGCTGCTCGCCTTCGACATCACGCGGCTGTTGTTCTTGAACTGCTGCACGTAGCCCACGGGCACATACAGGTTGAAGCCCGAGGGCACATAACCGGTCTCAATTTCCATTTGCCCATAGTTGCGGAAGAGTCCGTCGGGGTCGGCGCGGTTGTAATACAGGTTCTGCAGCTTAGTCATGCCGCTCAGTGCGCGGTGCAGCTTTGTGGTGCTCGAAGGTATCGTTAGCGAGGTGATATTGGTTCCGCTGAAGGCTTGATAGCCTATCTCTTGAAGGCCATAAGGCAGTTCAATCTGCGAGATGGGGGTATTATAGAAGCAGCGAATGGGGATGCGCGTAATCTTCGACGACAGGCGCACGCTCGTGAGTGCCGTGCAACCCTCAAACTGGCTGCCCGAACGGCGATAAACGTCGGTATCGTCCTCTTGACCTGCGTAACCCGCAATAACGCCGCTGAGCTCTGTAACCGTCTCGGGGATGATCACGCTGGTGATATCGGTGTTGTTCCTGAAGGCCTGGCGGTTGACGCTGGTCACGGTGTAGGTAGTGCCATTATAGGTGATGGTTGACGGGATGCTGATGGCTCCGCTCAGCTGATTGGTGGGTTTTACGTAGCCACATTCGCCACGCACCACCGACGCGGTGCCATTTGACTTGTTGAATGTGTAGGGAAGTGAACCTACCTTATCGTCCCAAGCTCCCACTTTCACGTTGCTGAACTCGCGGAAGAGGTCGCGGTTGTGATCACCGGCATAGGTCTCGTGAGTCCAGTTCTGGTCCCACCATTTGTCGCCGGCTGCTACCCACAGTGTGCAGCTGCTGCGGGGCACACCACTCCAAGTAGATGAATAGTAATCAATAGGATTCACACTATTGATAGTCAAGCTCTTCAAACCGGTGCAGCCGTAAAACAGCCCCGAGCCATAGTTGACCACTGAGCTTGGAATGCGTATGTGTTTTATCCCAATAGAATTAGTAAATGCGTAATCTTCTATGGTCAAAACACCAAAAGGAATTTCAACCACTAGCTCACCTACACCTTCCTCTTCCTTCATCATGTCGCTAAATGCCCTATTATGAATCGTTTTCAGAGTATTTGGCTGATAATATGCTAAAACATCATCTGCCCTCGCGGGAGGGCATTTAATAAGTGTGGTCTTATCGTTACTATAGAGGATGCCATCTTGCATGGCAAACATTGCGTTGCCCGAAGCGACCGAGAAACTTGCCAAATTATAGCACTTGTCAAACGCTAAATGACTTAAAAAATAAAAGGTATCGGGAAATGACACCGAGGTTATTCCTGTGTTTGCCAACGACTTATAATACAAGTTTTTAAACCCTGAGCCGAGGGTGAGATTAGTGAGATTTTGACAATCTTTGAAAGCAGCCTCGTCAAATGTCTCGGCATTGGTGTTCACGGTGGTGAGCGTTGGGTGGTTGGCAAACGCATACTTACCGATTTTACTGCCGGCGGGAGCGTTGGTCCAGGTGAACGACTGCACGGTGCCCTTGTTCATGAACGCGCTGTCGGCCACGGCGGTGATGTTGTAGGTGCGGCCGTCGTCAAGGGTGCCGTTGCTGGGCACGCGAATGGCGCTGCTGCTGTTGGAGCAATCCACGAGCATCATCGCGCCGGGGGTGCTGCCGGTAGCCTTTTCGGTCACCACATAGTAGCCGTTGTAGCCCGACCGCTGGTAGTCGTAGGCCATGTTACCCATCTGAATCCAGTAATCCACCTGGCCGGCCACAGTGCTGTTGCCGTGGAAGGCGTTGTAGGCACGATAGGTCGACACAATAAAGGTAATCTGCTTGCCACTGTGGCCCGTTAATGCCGACGCGCTGAACGAGGCGGGCACGCTCTGGCCTGCCATCGCCACCACGATGGGGTTGGCACTCGAGCCGGCACCGCTCACAATCTGGCTGCCCACATAGTTGATAGAGCTGGGCAGGCGCAGGTTAGTGAGCGCGGTGCAGCCGGCAAAAGCCTGCTGACCCACTCGGGTGCAGCCATAGTTCACATACACACGCTGCAGCGTGGTGTTGCTCACAAAAGCCATAGAGCCGATGCGCGTTTGATACACGGTGCCGTTGTAGGTCACGAAACCGGGAATGGTGATGGTCGTCAGCGACGACGCACTGCTGGTCAAGCCGGTCACCTCGGCTTCACCATAGCTGATGCGGAACTTAAAGTTTCCGTTCTCGAACGATTGCGCCCGGGCCACCGTAGTTCCCACGAGCGCCATCGCCACAATCAACAGGTGAATAATTTTCTTCATAGTTATTATTAATTAGAGTTAATATTACATTAAGCTTTGAATCAGCTACCCAAGATTATCTTGTAGACGGCGGTGACGTCGGCACTGTTGATGGTGTTGTCACCATTTTGGTCGCCGTTCACAATCTTGCTTGAGTCGTTGTTGAGAATGAACTGGTAGAGGGCCGTAACGTCGGCACTGTTGCAAATCTTGTCGCCGTTCACATCGCCCACAACGACCGGTGTGGGTGCGGTGCCAGACATAATTTCAATCTCACCCCAGTACATGCCATTGCTGCCGTTGGCACAAATGTTACCGTAATCATCAAC
>DGWL01000030.1 GCA_002396125.1 Porphyromonadaceae bacterium UBA4259
CTGGCGCGTAACCTCGCGCCACCAAGACAAACCAACTTTCAAGCCTATCGTCCTATAAAGGTTCGGTTTATCTCTTGAGAGAGTAAAGTTTGACAGCAGTCGGGCGTTGATGTTGAGCTCGATGCGTTCCCGTCACATGACTTCAGCCATCACTGGTGTGCGTTGCTCGTCAACGTGATTCCAGAGTAAAAAGAAGAAATTAAGGTGATGATAGCGTGAGGGTCCCACCTCTTCCCATTCCGAACAGAGAAGTTAAGCCTCACCACGCCGATGGTACTGCGAAAGTGGGAGAGTAGGTAATCGCCCCCTAAGAGAGAGCTTCGAGCACACATGCACGAGGCTCTCTTGTTGTATATATATTTATAGAAGTGATGCCGCTGTAATACCGGGTTGAAACCTCCGTGCCTAGCGGCACCTCTCTTTTTCAATTCCCGAACAAAGCCCTAAGCCCCTCCACACCGCTGGTCAGCGACATGGGAAGGCGTAGGTAATCGCCCCCTAAGAGAGGACTCAAGAGCAATCTTGAGTCCTCTTGTTGTATATATATTATATTAATCAGTGTGGGCTTATTAAAGTGCTATCCTAAAGACAAGGGGGTCGCCTCCGGCGACGAGAGAGTGTGTGGACTGTGACATCCGGGGGTGCCGACTGCTCCAGTCGCTGCGCTCCCTGCGCAATCGGTACCCCCGGTTACTCAAAGGTCTGCCTCCGGCAGAAACGCTGACACGTAGCACGTTCCACGAGTGGAGCAGTAGGGTATAATCTTATAGCCACAACTTATTCTATAAGTTGTGCTATGGGGTACTTAAAGAGTTTCCTCCGGCAGAATTCTTAGCGGATGCCTAGAAGGCGGTGTGTTTGTAGTGATAGTCGCCATTGCGGGTTGTTCAGCACGGCGTTGATGCAGGATTGCATGTTGGCTAGGCATTGGTTTTCATCGTCGACAAAGCAAGGTTGCAGGAAGCGGTGGCTTGCCTTGATGTGGTCGTAGGCGCTTAGGTCTTGGCCTGTAAAAACAACCTTGAGTTCGTCACATCTATCAAGTACACATGGCAGTGAGTTACCGCCCTGAAAAGCCGTTTTAGGTGATAGTGTAATCCAGTCGATGCCGTTTGGTAGTTGTCGTGTGCCGTTGGTTTCAATGGCAATTTTTTTCCCAGTGAGGTGCAGGGTTTTTATTATTTCATCATCGATGTGGAGAGAGGGTTCGCCACCTGTGAGCACGATGAGTGGCGCGGTGGGGTATCGCATCACCTCGTCGACAATTTGCGGTAATGACATCATGGTGTGGGGCAGATGGTCGGTGTCGCAGAAACTGCAACGCAAGTTGCACCCGCTCAGGCGCACAAAGACGCTTGCCGTGCCGGTGTTATAGCCCTCGCCCTGCAAAGAGTGAAAGATTTCGTTGACGGGATACACGATGTTGAGTTGAAAGTGCTTTAGAGGTGGTTTTACACTATTCGTCGCGGACGTAGGATGCCATGTTGTCGCGTGACTCCCACACGTCGGCACGATAGCAGTAGGGGACAGTCTCAACAACCCAATGAGCGATATTCTCGGCAGTTGGGTTGAACTTGAGTACCTCATTAAGGTTCTTGTGGTCGATGTGGTTGTGGATGAGTTTCTTGATGAGTGTGAAGTCACACACGAGCCCATTGCTGTCGAGTTCGCGTGATTTGCAATACACCTTAATTATCCAGTTGTGTCCGTGCAGGTTCTCGCACTTGCTCTCATAGTCGAGATAAAGCTGGTGGCATGAAGATATTTCAAGAGTTTTTTCTACGTAGTACATAGTTGTCAGTTGTTAGTTATTGGTTGTCGGTTGTTTTTATTCGTAGGGAGTGGGATCGATGATGCCGGCGTCGTGCAGTGCCTGTCGTCGCTCGCGGCAAGTTGCGCACTTGCCGCAGTGCTTCTCTCCACCTCGATAGCAAGAGTAGGTCATGGCATAGTCAACACCCAGAGCCTTGCCGCGGCGTGCGATATCGGTTTTGCTGATGCCGGTGTAGGGCGCAAAGATTTCAATACCCTCGTAGGTGCCTTGGTGCATAGCCATCGACATGGCGTTGATGAACTCTGGGCGGCAGTCGGGGTAGATGGTGTGGTCGCCGCTGTGGTTGGCAATCATCACTCGGCGCAAGCCGTTGCTCTCGGCAATACCGCAGGCGATTGCCAGCATGATGCCGTTGCGGAAAGGTACCACCGTCGCTTTCATGTTCTCGTTGTCGTATTCACCTAGCGGAATTGCGTCGGGGCTCTCGAGCAGTGCGCTCTTGAAGTAACGATGCATGAAGTCGAGCGGAATAATAATGTGCTTGATACCCAAAGCCTGGCACTGCTTGACTGCATATTGCTGCTCGCGCTGGTTTTGGATTGAACCGTAGTCGAAGGTTATCGCCAGTGCAATGCTGTCGCTGAACTCATGCAGCATAGTGCATGAGTCCATACCTCCCGAAAGGATTATTATTGCGTCTTTAGCCATAATTCAAAAACAGGGAATACTACTTGTGGTTGTTGAAATTGGCGAGTAGGCGCTGTCGCGCGATTTCCTGATGCTCGTCGTCGGCATAGTTGGCAAACGGCACAATGGCGATTCCGCCACGCGGATTGAAGTAGCCTGTCACTTCAAGATACTTAGGATCCATCAGCTTGACGAGGTCTTTCATTATCACGTTCACGCAATCCTCATGGAAGTCGCCTTGATTGCGGAAACTGAAGAGGTAGAGCTTTAGGCTCTTGCTCTCTACCATGCGCTGCCGTGGGATGTAGCTGATGATGATGTGTCCAAAGTCGGGCTGCCCGGTGATAGGGCACAGCGCAGTGAACTCGGGGCAATCGAAGGTGACGAGATACTCATTGTCGGGGTGCATGTTGTCGAAGGTTTCGAGCACATCGGGGGTATAGTGGTCGTCATAACTAGTGCCCTGGTTGCCCAGCAGCGTGATGCCTGAAGCGTTTTCTTTGTTTCTTGCCATAGTTGTTGAATTTTAGAGTGCAAAGATAGTAATTTTTTTTCATAGAACAGTGCAAGGGCGTGTGGCGAGGGGTATAAAAAGTCACCGAGGCGGTGACATCAACGTCTCCGCCCCGATAATTTCAAGTGTTTTTCTTGAAGCCTAAAATTTACTAAACCCAAAAAAAGTGTTTTTCATGGACAAACAACAAATGTATAAAAATAAACAAGCCTAAAACAATTTTACCTTTATGCCTATGAATTATGTTGCAAAAATAATACATAAATATTGCATACACAAAAGTTTATATACTAATGGGCATATTTTGTAGATAAAAAGGCAAATTTTTAGATTTTTTTCTTGTTTTGGAGATTGTTTAATTATTTTTCCTGGCTTTGATTGATAATGGCGGTCAAAATGTTAACTCCCAAATATGATAGGAGAATAGCAATTTTGTTTTTTAATCTTACATTTTTGTCGATTATGCATAAAAAACGCATTTTTTTTGTATACTCCCAGCATCGTTGTTTGGTGGCTTGCCACTGCGGGTCGGCAGTGGGCATGATGCGCAGCATGTTGAAGCATGCGCTCATGTGACGGCTGCGAACGGCAGGCAACAGGTGTGGCATCGTGTCGGCCACTTGGCTCTCGATGTTGTCGAGGATGTCGAGCACATGGGTGCGTCGCAGGCTCACGGTGTGGGTAATGCTTCCCGTGCGTCGCATGTAGTAGTAGGTTGCAGGTTGAATTAATGCCACGCTCTCCACCTGCTTCATGATGGGGAGGATGACAGCAAGGTCCTCGTAGAGCATTCCTTTTGGAAAACGCACGTCGTTGAAAATGCTTGCCTTGAAGATGCGGCTGCAGGCCGAGTGGTTGAGTTGCTGCTGGTAGAAGATGCTCTTGAGTGCCTCATCGCGCGTGAAAATGGTGGGCTGTGAGTCAACTCCATGGATGTTGCGCGGGGTGTCGCCGTCGTTGAGTTCTTGCCAGTGTGCGATAGCGATGGGTGCTCCGGTAGTGGAGATGGCATTGAGTAGCAGTTCGACGAAGCGTGGATGCACATAGTCGTCGGCATCAACAAAGGTGA
>DGWL01000027.1 GCA_002396125.1 Porphyromonadaceae bacterium UBA4259
AGCCGAGCCGTACTAATCACCCGAATACTTTCCTGGCGCGTAACCGCGCGCCACCAAAAAAAACAACTTTCAAGCCTATCGTCCAAAGGCTCGGTTTATCTCTTGAGAGAGTAAAGTTTGACAGCAGTCGGGCATTGATGTTGAGCTCGATGCGTTCCCGTCACATGACTTCAGCCATCACTGGTGTGCGTTGCGCGTCAACGTGATTCCAGAGCAAAAAGAAGAAATTAAGGTGATGATAGCGTGAGGGTCCCACCTCTTCCCATTCCGAACAGAGAAGTTAAGCCTCACCACGCCGATGGTACTGCGAAAGTGGGAGAGTAGGTAATCGCCCCCTAAGAGAGAGCTTCGAGCACACGTGCACGAGGCTCTCTTGTTGTATATATATTTATAGAAGTGATGCCGCTGTAATACCGGGTTGAAACCTCCGTGCCTAGCGGCGCCTCTCTTTTTCAATTCCCGAACAAAGCCCTAAGCCCCTCCACACCGCTGGTCAGCGACATGGGAAGGCGTAGGTAATCGCCCCCTAAGAGAGGACTCAAGAGCAATCTTGGGTCCTCTTGTTGTTATATATAGTTCCATATAATATATATGTATTAAAATCTAGAATGAGATTACTGGATTGTCGCCCTAAAGACAAAGGGGGTCGCCTCCAGCGACGAGAGATTGTGTGGACGGTGACATCCGGGGGTGCCGACTGCTCCAGTCGCTGCGCTCCCTGCGCAACCGGTACCCCCGGTTACTCAAAGGTCTGCCTCCGGCAGAAACGCTGACACGTAGCACGTTCCACGAGTGAATCAGTAGGGCAGAAGCGTTGACTTAGAACTTGTTTCTCAAGGGGTGATGTGGGTGGAACCGTAAAGTTACATATAATGTAATGTGTTTCGAGGGGGTGTGCCTTCGGCAAAATGTCTGAATTTAGATTTCTTCAAACTCGGCGTCGCTGATGGCTTCTTCCTGGTAGCGGTTACTTGTTGACTGGGATGCTTGATTGGGTGATGATTCTTGCTGCATGGGTCCATCTAGCTCTTCGAAGTCAACGTTTTGCGCCTCACTTTTAGTGTATCGGCGATAGCGTTCTTTGAGTTCCTCCTCTTCGGTTTTTGTCTCGTAGCTTTGCTGCGAAGCGTCCTGGCCTTCCATGGTGCGATTGTACTGGTCTTGGAATTGACGCACCTTGCGCCACACCTTGATTATAGGAGCGGCGATGAAATATATCACGACCAAAAGCAGTATTAACAGGAAAGTTCCCATGCTGAAATTATCAATAATATTAATCTGTTTTTAATTGTAGATGCAACATTCGTGCCAAGTTTTATTTCGTGAAGAAAGAATCCATAATGCATGGCATGAGTTCTATCATTTTTCACGAAACAGTAGCGACATTATAACATAGAAAATGATTACGCAGGCCAGTCCCGAAATGCCGCCAAGCACCACAAATGTCACACTGGCTGCGATGAGCAAGTACTGCTTCCAAGCGTCCTTGAGTTGCAGGCTGTGTAGCTTGAGCGAGAACATGCGCAGGTTGCACACCATCAAGAATGAAAGCATCACGATGAATGCCAGCACAATCCACTGGCCGACGGCTGTGTGGTGGGTTGCGTAGTAGTTGATGAACCCAATCCAGAAGATTGCGTTGGCGGGAATAGGCAGGCCTGTGAAAGTGGTTGCCTGATTAGTGTCGACATTGAAGCGTGCCAAGCGCAGAGCTCCAAACACAGGAATCATCATCGCCGTCAGGCACACCCATTGCAGGCAACCAGCCGCTTGCATCACATTATAGAGTGTGATGGCAGGTGCGAGGCCAAAGCTCACACAGTCGCTCAGCGAGTCGAGTTCCTTGCCTAGGGGCGACACTGCATGAAGTAATCGCGCGGCAAAGCCGTCAAGAAAGTCGGCTACTGCCGCCAGTCCCATTAGCACAAAAGCCAGCTGATAGCCTTGCAAGCCACACAGCAGCGTGTCGAATGGCCTGAAGGCCGCCACAATAACCAGTGCTCCACACAGCAGGTTAAGGCATGTGATAGCGTTGGGAATGTTATTCTTTATTGCCTGTAGTAGTTTCATTGTTGGCACGTGGTTTTAGTCGGGCAATAGGAGTAATGCCGCCAGTTGTTGTGTCACCGAGCTTAACGAGAATCTCGCTGTCGAGCGGCAGGTAAATGTCGACGCGCGAGCCAAACTTGATGAAGCCTATAAAGTCGCTGATGTCGACCTCATCTCCAGCCTCGACGTAGGTGACAATGCGTCGCGCTATGGCTCCGGCAATCTGTCGCACCAGCACATCCTCGCCGTTCTTGTCGCTCTCAATGACGATTGCCGAGCGCTCGTTGTCGGTACTTGACTTGGGCAGATAGGCTGCCAGAAATCGTCCTGCATGATGCTTGACATATTTTACTCGTCCCTTGAGAGGCACCCAGTTGGCATGCACGTTGAACACCGACATGAATACCGACAGCTGAATCACGTTCTTGTGCAAGTATTCGGCTTCATACACTTCCTCAAGAGCTACTACTTTACCATCAACGCTTGAAACCACCACTCCATCGCTGTCGCCCTTGAAATGCCGTTGCGGGAGCCTGAAAAAGTTTATTACAAGCGCAAACATAATAACGCTAATGACAATCAGCGTGATGGGAATCCACTTGAGCTCAATGAACAAGTAGGCTGGTATGTTGATGGCCAGTAAAATTAGCAGCAGAACTACTATAATGTTTTGGCCTTCGCGGTGTATCTTAACTTTCATCGGTAATAAAACTTATTACATTAATCTGCAAAGATAACACTTTTAGTTCAAAAAAACATCTTTTATTGCAAAAAAACAGCCACTCACACTTCTTTTATTGCTTTTTGATGATAGCAAATCTATTTAAATTAATTATATTTGCAACATTAAACTGGCAATAGCCTTCTATAACAATGACTGATTGAGAATTTAGGACAATACAATTATCTATTTTATTAACTAAAACCAAACTAAGATGAAGAAAAATTTACTGTTTTTCGTGTTGGCTTTTGTTGCTTGTTTTGTAGGAGCAAAGGCCGATGAGATTGTGGTCGCCGATGGCGAAGACACTAATTACTATCTCCCAATTAAAGGTAGTTACTGCGACACCGAGGGAACTTATGGCTACATGATTTATCCCAAAGAGGACCTAGCTGAAATTGCCGGTGCTGAAATTTCGGGCCTGATGTTCCACTTCAAGACTACAATGAGTGAGAATAATGCCGGTTGCGTTCTTCAAATGTCGCTCAAGGAAGTTGATGATGCTACAATTCCCAACAATAGCACCACCTATAGCGACTTGAAGGTGTGTGGCACCTACACAATTGTGGGTGGCGAGACAACTATGCCTTTCTCGTTTGCCGAGAATTTTGCCTATAGCGGTGAGAAGAATCTTCTTGTTGAAGTGAAGGTTATCACTGCATCGTCGGGTTATGCCGATTTCTACACCTATGGCGTGCGTCAAACTGCAGGCGTCAACACCAGTCTCTCTTACTATTCTTATGGTACTCTACAAAACTTCATTCCCAAGGCTACTATAGAGTATGTTACTGAGGCTGTTGACTGGGATGCGAAAGTTACTCCCGAAGGCATTGATTTTGGCAAGATTTACACTGGTGAGCAAGCCACTCAAAACATTACTATCAAGAATCGCGGTTTGAACGCTTTCACTCCCACCTTCAACGTTAAGGCTCCTTTCAGCATCGACTGGAACACCGAGATTGCAGCCGGCGAAACCGTTGAAGTTCCTGTTGTGTTCAATCCTACTGAAGACGGCAACTACAAGGATACAGTTGTTGTTAACTGTGGTGAAGCCGGAAGCTTCAAGGTGGGCTTGGCCGGTCGCTCAGTAGAGGCAGGCAGTGAACTCATCGTGTGTGATGGCACTAACCAAAACGGTTACATCCCCGTTTATGGCTCTTTCTACGACACTCAGGGTACAACATCACAGTTCATCTATCCCGCTTCGATGCTCGTTGACCTCAACGGCCGTGCTATCACAAGCGTGAAATTCTTCTCCAATTCAGCTATTGGTATCAAGGGCGGTAAACTTCAACTGTCGGTTAAGGAAGTTGATTACACCATCTTCGAACGTGAAACTGCAACAGCAATTCCCACCAACACTGTTACCGACATGACAGTAGTGGCTACTGTTGTTCCCACTGGCACCGAGAAGGAACTTGAGTTCGTCTTTGATGAGCCCTTTACCTACGCAGGTGGCAACTTGGCATTTGAGACCTATGTTGTAGAGCCTAATAACTATTCTACAATCACTTGGCTTGGTGAGAACCAGAATAATTATTCATCCTACTATGCTTACAACTCATCATGGGGTGGTCTTTCAACCAACGTTTCTCAATTCCTACCCAAGATGTTCATCTCTACAATTGCTGCCGGCGAGCAACCAGTTGAAGAAGGAAACTTCATTAGCTATACAGCCGAGCAGGCCAATGGTACTGTTGCTGTAACACTCGAGGATGGCACTCCGGTAGAGAGCCTGGTGACAAAGGTTAAAGAAGGCGAGAAATTTACCGTGACCGCAACTGCAGCACAGGGCTATGTGGTTTCAGGTATTGAGGTTAAGGCCGGTGAGATTGTTATCACTCCCACCGATGATGTTTATGACGGTGAATTCAGCGCTCCACGCCTCAATGCCGAGGGCGGTTCTACGATGAGCGAGACCTATGAGATGCCAGCCGAGGATGTGGCTATTACAGTGACATTTGAGGTGAGAACTGGTATCGACACCCTCAATGCTGAGAACGTTAAGAGCGTGCGCTACTACAATGCGGCAGGCGTTGAGAGCAGCACTCCATTCCAGGGCATCAATATCGTTGTAAGCGAGATGACCGACGGCTCTAAGACCGTTAGTAAGGTGGTTAAGTAATCGCTAAGGCTACATAACATCCATTAATAAATATCCAGGATGCTCGCCCGCACTAGTGGCGAGCATCTTTTTTGCAAGAAGGGTTGTGCTTTTGGTGTCCGTTTATTTTATCATCCCCCATTTATTTGCTAATTTTGCAGGCAATTTTCATTAAGCATGTTCAAGGGATTGAGAGACATAGTCACGCTATTGAGGCGCTGCGTGCGCCTGCTGTTGAAGCCTGTGGTGGGAGAATTCAACTTCTTCCTTGCCGTGTGGCTCATCAACTGTAGTGTGACGTTAGGCTACCTGGTGGGTTGTGCTTTTATCGAGGACAACCAGTTGTGGCACGCATTGCGATGCTTGGCACTGGGCACCGCGGTGAGTTATTTCACAACCTTGCTGCTTTATCTCTCAAAGCCGCGATGGTTGCGCATAGTCATCAAGGCTGTGGTCTACTCAGTGCTGATTACGCTACAGTCGGTCTACGTCTTCATCCATCTCAACTTCGACATGAACCTGGGCCCGCGTGTGCTGGTATTGCTTGCCGAGACCAATGGCAAGGAGGCCGGTGAGTTTGTCACCTCCTATTTCCTCAGTTCAGCAAGCCTGTGGACCTATGCCATCGTGTTGCTGATGCTTGCCGCCGTTGCTGTTGCCGAGTGGCAGCGCCGGTGGTTGAGCCACTTGGCCGGTAAGCGAGTGATGAAAGGCATGATTGCCATCATTGTGTTGCCACTTACTTTGTGGGGTGTGTGCCTGACGGGCTACTACGTGAGCCTTGCCCGTTGCCAGCATTCCAAGCAGCTCAATCAGTGGGTCAACGACTTTGGTGTTGACGCCCTCGACCACTTGAGCACCAGCTACTACTCATTGTGCTACCTTGCCGTTGCCGATAACAACATTGCGCAAGCTGTTGCTGTTGCCCAGGGAGTTGCGAGCAGTGCGGTGAGTGTCTATGAGCCCGACTCGCTCACTGTAGTCTTCGTCTTGGGCGAGAGTTACATTAAGAGTCACAGTGCCCTCTATGGCTATGTTCACAACACCACGCCGTGCCTCATTGCTGAGCGTGACCGTGGCAACCTCATTGTGTTTGATGACATAATATCTCCCTACAACGCCACCTCACAGGTGCAGAAGAACGTGTTCTCGCTCAACGACATGAGCCGTGGCGAGATGTGGTATGAGAAGCCCATGTTGCCCACAGTGATGCACCATGCCGGCTACAAGGTTGGTTTTTGGGACAACCAGCGCAACTACGCCAAGACCGAGATGTTTACCATCACCGTCAACTCCTTTATCTACAACACCGAGATAGCCGCGTTGAGCTACGATGAGACCACCAACGGCGGCATGAAGATGGACGGCGCGCTAATAGCCGATTTCAAGAAGCGCTCCAGAATGCAGCCCGGCAAATACAATTTCTACATATTCCACCTGATGGGGCAGCATGTGCATCCTGCAGGCCGCTATCCCAGCAAGAGCAGTAATTACAACTATTTCACCCCCGACTCGGTGCGCCGCAGCGAGCCCTGGCTCACAACCGATAAGAAGAAATATGTTGCTCAATATGACAACGCCACTCGCTACAACGACCAGGTGATGAAAACCATCTTTGACCTGTGGCGCGACAAGAATGCGGTAGTCGTTTACTTCTCCGATCATGGCGATGAGGCCTATGACTGGCGTGACCACATAGGGCGTGGCAACGTCTACAGCGCCGATGCGCGTCTCTTTCACAGCGACAACGACGTGCCATTCATGGTGTGGTGTAGCGATGCCTACCTGGCTCGCCATGCCGCGCTGGTGGAGCAGCTGCGTGCCGCCTCCTCTCGCCCCGGCATGCTGCAAGACGCGGGATTCCTGATTTTGCGGCTTGCCGGCATCAACACTCCCTATTACATTCCCGAGCGCGACATTTCAAGTCCTCAATATCGCCCGGCTCCGCGCATAGTCTACGACAAGTGGAACTATGACAAAGAAGTGAAAAAGTGAGAAAAGGGTGGGGCGGTAGTTTCACATCCCTCTTTCCACTTCAAAAAAATATTGTAACTTTGTGGTCACTAAATTAATATTATAAAAATGATGCGAATTGACATACTCACTGTGATGCCCGAGGCACTGGAGTCGCCACTGCACTGCAGCATCGTGCAGCGTGCACAAGACAAGGGACTAGTGGAACTACACATTCACAACTTGCGCGACTGGTCGCTGCGCAAGCACCGCAAGGTTGATGATTACCCCTTTAGCGGAGAGGCGGGAATGGTTATGCAAATCGAGCCCGTGTATCGTTGCATCGAGCAACTCAAGAGCGAGCGCGACTATGACGAGGTGATTTTCACCTCGCCCGATGGCGACATGCTTGACCAGCCCATGGCCAACCAGCTGTCGCTGGCGCAGAATCTCATCATCCTGTGTGGACACTACAAGGGTGTTGACTACCGCATTCGCGAGCATCTCATCACTCGTGAAATATCGATTGGCAACTATGTGCTCACCGGCGGAGAACTGCCGGCCGCTGTGATTGCCGATGCAGTGATTCGTCTCATTCCCGGTGCCATTGGTGATGAACAGAGTGCGCTCAACGACTCTTTCCAGGACAACCTGCTCGAGGCCCCTGTCTACACCCGCCCTGCCGAGTTCAACGGTTGGAAGGTGCCCGACGTGCTACTGAGCGGCAACTTTGCAAAAATTGAGGAGTGGAAAATGCAACAGGCCCTTGAGCGCACCAAGCGGCTGCGTCCCGACCTGTTGTAACTACCTTCCAGCCGCTCCGGCGGTTGAAAAGCAAGCAAGAAAAAGTCTTGTGAAAGTTGCTTATGCCAGAATATTTTATTAATTTCGCCAATTGAAAAATGAAGTAATAACGAGTAAAATTTCCCATGAAATGAAAATTAAAATTAAGCGTCCCAGCTGGATTCCATTGTGGCTTAGCTTGCCATTCATTATTTTTATCGCGTTCATAGGGGTGTTGTTGTTCTATGGCGAGAACAACTACTTGCAGATTAATGAGCAAAAGAAGGAAATCGACAAAGTCAATGCTCAAATCAAGGAATTGGAAGACTCGGCACGCTACTATGAGCGCAAAACCCAAGAACTTAACACCGATAAGGAGACCCTTGAGAAAATTGCCCGAGAGCAATATGGCATGAAACGGACCAACGAGGAAGTCTTTGTCACTGATATCCCATAACAATCACATTCAATATAGAGAACATGAAACAAAAAGTTAATCAGCAATACATCAACCTGATGCTGTGCGTGGGCATGACTGTGCTCATGCTTGCGGCGTTGTTACCTATCTTCGGACTCAAGTGGGAGTGGCTGCGCTATGCCTTTGCCGCCGGTGCGTTATTCACACTGGTTGCGCAGGTGCTCACCCCTAATATGGGCAACGACATGAGAACCAGACGACTGGCTCGGATGGGCGTGTGGGCCAGCGTGCTTTATTGCGTTTCGGCAGCATGCCTCTTCATTCATGACGCGTCGATGCAGCAAAGTTGGGTTGCCTTCCTGCTGGCAGGTGCCGTGCTGCAAATCTATGCAACACTAATGTTGTCACGTGCCCTAAAGTCTTAATTATTGCGGCAAAAGTGCTAAAAAATGTAGAAAACGCCTATTATTGGATAGTATTTACTAACTTTGCACTTTAGTAGGTAATTAAAAACAAAAAATGAGAAGTTTTACAAAAATAATTTTTGCGACTTTGCTTGTGGCTGCGGGAGTAGCTGCGGCAAGCGCACAAACTATCACGTCGCCTTATTCGCGACTGGGATTTGGTATCCTGAGCGATAACGCCACCGGCATCCAGCGATCGATGGGTGGAGTGGGTGTTGCCATGCAAAACGGTCGCCAAATCAATGTAATTAACCCTGCAAGCTACTCGCAGGTTGATTCTCTCACATTCTTGTGGGATATTGGCATGGACTTGACCAACTCGTGGTCGAAGGAAGGCGACAAGAGCGGTTATAACCTGGGTGGTGGTCTCGATTACATCACCATGGAGTTCCGCTTGGCAAAGAACTTGGGTGCCGCTATTGGCGTGGTGCCATTCTCGAGCGTGGGCTACACTTTTGGAGCCGACATTGAGAACGGATCGGACTCGCGCACAGGAACCGGAGGACTGTCGGAGCTCTTTGCAGGTGTAGGCTATCAGCCATTTAAAGGGTTCTCGCTAGGTGCAAACTTCTCTTATCTCTTTGGTTCAACAACCAATACCACATCTGTTGTGGCTACATCTACAACACAATTCACCCGCAACATAGAGGTGAAGGACTGGAACATGAAGCTGGGTGTGCAATATGCCTTCCAGCCATCGCGCAAGAGCAAAGTGGTGCTTGGTGTTACCTATGCTCCCAAGAAGAGCCTGCACGGCGAGGCTTGGGCTACTCATGCCGACATCACTAATGACAAGACTCTCGACACAGCCTACTACACTAAGATGAATGGCAACTATGAATTGCCCACCACCATCGGTGCCGGTATCAGCTATACCTATGATAACCGCCTCAACATGGAGGTGGATTACACCTATCAACAATGGTCGAAAGCCAAATACACCCCCATCAAGTTCTTTGAGGGTGCCGACACCAAGTGGAATGACCGCTGGAAAGTGTCGGCCGGTGTGTCCTACTTGCCCAATCCACGTGGTAACTATTTCAATCGCATGACCTATCGCTTGGGTGGATTCTACGAGAAAGATTACATGAACGTGAACGGAAACGGGGTGCGCGACTATGGCGTAGCGCTTGGTTTCTCATTCCCCGCGTTGAACAGCAAGACACTCGTTAACCTGGGAGTCGAGTGGAAGCACCGTTACACGGCACCTGTCAACCTCATCAAGGAAGATTACTTGAACATAACCCTGAGTGTTAATTTCAACGAGATGTGGTTCTGGAAAAACAAGATTAGATAATTTGTTTTGGTTTAGGTCATAGCTTGGTTTTTATAGTAAATCCAGGCAAGCCTGAACCGGAAAATGGCAACTGAAAACTTACAATAGCATTGAAGCAGAGTCGCTACTATTTCTTGATTGCAATCATCATTGTCATCCTGATAGCTACAGGGTGCAAGGATGATGTGTCGACTACCAGTTCGCGCCGCATCAGCCGCACAGGCATGCCCACGATGGTATCGCGCAACGTGCAGACTCTGCTCAGCGACTCGGGTCGCACTCGCTACCGCATTACCACCAAGACGTGGCTCGCCTATGAGGAACAAGAGCACCCCCACTGGGTGTTCCCCGACGGGCTCATTGCAGAGGAGCTCATCAGCACCACCCCCGACTTCAAGGTGAAGATGTCGATGAAATGCGACTCGGCACACTACGACCGCAACAGTCGCATGCTCAATCTGGTGGGAAACGTGACCATTCATGACAACACCGGTGGTGAAATAACATGCGACTCGGCCTACTATGACGAGGAAAAGAGCTTGTGGAGCCTTAACAGCATGGTTGTCATCACCAACGCTAATGGTGGGAAGATTGAGACCAACCAGATGTACTGGGACCGCAAGACCAACAAATACTATAGCGAGTCGTTCATTCGCATTCAGTCGCAAGGCAAGGTGCTCGAGGGGCACGGCTATGAGTCGAACGACCGCCTCACCGATTATCGTGTGCGACGCGTGCAGGCCATGGTGCCAGCAGGCGATGCCCGATTCCCGTCGATGTGACAATAAGTGTTTAGAAAAGTTTCTGGAAAGCAACCATGAGCTCTAACTGACAACTGATTTCAATTGACAACTTGTTTATGGTAGAACAATTTACTCCCTATCTCATTCTCACAGTGGGTGCACTGGTGTTCTCGGGATTTTTCTCGGGAATGGAAATCGCATTTGTCTCATCCAATAAGGTAAAGGCCGAAATCGACATCAAGAAGGGAGGACTTATTAGCCAAATCCTGAACATCTTCTACGCTCATCGCGAGACGTTTATCTCCACGATGCTCGTGGGTAACAATATAGTGAACGTTGTCTATGGTATTGGTATAGCTTGGCTCATGAATGAGCCGCTGCATCGGTGGCTAGGTGGTAACGAGGCGCTGGTGTTGCTTGTGCAGACCATTATTTCCACACTCATAGTGCTCGTCATGAGCGAGTTCCTGCCCAAAACAATTTTCCGCATCAATCCCAACCGCTCATTGCGCTTTTTTGCCGTGCCGCTGCTCTTGCTCTACTTGCTGTTGTATCCCATCTCGCAGTTTACCTCGTGGCTGTCGATGGTGCTCATGAAACTCTTTGGCATCAAGAACGAGAAAAAGGAGATTAGGCTTATCTCGGTGGGTGAGCTCGACGACTACCTGCAGGAGAATATCGACAAGAGCGAGGATGAGAACCGTGAGGTGGACCGCGAGGTGAAAATATTTGAGAATGCGCTCGACTTTAGCGACACACGCCTGCGCGACTGCATGATTCCGCGCAACGAGATAGTGGGTGTCGACATTGCCGAGACCAGTCGCGACGAACTTAGCAAGCTCTTCACGCGGTCGGGACTCTCGAAGCTTGTGGTTTATCACGACGATATCGACAACGTGATAGGTTTCATCCAAGTGAGCGAGATGTTCAAACCCGAGAGTGTGAACTGGAAAGATCAAATCAAGCCCGTCATTATCGCTCCCGAGACCATGCTGGCCAAGAAAATGATGCAGAACTTGCTCAAGGAGAAGAAGAGCATGGCAATCGTGGTTGACGAGTTTGGAGGAACTGCGGGCATGGTGACGCTCGAGGACTTGGTGGAGGAAATTTTTGGAGATATTGAGGACGAGCACGACCGCCGCAAGCTCATCGCCCGCAAAACAGGCGATAACACCTACGAACTCTCGGGCCGCATGGAGATTGAGCGCATCAACGAGCTCTTTGACCTCGACATTCCCGAGAGCGATGATTACCAGACAATTGCCGGCTACATCGTTACCAATCTTGAGGTAATCCCCAACCAAGGCGAAGAGCACACCATCGACAGGTTCACCATCAGCATCTCCAAGAAAACCGGTGCGAGAATAGAACTTATTACCCTCTCCGTCAACAATCCCGAGGAAAATAAAGGGGAGGAATAACGTTAATATTATATCATCCAACGAAAAAAGAGGGCGCACATTTTAGGTAGTGCGCCCTCATCATTATAAAGTGTTGGGTTTAGTAAGTGATTTCTTGTTAAAAATTATTTGCCAAACTTGATGCGGAGTTTGTCGATCATGTCGCGTGTCATGGTGTCGAGGTCGTACTCGGGTTTCCAGTCCCATTCAA
>DGWL01000058.1 GCA_002396125.1 Porphyromonadaceae bacterium UBA4259
CGTAGCCAATAGCCTCCTGAATGTAACCGGCAAACATGCCCGGAATCATCATGCTCAGTGCCATGAAGGCTGTGCAGATTGCATAATGAGAGGTTTTGAACTCGCCTTCCGAGAAGTAAATCATGTAGAGCATATAGGCAGTGAAACCAAAGCCGTAGCCAAATTGCTCGATGGCAACTGCAATGCTGATGTTCACAATGTTATCGGGTTGCCAAATGGCCAGATATACAAACGTCAGGCATGGCAGTGTCATGCAAGCGGCCATCCACCACAATGATTTTTTGAGGCCAACTTTTGAAGCGTAGATGCCGCCCAAAATGCCGCCAATGGTGAGGAACAGCACGCCGATGGTGCCGTAGACGATACCCACTTCCTCGGTTGAGAGCCCCAGGCCACCGGCATCCTTTGCGGCCACCAGGAATGGTGTGCACATCTTGATGAGGAATGCCTCGGGCAAGCGATAGAGCAGCATGAAGGCAATAGCAAGCCACAGGCCGGGTTTCTTGAAATAGGTGGCAAATGATTGTCCAAACTCCTTGAAGATTTGGCCTGCGGTAGGCTTAGTCTTAATGCCATCGGCAGTCTCGGTTGAGAGATGAGCTTTGTCGGTATCGGGCTTGGGAACAAAGAAGGTGTGGTAGAGAGTGACAGCGCTGAAGAGAACAGCTGTGACAAGCATGGTCCAGAACCACGACATGGGGATGTCGCCGGTGCTGGTCTCGATGCGGCCGGCGATGTAGACGAGCACGCCCTGCCCGAAGATTGACGACAGGCGGTAGAATGTGCTGCGGATTCCCACAAAGGCGGCCTGATTCTTCTGCGTGAGCGCCAGCATGTAGAATCCGTCGGCTGCGATATCGTGAGTTGCCGAGGCAAATGCCGTGATGGTGAACAAAATCAGTGTTATATAGAACAAGCTGATGGGGGTTTGACCACTGGCAATGGTTGCGGGATCGGGGTGTGGCATGGCTAGCGTTAGCAAGATGAATGCCGCCGACATGAGGACTTGCATGGCAATAACCCACCAGCGTTTTGTCTTGATGATGTCAACAAACGGGCTCCAGAATGGCTTGATAGTCCATGGCAGGTAGAGCAGACTGGTGAAGAGAGCCATTTGTCCATTGGGAACTCCCATCTTGGCAAGCATGAGCACCGAGATGTTGTTAACAATAAAGTATGGTATGCCTTCGGCAAAATACAGGGTCGGAACCCATGCCCAAGGGCTTTGTTTGAATTTGGTTAATGCGCTCATTATTATGTGGTTTTAAGTTTCAGTATTAGTATATGTTCTCGATTTTGGCATCGATGAAGTAGTGCAGCAGAATTTGCTGGTAGTTGTAGCCCTTGGCGCCCATCACGGCAGCGCCTATTTGGCACAGTCCCACGCCGTGACCCCAGCCTGCTCCGCGCAGGATGAACTTCTCGGGGAAGCCATCGGGAATCTCGTTGATTTTCTCAACGATAAAGGCCGAGCTGTAGAGGCATGACGGCGACAGTGCATAACGAATGGTGAGCTCCTTGCCAATAATCTTGGTCATTTTCTCACCCACAATTTTGAGCTTGTAGAGCCTGCCGCTGGTGCCACGGGCCACAGGCTCCAGGTCAATGATGCGACCGTAGTCATCGCCTGTGCGCTCCTTGATGAGCTTGCTCAGCTCGTCTTGGGTGTATTCCACACGCCAGCGGTAAAAGTCGGTTGTCTCTTGGTCATAGTCGTTGAGCACTTGCGAGAGTATCTCCTTGTCGCTTGTGTTGCAATGAGCATGAGGCGAGGAGAGAATCCAGTCGGCGGCATTGTCTTCACGGCTCAAGTCGGGGAAGTTCATCTCGTCGTCATCATCGCGGCGCGCCACGAGATAGGGGTGATGCTCATCCTGCCAGCAGTTCTCAAATTGTTCATACACACCGCCGCACGACTTGGAGAATCGGGCATCACACAGCTCCCCGCCATACATTAGCACCTGACCCCAAGTGGCCTCGATGGCTTGGCGCACAGCCTCGGTTGAGGCCCGGGTGATGCCTTGGTAGCGCTGGCAGTGATCGTCGGCGCACACGTCGAAGTTCACGTGGTCGTCGCGGTCCCACCATTTAATTTCCTCGTGCTCGTTGCTAGCCTCAAACTCCTGGTGCAGTCCGGGGTCGTGAACTGCCGCGTCGCTGTCTTTCTTGATTTGCGCCAATAGCCAGCTGCGTGAGATCACGGCATGAGCTTTGAGTAGCTCGAGCGATGCTGTAGCGCTCATTTCGCTTGAGATGACGCTCAGCAGGTATTCCTCAACCGAGAGGATGTTGATGGTCGTGATTTTGTCGTTCTCAACAATCAGGTGCAGGGCGCCACGAAATGTTTGGTCTTCCTTGCGTTTCCAGTGGAAGCTCACGCCAATCGTCACGTTCTCAAGAGTGAACGAGTCTTTGTCAACGTTCACAGGTTCAAAAAGCAAGTCGTGATATCGCTTGCCGTTCCATTCCACCATGCCATCGACGCAACGTGCCAGCTGGTTGCCAATCACCTTCTCGCCGTTGACAATGTAGTTGTTGTTGAGAATAAACTCAACCATGGGCTCATTCATGATGCCCACTCTCACTTGAGGAACTGTTGTTTTCATCGCTACTTTGTATGTGTTATAAAGTATTCTATTATATGTTCTTTGTCATCTTCGCTAATCGTGACTTCCTCGCTGATGGATTGAAGTCGTGAGGCTGTGATTTTTTCAAAGTCACTTTCCCTTACCATGGGCCACACGCCGGCCATCTCTACCGAAGCGGGACTGACCACCAGCTCGTCTTCTCCATCGCCATAGCACTTGGGCCTGTGTTTCGACCTGGGCACAATGATGATGTGCATTTGCCTTTTAACACTCCAGCAGAACACGTTTTGCATGGGTTCTTCTCCGGTGTCAAAAACTTCATGCAGGCCTTCTTCAATGATGTGAAACCACAGTTTTGCCTCTTTCTTTGTGGGTCTGATGATATAAAAGAAAGGGAAGTAGACGCTAAGGTCGCAGTCGTCATGAATTGCCTCGCGGCATAGCGGTAGTTCGCTAAAAGGCACTGCCTGGAAATGCTGGTGGAAAGGTGCCGATGCTCCGCACTTGGGACCATTGTAAAAAAGCACATAGCCCGGAAGTGCTGCGGCCACACTCATCATGTCGTCGATGTAGGGCACTATTGCCTGTGGCCTGTGTTCAATGGAGCTGACGGTGAGGTGGCGATTGAAAATGGGGTAGGGGTTGATTTGAATCTTGTAGTTCTCGTTCCAAATGATTGATTCTTGTTCATGAGGCTGGTGGGCCGAGCACAGGAAGCACTCGTGTTCCCGTTGTGAGGCGTTATCTCCCCCTGCCACAGCCGAACGGTAGCGGCAGGGGTTGAATTGTGCCACAATCTCACGTCCCTTGTAATTAAACTTCTTGACGAGCATGTGCTCTAAGGCGGCATAGTTGTTGCGCGCCAATTCCCATGAGTTTAATTCTCGGGAATAGAGACTTTTTATGTCATGAACTAGATTCATGATTGAAACTCAATTACTTACAGCAGCAACAGCACTCTTTCTTGTTCAACGCGATGCGAGCCTGAAGTTCCCAGGTGCGAATGCGGTCCTTGTAGAGGTTGTTGTTGTTCATCTTCACAACGTCAACATTGGCATCACTGTTGTCGTCCCAGCGGCGGCACATGTACACGGGCTCATAAACGCGACCAATCTGGTAGGTGCGAGAAATGTTCAGGCCAAGTGCATAGTCCTCGCCGTAGCTGGTGTTGGGTAGCATCACGTCGCGCAGCACTGGAGTGTAGAAAGCGCGTGGCGCTCCCAGGCCATTGATGCGAAGCGCATTGTTGCGGCCGTTCTCGGGGGTCCATTCCTTGTGGTCGATAATGCCGGGAGGAATGGGGTTGCAGTTGATGTCGGTCATCAGGTAGGTTCCCACCACCATTGCCACGTTTTGCTCATAGAAAGCGTTGACCATGGTCTGCAGTGTGTTCTCATCCTTGTACATATCGTCGCTGTCGAGTTGCACAACAAACTTGCCGGCTTTCTCGTGATGTGCAGCAAGGTTCCAGTAGCCGCCGATTCCCATGTCGTAGTAGTCGGCTATGATGTGGATGAGGCGTGGATCGTCGTAGGCGGCGATTGCCTCACGAGTGCCGTCGGTCGAGAAGTTGTCTACAACCATGAGGTTGAACTTGAAGTTGGTCTTCTGGCGCAGCACACTGTCGATGGCGTCGCGAATGGTGCGGATGCGGTTGCGAACGGGTATCATCACAGTTGCCTCTACCTCAAAGTCGCCCTGGTTGAACTCAATGTGCTTGAAGTTGGGCACTTCCTTGCCGTCGACAACCTTGGTTGGAGCCAAGTATCCTCCCACCTCCTTGAGGTGCTCGGTGCAAGCGGCTTCCATTTCGATTTGGCGGCCGCGGTTGCGTGGGTCAACGTAGTCGAAGATTTTCTCGCCGCTCTTGCGAGTGTCGAGTTCCACGTCGCTATATAGATACTCGTTGATGTGAGTGATGGGGCAACGCTGCGAGAGCTTGAGACGCAGGTCATAGAGTCCTGCATGCTCATAGTCGGCTTTCATGGCAGCTGCAGCCTTCTTGAAACACTCACTGTTGAAAACGAGCACTGAACCAAAGTCGAAGTCGTCGCGCAAACTGCCTTGCTGGTAGTCGATAACAGGAGCCTTGTCGGCACCCTTGTCGGTTACATTATAGTGGTCGGCATAGACCATACCACTGCCACTGTCGGCAAGAATCTTCACGAAACGCTCAATTGCAAAAGGCGCAAACTTGAGGGTCACGTGCTTGGTGTAGAGCAATGTTACGCAAGCGTCGCTATGTTCAGCGATAGCCTTCATGGTAGCAGATGAGGTTAGGCCCTTGATATTTAGGATTTCACATCCGTCAATAGTTCCTTGGGCTTCCTCGCCGGCGAGCAAGTAGATTTTGTTAACTAATGGATTGGCTTTCAATCCATCAACTGTGGCCTGTGCTTGTTGAGCGTTGGCAAAAGGAATAAAACAATTAATTTTTGTCATGGTGTTGTATATTATTGTTTAGTTATTTTTCATTTTCAAAGAAATTCATCACGCGCTGCATGAACTCGTCGCGCTCGTTCTCGCTCTTGATAGTCTCAAAGGGGAACCCCACAACCACGGTCTTGTAGCCGTTGCGGCTTGAGGCGATACCCGCGGGGATGTTGTTCTCCTTATAGCGCAAGATGGTAGCGCCGCGTTCGTCACTGGCTTTGATTGCGTCGGGCGATTCCACGGCATAGAAGTCGCTGTTCAACTGGTTGTAGAAGGTGAGGTTGCTCATGCCGTCGCTCATCTTGAGAGTGGTGGGAACGCTGTAGGCCTCGCCCAGCAGTGTGGCACGACCGTCGACCCAAGTGTAGCCCATCACGTTCTTGGCAAAGTTTATCTCGGCCTGAGCGGGATGTTCCTTGTCCCAAATGTCGCTTGCCACATAGGCTCCGGTGAGCAACACATTGCCACCACCTAGGGTGTAGTTGGTCACGGCATTCATCAGTCTGCTAGTCAGTGCCTTGAATCGCGATGGTTTTGCGCCGCGTCCGGTCTTTGTTTCCTTCTGCTTACCCATGATGATGTCGAGAGCCTTGTATCGCTCCAGTTCAATGGTGCCGTTTTCAACGGCCTTGACACTGCTCGACACAAACGAGTAACCGGCCTTCATGAGTGCCGCGCCATGAATTGACGGGTAGTTGAAGGTGTTGCCCGCTATGTTTCGGGTCTCGTAGTTGCTGCGGCATGCGCCGAAGCCCGGAGCGTCGTCGTCGCGCCATTCCAGGTTGCGACGGAACTCAAACTGCGATCCCAGATAGTTGATTTGCTCCATGTAGGGCACGCCATGGTCCTTATTGTCGTAGAAACCGGCGAGTTTATTGTCTTCAAACCAGTCGGGGGCGCTCACGCGGGTGAAGTCGTTGACCACCATCACGGTGCCCTTGCTGTGCTTGGCAACACCCACGCTCAGGGTCTCGCTGGGGAAACTGCGACCGCCGTCGTTCATGGCAATAATCTTAAAACTGTGAATTTCGTTGTCGTTGATGTGAGCCGAGTAGAATGGCTGGTCAACAATGTCAATCTCCTTGAAACCACCGTCGTTGCCCACTTGTTCCATGACAATGTAGCGCTTGGCGTCGGCGTTGGCGCATAATGGGTCGGGGGTTGGCTCCCAGTTGAGCATGAAAAGATTGTCGCTAAGCTGGTTGATGGCAAAAGAGTTGACTGGTAGTGGTTGAATGACGTAGTCGCGATGGTCGCGCTGAGCGATGAACTTAATGATGCCCTTGTAGATGGCTCGGCTCACGTCGAAGCGGAATTGTGGGTCGAGGCCATATTTCATGTCGGCAAAATTCTGATGTGAGAGAAGTTCCATGAGTAGGGCCGGAACCTCGGGCACGCGTGCCTCATAGTAGCTCTTGTCCCACATACCTCGACGCGTCCACTTGGGTTCATATTTAGCGCGGATGTCGTTTACGACCTCGGTCGAAACAATGTTGGCAAACTGGCGCGAGAGTTCGCGTGGAGTGCCGTTCTCATATTTTCCGAAGCGCTTGCCGTTCTTGGTTGTGCAATAGATGAGCAGGGTGCCTATGATATCGTCGTTGGGTGTGGTGCCGGCATCGGTGTGCAGGCAGAACGACACGTCGACGGGAATCTTGAGACCGGGCTTGCCGGGCAGCACGTCGCTGCCGCCGGCCAGATAGTTGACCCACTCGCCACGGCTGCGATAGTCGTCAACGTAGTCGTTGATGCCGTCGCTGGTGGAGTACACCTTGTGGGGGAAGCCCGACCATTGCAGGAAATAGCGTGAGCCCAGGTGGAACCAGGGATGGTCGCCACTGCCCACGTATTGATAATCGATGCCTTCCTTGCCCAGATACTTGGTGTCGCCATTCTTCTCGGCAATGGCGCGGTTCTCGGGGGTGGGGAGTGCCACACGCCGCACAATGTTGCCCTTGCCACCGCCCACCTTAATAGCATCGGCGGTGATGACGGCATTCTTGTCGGCACTGTGGTTGCTCAGGCTCACAACTGCTTTGTTCATGCCCTTTGCTAGCTGGAAAGAACCCAGATAGACCCACACGCCGCCACCCATCGACTGGTCGACCTTGAACTGCTGGCTGCCGGCGAGGGAGTTGATGGTGTAGACTGCGTCGTGAGCGCTGTTTGGCAACGATTTGTAACTGATATAGACCGCATAGGTGCCATCTTGTGGCATTTCAACGTCCCAAGTGGCTGTTGAGAGTTTGCCTGGGTCGGTCTCGGCATCGGCCATGCGATAGGTGCCTTCGTCAAATGGGTTCTCAAAGTCTTTGTATTCGCTGCGCTCGTAGGCAAAGCCGTTGCCCTCGCCGCGTTTCCATTTCTTCTTGCCGTTGTGCTCGTGATAGCCGCGCTGTGCATGGCCGCCGTCATTATCGACCACTGCACCAAAGTTGTGGGTGTCGCGTTCGCGTGCGTCCCACACGTAGGCTCCGGCGTTCTCAAGCATGGGCATGATGAAAGGAATCATGTAGCTGTGGGTGTACATGTCTTCCACGGTGTGGAACATGCGTGCGCGTTGCCATTCCCAACGGTTAAGATAGGGCTCGAAGTACCACCCGTGACTTGGCCACACTGCCACGATATTGCCGCTCAGACCCTTACTGTACTGGCGATTCTCATCGAGTGGGGTGATGAATCCGGCGTGCTTGCGCTGGTAGGCGTTGTCGAAGCTCGAGAAATAGTTGGCAATGTCGTTGCCTGCAATTGACAGTGCCACGGTGCGGTTGCTGTACTGCTCGCCCAGCACCATGCCAATGTCGCTCTTGAGCTTGTCGATGCTCTGCTGAGTGAAAGGCACATCGCCAAAGTTCTCGCTCAGGTCAACCTTGACCGAGTCGGGGGTAATCACGATTGATCTTGCCTTGAGCTGACCAATGCCCATGTTCTCGGGGAGATTGGCTGCGATAATTTGCTGAATTCGCTGATTTTGTGCCGCGTCGATTGAGTCGGTTTGCGCATGTGCGGTCATTGCGCAAGCGGCAATTGCCACTGCGGCCACAATTAATGATTTACTCTTTGTTATCATAGTGTTGAATATTGTTTAGGGATGCTCTGTAAAATCACGATGTGAATGATTTTTGTTCAGGTTAACATGTAATTTAAAGAACATCACACTACTAAAACTTTAGATTACAAAAATAAGGTAAATATTCCGATTAAAAAACAAAAAATGTGTTCATTTTTCTTAAAAGGTTTACTTTTATATATTGTAAACATATTTTTTGAAAAAGAAACATTGTACTGCCGCCACTATTACGGCTTTTTGGAGAAGTTTTCGGGTTGATGTGTAAAAAATACGAAAAAAATTTGGTTGCTTGAAAAATAAATATTACTTTTGCGTAAAATATACACCAATATTATTTGAATTATGGAAGACAAGTTGATTTACCGATATGAGTATCCACATCCAAGTGTGACTACTGATTGTGTGATATTCGGCTTTGACGGCTCGCGCCTTAAGGTGCTGCTTGTGGAGCGCGGGGTGGAACCGTTCAAGGGTAAGTGGGCATTGCCGGGAGGTTTCTTGCGCATGGATGAAAGCGCCGAGCAAGGAGCACGGCGGGAATTGCAGGAAGAGACTGGTCTCGCAGCTGCCTACATCAAGCAGTTTCACACCTTTACCGAGCCACAACGTGACCCTCGCGAGCGCGTGGTGACCATTGCCTACTACGCTCTGGTGAAGCTGCAAGAAGTGAAAGGTGGCGACGATGCCGCTCGAGCCGAGTGGTTCGCACTCGATGAAGTGCCGGCGCTGGCCTTCGATCATGACCAGATTTTGCGCATGGCAACCCAAGAACTTCGCCGGCAGATTCATTTTGAGCCGGTGGGCTTCGAGCTCCTTCCCGAGGAGTTTACTGTCAAGGAGTTACAATTGCTATATGAGGCAATACTCGACGTGCGCTTCGACCGCCGCAACTTCTACAAGAAGATGCTGCACCTTGAATTGCTCACCCAAGTTAACACCGACCACGCAAACCGTAACCAACCGTATCTTTTCAGATTTAATGAAGAGAAATATAACGAGTTGAAACAGAAAGGGTTTAGATTGGAATTCTGAGGAAAGATATAAAATCCGTTTTTTTGTCAACTTTAAGTAAATAACAATAAAACTAACACAATTATGAAAAAATTAGTAGTATCATCGGGTGCCGGCATCAGTGCCGAGAGTGGAATAACAACTTTTCGCGATGCCGGAGGCTTGTGGGAGAACTATCCTGTGATGGATGTGGCTAGCCACGACGGATTCTTGCGAAATCCGGCGCTCATTCACAAGTTCTATAATGAGCGACGTGCTCAACTTGTTGAGGTTGAGCCTAATGCGGCACATCGTGGACTGGTGGAACTTGAGAAGTATTTTGATGTTGACGTGATAACCCAAAACGTTGACGACTTGCACGAGCGAGCCGGCTCGAGCAACGTGCTTCACCTGCATGGTGAGCTCATGAAGGTGCGCTCACTGCGCGACGAGAGCCGTGTGTATCAACTGCCTTGCGACCAACTCACCGACAAGGGACTTGTGACCAGCGTCGACACTCGCGACAGCTATGGCGACCCGGTGCGTCCTCACATTGTCTTCTTCCAAGAGGCAGTGCCCAATTTCGACCGTGCCTGCTTGCTTGCTCAGAAGGCCGACGTGTTTGTTGTGATAGGCACCTCGCTGGTTGTCTACCCGGCTGCATCTTTGTTGCACTATGCTCCACGCAATGCTGAGGTCTATTACATTGATCCTCGTCCCAGTGCTGTGCCCGACTATGTTCATGTCATTGACAAGCCTGCAACCGAGGGTGTTAAGGAATTGATTGGAATATTGACCAAGTAATATTATTGCGATGAGAACTAAGTTTACTCCTGCACATGTTGATAGATTGAAACAGGGTGAAATATTTGTCTTTGGCAGTAATCTTGCAGGTGCGCATGCAGGTGGCGCTGCCAGAGTTGCAAACTTGAAGTTTGGAGCCGAGTGGGGAGTAGGTGTTGGCCTCACCGGGCAGTCCTACGCTATTCCCACTATGCAGGGAGGGGTGGAAACTATTGCCCCCTATGTCAACGATTTTATTGATTTTGCGGGACAACATCTTGAACTCACTTTCCTGGTGACACCCATTGGCTGCGGTATAGCCGGATTTGTGCCTGAGGAGATTGCGCCTCTCTTCGCCAAGGCTCTCGATGCCCCTAACGTGATGCTTCCCAAGGTGTTTGTTGATATTTTGAATAAAGAGTAAGAATGCTATTAGACAGAATAAAAGGGTCGTTGGTGGGCGGAGCCATCGGCGATGCGCTGGGCTATACAGTGGAATTTGACAGCTATAGTGAGATTCTGCGGCGGTTTGGCGAAAAGGGTATAACTCGCCTGCAAACTCAGCAGGACTACCTGCGTCTTGAATTTCAGGTGAATAAAGGTGTGGTGAGCGATGACACACAGATGACATTTTTCACGGCCTATGGCTTGCTTTATGCCGGCAAGAAAGGGCTATTGCCACTTGATGGAATTCGTGACGCCTACATCGATTGGTACTGCACGCAGAGTGGAGCCAAGTTTCGTGGCACCGACAACTGGCTAGCTCACATTCCGGCTCTTAACGTGCGCCGTGCACCAGGCATGACTTGCTTGACAGCGCTGGAATATATTTATCATGGGCTACCTGCAAGCAACAACAGCAAGGGTTGTGGAGGTGTGATGAGGGTGGCTCCAGTGGGGTTGTGGGCAGCTGCTACAGGAGAACTCGATGACGATGGGGTGATTCGGCTTGCTGCTCAGGCCGCGCGCATCACTCATCATCATCCGCTGGGCTATATTCCTGCCGGCGTGGCGGCACACTTGGTTTATAAACTTGCGCTTGACGAGCATCCCACTCGTGAGGCACTGGAAAGCTATGTTGTCGAGAGTATGAATCGATGTGGCGCTATGTTTAAACATTGGGGCAATGAAGTTGACGAGTTAAACAGCTTGCTTAGTCGCGCGCTGGAGCTGGCTAATAGTGGTGAACCCGACGTTGACTGCATCAACCTCTTGGGGCAGGGATGGGTTGGCGACGAGGCACTTGCCATTGCTATCTTTTGCGCGGCGCGCCACTTCAACAACTTTGAGCAGGCCATGATAGCGGCCGTCAACCACAATGGCGACAGCGACAGCACCGGTGCGGTTGCCGGTAATATTTTGGGTGCTGCTGTGGGACATGATGCGCTGCCGCAACACTTCAAGGAAAACGTGGAAATGCATGAGCTTGCTGTCCACTTGGCGCACTGCCTTAATGATAATGAGCTGCGACCATTGGTTTTATAGCTTCCGGGAATCGAGAAAAAGAAATCTTCATTACCACAATGGCGGTGATGAAGATTTCTTTATGGGTTGCAATGCACCAGTGCTTATTGCACGCAAGCATTATTGATTTGTTCTAAAGTTCACCGAGTGGTAGGCCACAAGACCAGGCATAGAGTCGCTCACGATTTTCTTAACGTTCACGTTGTAGGCATAGGCCACTTGCAGCAGAATCTCGGAATAGCGTGTGGCCACCGAACCCACAAAGCACACGGGATAGTCCTTGTAGTTGTATTGGCGCAGGTTGCGGTCGAAGAATCGCTTTATCTCGTTGGTTACCAGGTTGTGGGCATATTCATTGTCGAGATGGTCGGCAAGGAAGAACGAAAAGTTGTGCAGGTTGTGATTGGCGTGTGGATTGTTGTACACAGCATCCATGATGCCGGCACTGTTGGTCTTGTTCACGGCATAGAACTCCTCGATGAGCTCGCGTGGAGCCAGGTCCTTGAGCACGTCGCTCAAGAAGATGCGTCCCATTGCCGAGCCGCTGCCCTCATCGCCCAGGATGAAACCGCCCGAGGTGACACTCTTGGTGATGCGCTCGCCGTCGTAGAAACAAGAGTTTGAGCCTGTGCCCAGAATGCATGCCAGGCCGGCGTCGTGCTGGAGCAAGCCATGTGCCGCACCCACCAGGTCGCTCTCGACAATCACCGGAGTCTTGAATTGTGCCACTAGCGATGATTCCACAATTTTTTTTCTCTCGGGGGTGGAACATCCGGCGCCATAAAACAACACTTTGTCCCAACGGCGCTTGAAAAATTCACGTGGCAGTTCAAGGCGAATGATGTGACTGATTTCACGTCGAGTTCTGAAGTAGGGGTTAATGCTTGATATCATGGCATGGGCCACTACTGTGTTGCCGTCTACTAAGCTCCACTCGGAGCCTGATGAAGAACTTTCGGCTATGACTTTAGCAAACTGACTTGCGCTCATTAATCTGAAACTTAGACTTTTAGATGATGATAATTCGTATGAAATTATGTGGTGGAAAGAATAACGCGTGCAAATTTATAAATTTTTATTCTAATAGGTGTTAATTATAGAAACTTTAACCTATAAATACTCTAGTTAACTTAATGGCGATAAAACTGTTAATTTTTTTAACCTGTTACTCATTATATATAATATAGATTTCTTAGGTGAAGATACAAGAAAAACAGCAACTCCACGTTTTGCACGCTGGAGTTGCTGCTGTGATAGGGAGGGAAAACCCCTGCAATAAACCTTTTTACTTAATGCCGAGTTTAGCCTTTACTTTGGCCGAAACATCCTCAATGTTATTGCCCTTGTAGAGCAAAAAGTTGGCATCGAGAATACCGGCATAACCACCCTCGGCACCCACAGCCTGAATGGCATTGACGAGCTTTTGCTGGATGGGAGCCATCAGTGTATCATGTTGCTGCTGGATGTCCTTTTGAGCCTGTTGCATGAAGTTCTGGTAGCGAGTGTAAAGATCCTCAAACTCTTTTTGCTTAGGCTCGATAGTGGAATCGGGAGCCTTGCTCTTCATCAAAGACTCAAGCTCGGTTTGCTTCTTCTGTAGTTCTTCCTGCAGAGGCTTAGCCTGAGCCTCATACTTGTCTTGAACCGACTTTAGAGTATTGTTGGCTGTTGCCACGTCGGGCATAACGTTAAAGATTTCAGTTGGATTAACTGCACCAAATTTCAAGGTTTGAGCCTGGAGGCACAAGGGAGCAGCTACGAGAACTGCGAGTAAGATTTTCTTAAACATAATCAATTAATTGGTTATTTATTAAAGTTATTATTATTCAACTTGAATTAGACGTGAGAAATAAGTGTTAACACTAAATATACGCGTCACTTATTCCATTACTTCGAGTAACCCAGTTTCTCGAGCACCTGGTTGCTGATGTCGATGTTGGGAGATGCGAAGACAATGCTCTGCGACGAAGCACGGTCGAAAATCACTTGCAGGCCGCGTTCTTCGCTCACCTTTTTCACGGCGTTGTAAACGTCGTCTTGAATAGGCTTCATGAGCGATTGACGCTTCTTGAAGAGCTCGCCTTGAGGACCAAAATACTTGTAGTTGAGCTGTGAGGCTTCCTTTTCCTTTGCAACAATTTCCTCTTCCTTCTTTTTCTTTTGGTCGTCGGTGAGGAATACCATGTCGCTCTGGTAGTTCTTGTACATCGTGTCGGCTTCCTTCTTAAGCTCGTCAACCTCGCGTTGCCAGCGTTGCGACACTTGGTTTAGTTGCTCGTTGGCCATCTCATAGGCGGGAATATTCTTGAGGATGTATTCCATGTCTACAAGGGCAAATTTCTGAGCACTGGCAGGAGCCATGTAGGCTACCATTGCCACTAATAGTAATGCAAACTTTTTCATATTGTGATAAAACTATGTTTTGTTAATTATTTGCTTGATTTGACTGCTTTTTAGGTTGAAAGTTTAAAAGCTGATAATTGAAAACATTTAGAACTCTTGACCGAGCACGAAGTGGAAGTTGCTGCCACCCTTGTTGCCATAAACCCTGTCGAAGCCATAGCCCCAGTCAATACCCATCATGCCAATCATTGGCAAGTAGATGCGCACACCCACACCTGCCGAACGCTTCAGGTTGAATGGGTTGAACTGCTTAACGCTCGTCCAGGCGTTACCGGCCTCGGCAAAGAGCAGTGGATAGATGGTGGCGCTGTTGGAGAGCATCAGCGGGAAGTGGAGCTCAACAACGAAGCGGTTGTAGGCATAGCCTTCTTGACCATAGGGGGTGAAGGCTCCGTTCTCGTAGCCACGCAGGGCGATGGTCTCGGTGGCATAGGTGTAACTGCCGCTCATGCCGTCGCCACCCACATAGAATGTCTCGAATGGAGACTTGAGGTAGCGGTTCCAGCTGCCCAGCAGACCAATGTCGGCACGTGTCATGAGCACGAGAGTCCAGCGGCCATCGGGGTCGGTGAGTGGGGTATAGGTCTTGGCCTGGAACTTGAGTTTCCAGTATTCAATCCAGCGATAAAGCTCTTTCTTCGAGGCTTCGGTGGTCGATTGGCTTAACGTCTTCCAGTCCTTTTTGCCAAAGAGGCTTGCCGGTGGTGTGGCATGGAACGAGAGTGTGAACGAACTGCCTCGACGGGTATAGAGCGGGTTATCGATACTGTTGCGCGAGAGGGTGAGACCAAGCACAATCGAGTTGCTCACACCATTCTTCATGTAATACATGTATTCCCAGTTCTTCAGGCTGTACCACTGATAGCTCACGTCGGCCATGAGGGTGAAGTAGTCGTCGGGCCACTTGAGGCGCTTACCGAAGCCGATTGTCACACCGGCCATTTGCAGATACTTGCCTGGGTCGTAGGCGTTCTCGTAGTAGTTGCCGCTGCCGCCATAGTAGGGATTATAGCCGTTGTAACCGTTGTACATACTACTCATCATGTAGTTGTAATAGTAGTTTTGGTACTGGCTGTTGTAGAACGATGAGTTGATACCTGTGGTGCGGCTATAGAATGCCGATACCGACAGAGTGTTGGGGCGCTTGCCGCCAAACCACGGGTCGACAAACGAGAGGCTGTAGGCCTGATAATACTTGGCGTTGGTCTGCGCACTGATCGAGAATGTCTGGCCGTCGCCTTGTGGGATAATACCCTTGTAGGACGATGGGTGGAACAGGTTCTTTATGGAGAAGTTGGTGAACTTGAGAGTCACCTTACCGATGATACCCGTTTGACCCCAACCGGCCGAGAGCTCAATTTGGTCATTGGCTTTCGATTCTAGGTTAAGGATGATATCAACAGTTCCGTCCTCTTCGTTGGGCTCGGGACGAATGTCCATTTTCTCGGGGTCGAAATGGCCTGTCTGGGCAATTTCACGTGCCGAGCGCACCAGGTCTTCCTTGCTAAAGAGCTCACCAGGGCGCACGCGCAACTCGCGACGAACCACCTTCTCGTAGAGGCGATCGTTACCATTGATTACCACCTTGTTGATGCGTGCCTGGCGTCCCTCGTAGATGCGCATCTCCAGGTCGATAGAGTCGCCCTCAATCTTGGTCTCGGTGGGAACAAGCTGGAAGAAGAGGTAGCCGTTGTTCATGTACATGTTGGCAACAGCGTCATCGTCGTCGGTGGTGCGCTTGTTGAGCAACTTTTGGTTATAAACGTCGCCCTTTTCGATTCCCAGCACCTCGTTAAGCACTGCGGTGGGATAGACGGTGTTGCCCACCCACGATATGTTGGAGATGTAATACTTCTTGCCCTCATCTATCTTGAGGTACACATCCACGTTCTTATCGTCGTAGTTGGCAATGCTGTCCCACACTATCACGGCATCGCGATAGCCTTTTTCATTATACTTGTCAATGATGCGCTGCTTGTCATCCTCATAGTCGGTGCGCACAAATTTCTTTTGGCTGAACCACTTGAGGACGTTGAGAATACCGCTCTCGTTGGTCTTTTTCATGGTGCGCTTGATGGCACCGTCGCTCAGCACTTCGTTGCCCTCGATATAAATCTTGTGAACCGAGATTTTCTCGTGCTTATCGGCAACGATGTCGACAATCACTTCGTTTTGCTTGCTCAAGTCTTCTTGCTGGCGCACCTTGCATGTTGCTTTCTCAAAACCCTTGCTGGCGTAATATTTCTGCACGATTTGCTCAATGCGGTTGGCTATGTTGGGAGTAATCTGGTTGCCCACCAGGTTGCCAAGGCGCTCGGTGATGTCTTTTTGCTCACCTTTTTTCATGCCCACAAAGTTTATCTTCGAGATGCGAGGTTGCTGGCGGAGAACAAATTCAAGCCATGCTTTGTCGCCATAGATTTTCTCTACTTTAATTTGAACCTTGGAGAATAGGCCTTGGCGCCAAAAGCGCTTGGCGGCCACCTTCAGGTCGTTGCCGGGAATCTCTATGCGCTGGCCTATCGACAGGCCTGAATAGCCAATGATGATATAGTCTTCGTAGTTGTCGACTCCCGATACCTTGATTCCTGCAATCTCATACTTGGAAGGCGTGCCATTAAACGCCAACTTGGGATTGAAAATCGTGTCGTTGACGGTGTGGGTCTCCTGAGCTTGTGCTGTTGCAAAGCCCATCAACCACACCGAGAAAAATACTATAAATACCTTAATATATCGCATATTGTCAATTTTGTTCGTTGTTTGTAACCTGCTCGCTGGTTTTTCCAAAGCGGCGTTCGCGGCTTTGATAGTCAAGTATCGCCTCAATGAAGTCTTCCTTGGTGAAGTCAGGCCAAAACTTGCTCGTGAAATATAGCTCGCTGTAGGCAATCTGCCATAGCAGGAAGTTGCTGATGCGCAGGTCGCCGGCGGTGCGAATGAGCAGGTCGGGGTCGGGCATTGATGCTGTTGCCAGTGCTTGGCTCACCATGTCGTCGTCGATTTGGCTGGGGTCGATTTCGCCGGCAGTGGCTCTTGCGGCAAGGGTCTTGCATGCTTCAACAATCTCCCAGCGTGATGAATAGCTCAAAGCCAAGCATAGCACGAGTCCTGTGCAGTGACCGGTGTCGGTCATGCATTTCTCAAGTCTCTCGCGTGCAAACTGTGGCATCCGCTCCATGTTGCCGATGGTGGTGAGCCGCACGTTGTTCTTGATAAGGTCGGGAGTTTGTTGCTCAATCGACACGACAATCAGGTTCATCAGCGCGTCAACCTCGTCTTGTGGACGGCTCCAATTCTCGGTTGAGAAGGTGTAGAGTGTGAGGTAACCGATACCCAGCTCACTGGCAATCTCGGTTATTTGCCTCACTGTGGTCACGCCATTCTCATGACCAATGGAACGGATGAAGCCTCGCTGCTTAGCCCAGCGGCCGTTGCCGTCCATGATGATGGCTACGTGCTTTGGAAGCCTGTTGCGGTCTATTTTTTCAAGCGATGACATAGTGTTTATATCGTGTTTTGTTATAATCATTAATATTGAAGACTTGTGTCACTCAACATAGTGGCACTTAACGCAGCGCTTGCTGAACTCATAGGTGATGGTGAATGCCGCTACCGAGTACCACTCGGTGTTCTTGGCGAAGCCATGATTGTAGCCGTAGGTGTCGGTGATGCCGTCGAAGCGGTCGCTGAAGCTCTTGCGCATCGTGAACTCGAAGCCCAGGTTCAAGCGCTCCTTCAAGCGGTATTTCACACCCACACCCAGTGGCAACACCATTCCCAGGTGAGCTTTGCCTCCGGTGAATGCAATCCCCATTCCAAGCCCGGCCACCATGTAGGGGGTTATGCGCTTGTAGTTCTTGTAGCGTGGTCCCTGGCCGAAGTGGAAGAAGTTGAATTCCACCTGGCCTCCCAGGTCAATCACGTGTGATGAGAACTTGTAGTGCTCATCATTGGGGAACTTTGACTCAATGTTCTTGCTGTCGCCTGCCAGCCCCACATAGAAAAGATTGCCCTTGAAAGCCCAGCGGGTGTTGAGGTTGTAGCGGAACACGCCACCGCCCGCCACACGAGGCATCTTGTACATGTTGCTGCGGTTAACGTCGCCAAGATAGCCGGTGATGCCTATGGCAGGACCCACTTCGTAGCGGTATTCCTGAGCCCAGGTCACGAGCGAGAGCGTCGCCACGAGCAGCAATAATATGTTTCTTTTAGCTAGCATTGCGGGAATATTGGTGGATGTGACGGTGTGTGTTTAATAAATGGGCTTAAATGTCAATCCCTTGAGCACGCCTTCCCACATGCTGGCGAGAGCCTCGCCATTAACAGCATAGCCGCCGCACAGGTAAATATAAGGGCAATCCCACTCGGTGATGTGGGTGATAACGCCCAGGGGCTTGACTCCGTTAACGGAGCATGTGCTCATGAAGGTGTAGGCTTGTGCGCCATAGAAAGCGGTTATGTAGTCGGGCAACTGCAGTGAATTGGCTCCCACAATCCAGTTAAGGCCTTGATTGCGCGAGGTGTAGGTGGTGGTGTTGAGGTTGCCGGTCTCGAGTTTGCCGCCCATCACCATCCATGTTACCTGTCGCTGTGGGGTAAAGGCTCCGCTTGGTGTAACATAGGAGTAGTAGCTCACCATTGTGGCGTCACGCAACTTTGGCAAGGCGTTGGCTCCACCTTGTGAGAGCAAGCCCCATTTGTTGCCGTCGTAGCCCCACACTGCGTTGGTCAGTGTTCCGTTTTGAAGCACGCCGCCTGCCATCATAGCTTGCTGGTTGGAGGTCCATCCGTTGGCGGCCATCACCAGTTGGCTCATGCCTGCAACGGGGAACGATGCCTCCACGCTACTACACTCAAAGCCATCGCGGCGTGGATACTCGTCGTGTTTCCACAGTTCACCGTCTTGAACGATACCCAGCACGCGCTCACCGTAGGCGCCAATGATGGTGCGCCATGCCACGCCAGTGTCGGTCCAGTTAAGGCCGCCGTCGTAGCTTTCATAGAGCTCGCTGTTGTCGTCGAGAAGATAGATGGCATTGTCGGTCGCCGCCAGACTGTTCACTTGTGGCGTGAAAGGCAGCGAGAGCACTCTCTTTTCCCATTGCCCCTCCTCGGGGTCGGATGTTTGGCTCAAGATATATTGTGAGTTATCTTGCACGAGACACAGCAAGTTCTCGTTTTGCATCACGGTCTTCGACTGGATTATGTTATCGTTCATTCCCGGCAGTTGGCTGCGGCGCTCGATGGGCCATTCCAGGGTGTCGGGGTTCTCTTTGTGCACGTTAACTTTCACCACATACTCGCGAGCTTGGCTTGCATCGCGCGAGGTGATGCGCAGTGTCACGTTGCCGGTGAAGTCGATTGAGTCCTTGGTTGAGTTGGTGTACTGAATCACGGTGTCTTTCATCACGTCGCCATTCTTGATGATGAACTGACGTGCCGAAACGCTTGAGGCGCAAGTGACGTCAACCAGCAATGCGCTCACCTTGGTTCCCTTGGGAAGCGAGTCGGCGTTGTAGATGATGGCACGATCTTGATCGATGGTGAATTTCACCGAGTCGAGGTTGTTGAGCACGTTAGTGTTGGCCTTGAGCTTGAAGTTCGACACCAGCGTGGTTGCCGACGAGTAAATGCTGTAGTCGGTTGTTGTGGAACTAGAGCTCTTGTCGTCGTCCTTGTTGCAGGAAACCAGGCTCATTGCCACCACTAGGGTTGCCACTATGTAGAATGCGAAGTGTTTGTTCATTATGTCTTAAAAAATATCTTGCAAAGTTACAATAAATAACTAAAAAACGTGCACACAATGTGCTTTATTGTCACACAATTCTTCAAAGCGCACATTTTTTCACGGTGTAAAATTAATATTAAACAAGCAATGTTCACACATTAATTAAGATATTAAAAGGCAAAACGGCATTTTTTACACCTTTTTAACGCACTGCCGTGGTGACAAAAACGTGAGCGATTTCCAATGTTTGGTTGCGCGCATGATGTAAAAT
>DGWL01000087.1:0-23283 GCA_002396125.1 Porphyromonadaceae bacterium UBA4259
AACACATGATAAATGATTAAAAATTATTAAAATTCGATGTGTTTTTATTGTTTTACGATAAACAAACTATATCTTTGCATCATGAAAAACAAATCAATTCATCAACTAATGTCTTTTTTATCATGAAGCAAACATCATTGAAAACATTGAAAGTTGCATGCTACATCGCACTTGCGGGCATCACATTGTGGGTACTCTTCTATGGCATCCAGTCCTATTTTGTCCTCACCCAAGGCAGTGGCGAGGGGGTAATCAACTGGGATTCACCACGCATTGAGGTGAAGTTGGCAATCTTCATTGCCAGCCGCACATGCCTGCTGGTGATGGCGAGTCTCTTTGCGGCATTCGCCTGGAACATCCTCAAGCACCTCAAGGGTGGCACTATCTTTAATCGCGCCAATGTGACGCTGCTGTGGATAATGGTGGCTGTGTTACCCATCTATTCCTTTATTACCGACAACATGAGAATAGCTTGCTCGACTGCCGAACACTTCGACCTCGTGCTCACCGACAACCCATTTATCTACACACTTGTGGCACTGATTGTGGCATTGCTCTACAAAGTAGCCTATGACGCGGCCGAAGAACAGAAACTCACTATCTAAATAAACAACGACACTATGATTGTAGTAAACTTAGACGTGATGATGGCCCGCCGCAAGATGTCGCTCAACGAGTTGAGTGAGCACGTGGGAATAACAATTGCCAACTTGTCGATTTTGAAAAACGGCAAGGCTAAAGCCGTGAGACTGTCAACACTCGATGCAATATGCCGGGCGCTTGATTGCCAACCAGGAGACATTTTAGAATATCAAAATGAATAAAAAACAAGGATTATTTAGAAAAAAAAAATCATATCTTTGCACGTTTTTTTACACACTTTAGTTTTTATCAATATAGCGATTATGAAGATTAATGCTTTGAATAAACTCTTAATGACAGTGCTCATAGCACTGCCGGGAGTGTGCGCAACCGCACAAGACAACAACGAGATCAATAACGACTCTACTGAGCGCAAGCCAGGCCATGTGTGTATTCACTCCGACGGAGACCGCAGTTGGGAAGTTTTCTCCAGTGGATTCTATTTTGGGTTTGGAGGTAACAGTTCACACGGCCTCACCGGCCTTAACAAGGAGGTGGGCTTTCTTAACATCGTGGCACTGGGCCACAACTTCGGCACTCGCAACCGCCTCTCGCTGGGTGTGGGATATCAGGCTCGCTACATCGACATCAAGAAAGGCAACATGCTTAACAAGCTTGACGATGGCGTAGTAGCCTCAGCGCCATGGCCCACCGAATTCAGTAACACCAAGTCGCAAATCACAGTGCACTCCATCCAATTCCCTCTGCTTTATGCCAAAGGGTTTAACAAGCACCTGTGGATTTGGCTCGGTCCAGTGCTCAACTGGAACCACTACGCCTACTTTACCAACCGTCACCGCCTTGGCGATGCCACGACCAACGTCAGTGTCAAGGGCCTGAAGCAACGCAAGATAAGTGTTGACATCATGTGTGGCTTGACCTTCCGCCACATGGGTATCTACCTGCGCTATAGTCCCATGAGCACCTTTAAAAAGGATTTCGGTCCCGAAATCAAAAACACTGTGATGGCAGGTCTCACGTTTGGATTCTAATCAACTCCGGTATTAAAAATAAACAGGCGGTTGCTCCTTGCGTTAAAGAGCAACCGCCTGCTTTTTTCCTAGGGATGATTAATCGTCGACCTCGGCAGCTAGTCGCCGGCCCGAGCTGGAATATTTAATTTCCATCCCATTGTTAAGACTAACCTCGTAGCCGCCATTGCGATTACGTTCGAGCTTGGCGATGACGGCACCTTTATAGGCTGCCTTAACATCGGCGGCAATGGCTTGCGGAACTAGAGCAGCAGGCACACTTGTGCCATAGCACTCTATTTCCTTCCAGTTTCCATTGCGTTCAAACTCGATTTTCTCGCCACTCTCAAGTCGAACGGTAAAATCATCGTTATCGGCGGTGGAAACTGACACTTTCTTGCCGGCAAAGTTGCTGCTAAGCAAGTTCTTTGCCTCTTGAGGTAGATTATCAAGAGCCACTTGCCTGTCGTCGTCGCCCATCACGGCATCGCCTGTTGCAGGCTGAGCCTGCTCAACCGCCTGATTTTGTTGAGCGGCAGGGATAGTCTGGCCTCCATGATTATTACACGACGAGGCCATCCAACAGCATGCCAGAACAGCTACTAAAAATCCTGCTTTTCTCATATTTAGAGTATTTAGAGCAACAAATTAATCGTCAAAGCCTATTACTTGGAAAAGGCTGTTGAACTCAATCTCCATGCCATTGTTCAATTTCACTTCATAGCCACGGCGATCTTGTTCAATTTTGATGATTGTTGTTGCCGGATAAGACTTCTTGACGGCATCCTTGATTTTCTCAGGAACGAGCACTGCAGGCACGCCATTAGTATAAGATTCAATAGACTTCCATGTTCCATCCTTGCGGAATTCAATCTTCTCGCCGCTCTCGAAATAAATCTCATAGTCATCCCAATCGGCAGTTACAATCATGGGAACCTTGTTGCCAAAGTGAGCTTTAACAAGTTCTTTAGACTGCTGTGGCAGCTCCTGGAATGTAATAACACGGTCGTTGTCGGCCTTTGCCACAAAACCAACTGTCAGCATGATGGCTAATAAAACAAATGACTTGATTGTTTTCATAATAATTGCCATTTATAATTAATATCATTAACTTAAACGTCAAAAGAATTGCTATTAGCACATTACTCAGTCAATTTTTTTGTTAAAAATTTTTAATCCCGTTTTTCACACCATTGACCTTGGGAAAAGATTGAGGAAAACCGTGGGGAACGGAGTCTCAAACTCTAGCTCCTCACCGGTGATGGGATGCATAAAGGCCAAGCGGAAGGCATGCAGCCCCAAGCGGCCCAGCGAGTTGTCGGTGCTGCCATACTTGTGGTCGCCCACAATGGGATGCCCAAGCGACTCCATGTGAACACGAATCTGGTTCTTGCGGCCAGTGTTGAGATGTAACTCAATGAGCGAGTAGTCATCATTGCTGTCGAGCAACCACCAGTCGGTGCTAGCCCACTTGCCACCGTTATTGAACGGACTGGTCACCACCTTGCGAGTGACAGTATCACGTAGCCAACTCTCAATGTGCCCGTGATCTTCTTCCATGGGGCCCTCGACCACAGCAACATAGCGGCGGTCGCGCACGTGAGCGTGCCAGTTATTTACGAGCAACTGCTGCACTTCCACGCTCTTGGCATAGACCATCACGCCCGATGTGCGCGTGTCGAGGCGGTGCACCACATGAGCCGTGCAGCGCTGCTTGGTTGAGGCGAAATACTGGTCGAGCAATATCTTTATGTTCAAGCTTCCGCGTCCCACCCCCATTGAGAGCACGCCATCGGCCTTGTCAATTACAATCAAGTGCTCGTCCTCATATAGGATGGCAAAGAACTGGTCAAAATTTCTCATAGGCATGTAGCGCGGATTCTTGGTAATCTCCACCACCATGTCGGGCTTTACCAGGAAATTATATTGCTTCTCAACGTTGCCATCCACTTTCACAAGTTCGTGGCTCAGAAGTCCTTTGGCCTTGTTGCGGCTAATGCCATCAAGCTTCTTGAGCACAAAGTCGAGCAACTCCATTTCAGCATCGGCAAGAAATGTGGTCACCTTCATTTGGCTGCGAGGCACTCGCGGGCCATTAAACATAAAACGCCTATTTTTCATTTAGCTCAAATTTTTATAAGATTGTGTAAGATTTTATAAGGTGGCACCATTATCTCTATTGTGCCTAAAAACGCCTCACATCTCATGAAGATGGGGGGCGCTGTGATATAATGTGACAATAAGTCTTAATCAAACATGTGTCTCAACCGGCTGAAGATGCGCTCCTTGGTCGACGTGCTGGGCTTGAACGACGACGACTCGCGCAAAGCCTCAACAGCACGCTTCTCGCTAGCATTCAAGTTCTCGGGGACATAAACCATCACGTTCACAAGCAAGTCGCCATTACCATAGCCATTGACCGAGGGCAAACCCTTGCCTCGCAGCCTTAGCACCTTGCCTGGCTGAGTGCCGGGCTCGATAGTAACGCGAGCACGACCGTCAACGGTGGGAATCTCCACCTTGCCTCCAAGAGCTGCTGTGGGGAAGTCGATCATCAGGTTGTAGATTAAATCTTGGTCGTCGCGAATGAGATGCTCATCACGTTGCTCCTCAATAACAATTTGCAAATCGCCCGGAACACCACCTCCAGGGGCATCGTTGCCCTTGCCACGCATGTTCAAAATCATGCCTTCCTTAACGCCAGCGGGAATGCTGATTGTAACAACCTCCTCACGGCGCACAAGACCCCGACCGCCACACTCGGGGCAACGCTCCTTGATGTGCTTGCCGCTGCCGCCGCATGAACTGCATGCGCTCTGCGTCTGCATTTGACCCAATATAGTGCGGCGAATGCGCACCTCCACTCCACTTCCATGACAAGTGGGACACGTCTCCAGTGCTGTGCCGTTCTTAGCACCGGTGCCTTTACATGCCTGGCATGAAACCTGACGTGGTATTTTTATCTTCTTCTCGGTGCCTTTAGCCACCTCTTGCAAAGTGACCTTCACTCGCACTCGCAAGTTGGTGCCGTGACTTACAGTAGCTCCATGACCGGCATCACCAAAGCCGCCAAAACCGCCACCGAAGCCAAAGCCGCCAAACAGGTCGCCAAACTGACGGAAGATGTCCTCCATCGACATGCCTCCACCCGAGAAGCCTCCGCCACCCATCTGGTCGTAACCATCAGGTCCAAGCTGGTCGTAGCGCGCACGCTTGTCGGGGTTGCTGAGCACATCATAGGCCTCGGCAGCCTCCTTAAATTTTTCTTCGGCTTCTTTCTTCTCAGCATCGGTTTTCCCTTGTTGGCGATCGGGATGATACTTGATGGCGAGCTTGCGATAAGCCTTCTTGAGCGCATCGGCATCAGCATTGCGGTCAACACCCAGAACTTCGTAAAAATCTCTCTTTGCCATAATTCAATTATTTAATGCATAATTCTAATGACCTCAAAACCAAGTTGACTCACATGTGTGGCTCCTTATTGTCCCACAACCACCTTGGCGTGGCGAAGCACCTTGTCATTCAGCATGTAGCCCTTGAGCACAGTGTCAATCACGCGCCCCTTTTGATCCTCGCTTGGCGCAGGGAAGGTGGTTACAGCCTCATGTACATCGGTGTCAAACAGTTCGCCGGTCGACACAATCGGTTCCACACCATTGCTCTTGAGATAGCTCATGAGCTTGTTGTGAATGAGGTCAACCCCCTCTTTCAGGCTGTCGAGGTCGCCACCTTGATTGATAGCGTCAATAGCGCGCTCTATATCGTCAACCACCGGCAAAATGCCATCAAGCACTTTTTGCCCACCGTTTTTGATGAGGTCCTGCTTTTCCTGCAGGGTGCGGCGGCGGTAGTTCTCAAAGTCGGCCATGAGGAAAAGATATTCTTTCTTCTCCTTTTCCAGCTGCTCCTCGAGTTGTGCGATGCGTTCCTCGGGAGTGGGCTCGGCAGGTTCTTCCTGCTGCTGTGCCTCTTGCTCTTGGGCGTCAACCTCTTGCTCTATATTTTCATTGAGCTCAGTCTCCTCAACCGGCTCCTCGTTTTTCTTGTTCTTTTCTTCTTTTTTAGACATATCGTTTTGTTTATTTTTATCGGTTATTTTTACCAAGACATTCTCATGCAAAAACCTTGCCACACAACATTAATAAAACATGCCGCTACAGCGCTATGACATAATCGGTGCCAGACGCGAATGCGCCCCTCAACTTTTCTGCCATATTGGCACTGCTGAATATGCCAAATATTGATGAACCCGACCCCGACATTGACGCATAAATAGCACCCGCATCCCCAATGGTTTTCTTGATATTGGCCAGCTCGGGATAAGAGGTGAAAACACTTGGTTCAAAATCGTTCTTCACCACCCCATTCCACAGGTCGACAGCAGTTGCCACATCGGCGCGCAAGTCGCTGGTGCTTGGGGCAGGCATCACGCATGAGTAGGCCACGCGGGTGGGCACGCTCACGTTGGGCTTAATCAAGTAGAGCCACAGGCCATTGAGGTCAACTTCGATGGGTGATAGGACATCGCCAATGCCGGTCGCCATCATGGGTGTATCATAGATGAAGAATGGGCAGTCGGCACCCAGCGATGCTGCAAGGTGTGCGAGCTCATCTTTCTCAACCGCTAGACTAAACATCTCATTGAGCATGCGCATAGTGAATGACGCATCGCTTGAGCCACCGCCCAGACCGGCACCATCGGGAATGTGCTTGTAGAGGTAGATGTCGACCTCGGGCACCTGGTAGCGCTGCTGCATGAGTCGCAACGCCTTCATCACCAAGTTTTTCTCAACAGGACAGTCAACCGGGTTGCCATAGGTGGTGAGTGTTGACTCTTTTCCCCGTGCCGGCACAATCTCCAGCACATCGGTCAACGCTATAGGATAAAACACCGTTTCCAAGTTGTGATAACCGTCGCATCGACGCTCCACTATGTTCAAGCCCAAGTTGATTTTTGCATTAGGAAATGTTATCATCAGTGCTAATCTAGTTTCTAAAAAATCGGTGCAAAGGTAATCAATAATGTTGACAATAGCAAGAACACCCCATGATGCCTGTTTTTCATCATGGGGTGTTTTTCTTCAGGGGTGTAAAATTGGATTAGCGACCGGTTACTAGCTACCCAAAATTATCTTATACACGGCTGTAATATCGCTGGAGTTGATTGAGCCGTCGCCGTTCACATCACTGCTGTCAATGAATGTTTGATTATTGTTGAGGATGTAGCTGTAGAGCGCGGTCACGTCGCTGGAGTTGACCACACCATCCAGGTTCACATCACCCACCACTTGTGGAGCGTCCTTCACCATCTTGATAGTGAAATTGTGCACTAGCAGCCATCCATAGCCCGCATAGCTGGTGCAATGGAAGCCAAAGTAATAAACACCGCTTGCGGCCGGCACAATGGTGTCGTTGGTGTAGGTCGCACTCACAGGTGTGTTGAGCACGATGTGGTCAAAAATCTTGTCATAGCCGTCAACATTGAGTCCTTTACCATAGGCCACGTCCATGTAGTCAACATCGTTCGACACTGCAGTGTTGGCTTCGAACGAGATGCTGTAGGTAGCGCCACGTTTCAGGTTGATGGGTGGTGAAAGCAGCCAATCATCGGCAGTAACAGTCTTTGAGTTATAGAACTCGGCACGACCTCCACCCGAGTAGGAACTCGACCATTTCCACACGTTGCCGTCATGGTTGTTGTCGAGCACGGTGAGCAGGTCGAAGCTGGCGGCTGTGTTGAAGTTGTTGGTATAAGGCACATCAAGTGCAGGGCCTATCACGGCCTTGCTCGAAACAGCAGCCTCACCCTTCACAGTGTAGTGCAGGCACTCAACCTTGTAGTAATAGGGAGCCAATGTGGCGGGGTCGAAGTCCTCGACAAACTCGGTAGCGTCAATGCCCTCGGCTACCAGCACGTCGCCCGGCATGCGATACACGTTATAGGTGAGAGCCTCAGCGTCAAGATTAATGTCGTGGATGCCCATTGTGGGAGCAGTCCAAGTGACAATGCTTTGCTTGGTGTCATAGTTGTAGTCGAATGCAACATCGGTGGGAGCAAGAGGCGTCTCGGCACCAACGTAGACATTAATTTTAGCCTCGGGACTATTGCCCACCTCATTAGAAACAACTACAACAATCTCCACATCGCCCATGGGTGCGGTAATCTCCACAGCAGCATTGGCGCCGGCATCAACAGTGCCTGTGGCAACTTGCTCGCCATTAGCAGTGATGACATAGTTGAGAGTGCCGCTGAGTGCGTTGCCTTCATAGGTTGTTGTGGGAGCAGTGAACGACACTGTGCCGGTGGTCGATGCGCCCTCAAAGGTGGCAGCAAGGTCGGTTACAGCGGCCGGTGCCTCATCGGCAGCCTTAGGTTCGAGAACACACAGGTTAACAAGCCAGGCATTGTCGGGATTTTGCATCAGTTGGGTAGCCGACACCGAGCCAATTGCAGGATTAATCTCATAGAGATAGCCATTTTGGTCGCTCAGCACCACAGCCCAGTAGAACTTGCCGGTGCGAGCGTCATAGGTCATAGTGCTGGGGTTAGTTGAGATGTTCTCAATGCCCAAGTCGCCCAGTGGCATCACTTCAATCTCGCTACCGTTGCCCACATTAGCTGTGCTGATGGCGTAAAACCATCCGTCCATGCCCACGCCATAGAGCACACCCTGGTCGTTGCATGCGATGGCCGCCATGGGAATAGATGCGTTGCCCAGAATAGTGCGCTTGGGAGTGTTGGTCGAGAAGTCTATCTCGGCGAGCTTGCGGTTCACGACCTGCCAACTCATGTTGAAGTTATAGAAGATTCCATAGTTCTTGCCCGAAACCGGATCATGGGCCATGCCACAACTTGAAATGTAGTTGCGGTCCATGTCACCGAGAGTGACACCCAATGTGCGCTCCCAGGTTTCCATGTCATACTGCACATGGTAGAGCACATAAGTGTTGGTTTGGTCAAAACTGTCCCACACGGTCTTGAAGTGGATGCCTTTCATCTTGCCATCCTCATAGACTGCACCTCCCAGCGGTGCCTGATACACGTCCTGGCCCTCGGTGAGCTTGGTTAGTGTAGCACCTGCAAGGTCTAGCTCGTAGATGCCTTCTAGGCTGTTATTCATTGTCCAGGAGTCGGCTTTCACCACTCCACACAAGAACTTGGGAGAATATTCTCCGGCTTGCGCCACAATACATGTCGCCACGATTACAAGCGCAACAATCAATGCTTTAGTTGTTTTCATCAATAATTGTGTATTTAGTATTTTTTTAATTGACAAAGGTAGGTATTTTTTTTCATTAGAAGCACACCAAATAAATGTTTTATAACACCAAACGGAGAAAGTTATGACAAAAAAACAGAGCAACCGTGGCTGTACACAGCTGCTCCAGTAGTTAGTTCCACATGAATTACAGGTTGATAACTCTATTGTAAAACGAAAAGTGGCTGATTAAAAGCGATAGCCAATTGCGATTTGAGCGTTGCCGTTTTTAATAGGTTTTTCGCCCTCATAATTAAAGACTTTAGTAACCCCCAAGGTGTATCGTGCTTGCACAAACACATCGCCGGTAATATTATAGGTTGCTCCAAGGCCAAGGCCAAAGTCGACAGTATTAGTATATTTTTTCAGTTCTTTCAATTTATATTCGTCATCAGTATCCTCCCACTTGCCATGTGACTTACTGTATACATTAAAACCCACTTGGGGTCCAAAATCAATGCTGATAGCTTTGCCTACATAAAATTTCAACATTACCGGCACATTTATATAGTTGATGTTATAAGTATTTCTATATATTCCATCTGGAACTCCAAGGTATTTAAGTATTCCTCCCTGAGAAGCAAACACTACCTCGGGAGCGACCGCAAATACATTAGAGACACGATATTCGGCAAACAAGCCAACTTGATAATTCATTTTCACACAATTATAATCCACACTATTACCATCGTAGAGTTTGGTTCCACTACCCCAAAAATGGGTCAAATCAATACCAACTTTCGGTCCAAAAGTAAATCTCTTCTGCGCCATGACCGTTCCTGCAGTCAATAGCAAACACACGAGTGCTATAACAATTTTTCTCATATTATTCATATCTTTAGAAAAACTTCTATTTATCGCCATTTGATTGATATTAAAAGATAAATATTTACAGGATTATCTATTACTTAGCCGCCCTGCCACATAGCCTGTTGCATTTATCATCCCATTTTCCTGGCCTGTGGCTACCAAATCGTAACATTTCCATGCCCAGGAATCTCGACTGATGTCGTTACGCACAGCGATGACAACCTCGGTGATAAATGGATAGGAACCATTAATAATATTATCTTTGGTTGCGGCCACACCATTCAGTCCCAGCATCTTCACTTCTGAAGATGTGGCCATGTAGTTAACATAATAGAAAAGAGTGTAGGCTATGCCATCAGGATACTGTGACACTTGCAGGAACGGGTCAAGCATGTTGTAACCAACCATATATGGCCATTCTATCATCGTGAGTCCGTTCATTACTAGAGTCTCCATTTTCTCTTGACTGCCCGAGTTGGCATCACGTATAAAAGGTTGTATTGTAGCATCTTTGCCACCCAAGTATTTCCAATTTGTAATGTTTGCAGTATATATTTGCCTAATTTGCTCAACTGTGAGCATATTGACCGGATTATTCTCATTGACAATAAACACAAAGCCATCAAGCGCAATGGGTGTTTGAGCTATTGTAACCCCTTTCTGACTAGCATACTCAATTTCGGCACGTGATAAAGCACGAGAGCACACAGCAATATCAACTTTGCCATCAATCAAATTGACAAAAGCTCCATGAGTAGTGCTGCAACGGAGCTTGGGACGCAAAGTTTCGATTTCGTCTACAGTGAGTTTTGAAGAGTCATACGACATTGAAGATGTGCCTTCTACCACGTCAAAACTATTGCAATAGTCTAACCCTAATAGTCCACACACAAGCAATGCTTCAAGGGGCTGAGTTGACGTAGAGCAATCCCATTGTGGCAGATTATCGATTGTGAGGCCTTCAAGTCGCACATGAGCACCTTCAACGTCTTCTATATTATAGTTGAAATTAGAATAAGGGTCCACAACGGGTTCATTTTTGTCATTGCAAGATGTCATCGCCATCATTGCCAGCAGTAATAAGAATATTTTTTTTGTCATAATCATTAAAATGTTATAATCTTTTCTATTCTATTAATGCGCAAAGATATAAATCTTGCATTATTTTTGCAAAAAAGTGTGATTCCTGATGCAAGATTTCGATTCTTGCTCATTATAAATATAGAAATATGACCAATAGCGCGGGAATAGACTATCAACAACTCGTGCACGACATCATTAAGGGCAATCGTGTGGCTATGCAAGAAATGTATAATCTCACGGTGCGCAACATGACTGCCGTGTGCACTCGCTATGTGGTTAATCAAGAAGATGTTAAAGATGTGCTTCAGGAAAGTTATCTCAAGGCTTTTTCAGGAATCAGGACCTTCACTCCACACGATGAAAATTCGCTCATGGCGTGGCTCAGGCGAATAGTGGTGAATGAATCGTTAATGCTTCTTCGACGCAAAAAGAGACTAAATCTGCTGGTCAACATCGACGATGTGGAAGAAGACATTCCCGAGCCCGAACTCACAGCAAGCGCATCAACGATGGACATAGGCGACTTGATGGCCTTAATTCAACAGCTGCCTGATGGTTATCGCACTATCCTCAACCTATATGCAATAGAAAAGATACCTCACAGCAGGATTGCATCAATGCTGGGAATAAGCGAGGGGACTTCGGCCTCACAATACTATCGCGCGCGCAAACAGCTTGCTAAACTTATATTAAAGCACCAAAACAAGGAATTATGAATCATGACTTTATCGACATATTGCATGACCGATTGTCGCAGCACGAGATGGCAGAGCCATCGGGCTTGTGGCAAGAAATTGACAACTCGCTGGGCCGTAGTCTCAATGAGAAAAAGAGCCTTGTGGCAAGCCGCCGCAATCTCATTAGAGCGATAGCCGGCGCAGCCGCCACAGCCCTTATGGCTGTGGTGATGTGGACAGCGCTAAGCGATGAAAGCAACACCCCATCGCAAGGGACAAGCACGGTGTCACATGCCAACGAGCAATTCGCTCAAGCTCACACTTCCCCCAATCCTATTACACAAGACGATTCAAGTCCACACGAAAAGGGAAGTGTAAAATCGCCCTCTCACAAGCCACAGGCAAGTGTGACTGCACCTCAGTATCAGTCGCAGTCACACTCCCACATCTCCAACCTGTCGGGCACAGTCTCTCAGGTGGAGGAGGATATGATTGCTCAAAATCAAGAGATAGAACATAGTCCTTCGACCCGGGAAGAGCCGGTATCCACACGGCCTCAAGGAGTGACAAGAGCCGAGACAGCTCAACTCACAACCGACTCTTTAACTGAGCCAGTGGATACCACCATGATTATTATAAATGAACCTGCGCCACCACTTCAACAGCTATGGGCAGTGACCGAACCGACAAGAAATAAACAACCAAAACTGGAATTCACATTATCTTATAATGGCAATTTGGCATCGGCAGGTTCTTCAGGTGATAATGTTTTTTCCGACTCATCACCCGTGTCGGTACCGGAGAACAGTTCTCCCGACCCCGAAGAACCTCACAATCAAGAAACTGCCATTGTGAAAGAAAAAGAGCAAATGGTTCCCGTAAGGGTTGGGCTTGAAGCATGGTACACCATTAATGAGAAATGGCGGGTGGGTAGCGGCCTCGTCTACACTCGCATGACTCGTAAAATGACAACAACTTACACCGGTCCCGACAAATCGACGTGGTCGAAAAAAACCGAGACTGCCAGCTACTTGGGCATTCCTCTTGAAGTGTCACGCATCTTGTGGAACAGGAGAAGATGGGCACTATATGCAAGCGCCGGCGCAATGATAGAATTTAACCTGAAAAGCGAGTCGCGCCAAGAAACACAAACTGAACTCTATAACAAGAAGGATTTTAGAGACCGACGTCCACAATTCTCGGCCATAGCGAGGCTCGGACTGCAATATAATGTGGCCGACAGAGTTGGACTGTTTCTTGAACCAGGAGCTTCCTATTATTTCCACAATGGTGCCGACGATAACCTCTACATGAAGCACCCATTTAGATTCGACATCAGTTTAGGCATCAAGCTAAACCTTGGCAAGTAAAACACATTAAATATTTAAAACTCGGAATCTTCAGGAACTTGAATTATTTAAAAAGGGGAAATTTGTCCAAAAGCTTTTTTCTTGCTAATTTTGCAAAGTTAATAATTCAGCAACCATGAGCGAGAACAATAGCACACGTTATGCGATAATAGTTGCCGGTGGCAGCGGCAAGCGCTTTGGCAGCGAGTTGCCTAAGCAGTTCTTGCCACTGTGTGGCGCGCCTGTACTCATGCGCACCATCACCAAGTTTGAAACGGCTGGTGCAAAGGTGGTTGTAGTTCTGCCGCAGGAGCATCACGAGATGTGGCTGGCAATGTGCCAGGAATGTAATTTCCCTGTTTCACACCTCATTGCCTCGGGTGGTGTCACGCGCTTTGAGTCGGTGAAAAACGGTATCGCCGCGATAGAGAGTCTTGCCGACGGCGACCTGGTGGCCGTGCACGACGGCGTGCGACCGCTAGTGTCGGTCAATCTCATTAACCACTGCTACGACATTGCCCGGCAATGCGGCAGTGCAATCCCTGTAATATCACCAAGCGACAGCATCCGCCAAGTGCTTGATGACGGCTCATCGCAGCAACTCCTCAGGTCATCATTGCGCGCGGTGCAGACACCACAGACTTTCATCGCCAAGTTGCTCAAGGGTGCCTATGACGTGGAGGAAAGCCCATTGTTTACCGACGATGCCAGCGTTGTTGAAAACGCAGGGCATCATGTAACTCTCGTTGATGGCGAGAACACCAACATCAAGATTACCCACCCCATCGACATGGTTGTGGCCACCCAGCTCATCAATGATGGAACAGCTAGCTAAAAGCGACATAAAATTTGTGCCGGGAGTGGGTCCCAAGCGAGCCGAACTGCTGGGCAAAGAGCTCAACATACACTCGTTCTATGACCTGCTTTATTATTTCCCGTTTCGATACATCGACCGCTCCACAATCCACAAAATAAGCGAGTTGCAAGGCGAGATGCCCTACATTCAGTTGCGAGGTCGATTCATCTCGTTCACACCTCAAGGCGAGGGGGCGCGCCGACGTCTCAATGCCCTCTTTACCGATGGCACAGGAACCATTGAAGTGGTGTGGTTCAACCGCGTGAAGTATATCATGGAGAACTACCACACCGGCAAGGAATACATCCTCTTTGGTAAGCCCACCATCTACAATCACCATTACAACATGGCTCACCCCGAGGTCGACCCCTATAAACCCGAGGCGATGAACCGTGGTCTGGTGGGAGTGTACAATCTCACCGAGAAAATGCACAACCGCTCGTTTACAACACGAGCGTTGCAAAAGATTGTGGCGGCACTACTTGAAACACCGCTGGTGCAAAACATCAAGGAGACATTGCCACAATCCATTATCACCAAGTATAAACTGATGCCACTGCGCGAGGCATTGGTCAACATTCATCTCCCCAAGAACCTGCAACTGCTGCAACAAGCGCAGCGCAGGCTCAAATTTGAGGAACTGTTCTTCCTGCAGATGAACATCCTCAAGTATATCAAGGGGCGCAATGCCCAGGTGCCGGGGCACGTGTTCGCACATGTGGGCGAGCATTTCAACTCGTTCTACAAGAGCCACTTGGAGTTTCCTCTCACGGGAGCGCAAAAGCGTGTCATCAAGGAAATTCGCCACGACATGGGTAGCGGCAGGCAGATGAATCGCTTGCTTCAAGGCGATGTAGGCAGTGGCAAGACCATCGTGGCATTCCTCACCATGCTGCTCGCTGTCGACAATGGCTATCAGGCATGTATCATGGCACCCACCGAGATACTTGCCACGCAACACCATGAGAGCATTGGCGCCATGTGCCAAGCTATTGGACTCAAAGCCGCCCTTCTCACAGGTTCCACTCGCAAGAAGGAGCGCGACATCATTCATGAGCAACTGCTAAGCGGTGAGCTAAACATCCTCATTGGCACCCACGCGCTCATTGAGGACACCGTGCAGTTCAAGAACTTGGGGCTCGCCATCATCGACGAGCAACACCGCTTTGGCGTGGCGCAGCGAGCAAAGCTGTGGCGCAAGAACACCACCCCACCCCACGTGCTTGTGATGACAGCGACTCCTATTCCACGCACGTTGGCCATGACCGTCTATGGCGACCTTGATGTGAGCGTGATTGACGAGCTGCCACCCGGCCGCAAACCGGTGACCACAGTGTTGCGCTATGAGAACAACCACATGGCGGTGTATCACTTCATTGGCCAGGAGCTAAAGAAGGGCCGCCAGTGCTACATCGTGTATCCTCTCATCGAGGAGAATGAGAAACTCGACTTGCGAGCGCTCGAAGAAGGCTATGAGATAATTCGCGAGAATTTTCCAAGCTATAATGTTGCCTACGTCCACGGCAAGATGAAGCCCAGCGAGAAAGACTACCAAATGGGGCTCTTCGCCAGCGGCAAGGCTCACATCCTGGTGTCGACAACAGTGATTGAAGTGGGTGTGAACGTGCCCAACGCCAGCGTGATGGTGATTGAGAACGCCGAGCGGTTCGGACTCTCGCAGCTGCACCAGCTGCGCGGACGAGTGGGACGTGGAGCCGACCAGAGCTATTGCATTCTCATGTCGAAGGTGAAGCTCACCAAGGAAACGCGACATCGCCTGCAAGTGATGACCGAGACCAACGACGGCTTTGTAGTCGCCGAGGAAGACATGAAGCTGCGCGGGCCGGGCGACATGGAAGGCACGCAGCAAAGTGGAATGGCATTCAACCTGCGCATTGCCAACCTCGCAAGCGACGGCGCTGTACTGCAAACCGCACGCGACGAGGCGCAGCACATCCTCGACGACGACTTTGCCCTTGCCTCGCCCGAACATCAACTCCTGCAACGCCACATGCGTTTCCTCTTTGCCCGCAACACCAACTGGGGGATGATCTCTTAATTATCACACAAAATAAATAGCGAGGACACTTCTACCAGTATTGAGAGTGTCCTCGCATTCTATTTTATTTTTCTTTAGAACATGAAGCCCAGCGAGAACATCATGGGCTTGTTCTGGTAAAGCTTGTAGCTGCTGTTATGCGACATGTCGAGGAAACCGCGCGACATGGTGAACTGCAACTCAACCAACTTGTAGCGCAGGCCGCCACCAAACTCGTAGCTGGCATTGAAGCGTTTCCAGTCGGGGGCGCACTACTCTGCCGGGGAGAGCTTGATTGGGGGGTGCTATGTGAGGTAGTATAGGTGTTCCTTGTTGTTTTCGCTGTTTTTGTCGGAAATCCCAAAATCTTTTTAAACTTTTATCTTAGCCAGTTTGCAATTTATCGAGGTAATGGTTACCTTTGCATTTGTGAGATTGTGGTCCCAACACAATGGTTTCAAGTGCTTATTGCCATTTTCTCAACAACCGCAAGATATTGACATAGAATTACTAACCACTATAAAAAACAGCATTTATGAAAAAGCTCTTTTTATCACTATTATTGATTGCCGGCTGGACTGTGGCGGCCTTGGCCATGCCCACCGCGGTGCAACGCGACCTGCCCATGGCGCTCGAACTCTTCAACCATGAGAAACCATTCCAAATGCATGCCTACTGGTACTGTTTCACCGACGTTGACGGCGATGGCATTGACGAGTTCTCGGTGAGCGACTACCGCAACGAGTACACCTACACCTTCAAGATTGACGGCAACAACCTTAAGCAGATTGGGACCGACCCTACCACCGACATCAACTGGCAGCCGCTGTTCAACATCTACAGCCTGGAGGGTCGCGACGCCAACATCGACATAACACTCAAGCACCGCCCACTGGCGCTTAACGACATCAATATTGCCCGTAACCGTTTCACTACCGATAATGAAACTTGGAACACCGAGGGCGTGGATGTGGGTAAGATGAAACGCACCTACAACCGCATAATTTTCAAGCCACACGTGGGAAACGCCAAGTTTGTTAGCGAGAAAGCCACCGGCAAGAGCGGTCGCTTCACCTTCGCCTTGACCGATGCCGCCGTGGCGCGCAAGATGTTCCGTGGCTATGCCGACACCCAGACTACTCCATTCATCGTGCCGCAGGCGTGGCTCAACGACCACACCCCACTCAATTTCACCCGATGGCTCACCGGCGAGAAGGAGAAAAGTGCTACGCCCGATGCGGCAAAAATCATCAGCGACTTCTATGGAGGACGACGCATCATCGCCACCAAGTGGCTCGCATCGTGCAGCGTCAATGAGCGCCACTTCTACCAAGTGCTATTCGCGCCGCAAAACGGACTGGGGCTGGTAGCAACCGTGTGCATCGCCGAGGGCGAGGTTGTGTCGGCCTACAATGACTGGCAGCCTCTTACCGACGGTAACAAGTTCACCGAGAGCGGCCTAGACTACAGCAAGGAGATTTTCTTCTATGCCCCACAAATCATGGCTATGGTGGCAACACCCGCCGGTCTTGAACTCTACGTGCGCTGGAACTCCCTCGAGGGCATCCACTACTCCATTTGGCGCGAAATCGACAGCCAGTGGATTCAAATCCAGGACGACTATCAGTACCTGGCTCCATTTTAGCGGCACTTCACTCATCGTCCACCTGTTGCCCCAAAGTGGGGTATAACCATTTTATCACTAGTTGTTGTGATTGCCCGTTTGCAATAAAATGCGTAATTTTGCACCCGTGAAATTACGCATTTTCATATTATCAATCCTTGCAGCGGCCACCACAACCGCAATGGCCGCCGTCACCCATGACGCAACAGCAACTGCCACCGGCACCACGCTCGAGGCCGCTTTCATCGACCCCGACACCACCATTGTGCTCACCGACGTGAGCGTAACCGCCATCAAGCAGGGTTCACGCGATGATGATGCCAGTGCAGCCACCGTAGTAGGCCGACAGCAGATTGAGCGGCAACGCCTTGTCACAGTGCGCGACGTGAGCAACCTTGTGCCCAATTTCTTCCTCCCCGACTATGGCAGCCGCATGACCAGCACAATCTACGTGCGTGGACTAGGAGCCCGCATCGACCAGCCCGCCATGGGTCTCAACATTGACAACGTGCCTGTGATGTGCAAGGAAAACTATGACTTCGACCTCCCCGACATCGCTCGCGTGGAGATGCTGCGTGGCCCGCAAAGCACTCTCTACGGTCGCAACACCATGGGTGGCCTGATGAACGTCTACACCCTCTCGCCACTCTCGTGGCAAGGCACACGCATCATTGCCCAAATGGCATCGCACATGAGCGTGAAACTCGGTGCAAGTCATTATGCCAAGTTCAACGACAAGTTGGGACTCTCGGCAGGAGTCTACTACACCACCACTCGTGGCGAGTTTACCAACGAGCACAACGGCAAGCGGTGCGACTGGGAGCGGCAGGGCTCGGCACGTGTAAAGCTTGAGTGGAAACCATCGTCAACCCTGAGTGTGAGCAACACCCTGAGCGCATCGCTGAGCCGACAGGGCGGTTACCCCTACAAGTGGCTCGAGACAGGGTGCATTGCCTATAACGACACCAGCTTCTACCGCCGCACAAGCATCATGGACGGGCTCACACTGACCAAACACTTCGACAGCTGGTCGCTCTCGAGCATCACCAGCTACCAGTATATCAACGACAACATGACCCTCGACCAAGACTTCACGCCAATGCCCTACTTCACACTCACTCAAGCACGGCGTGAGCATGCTCTGACTCAAGAATTGGTGGCGCGTAGCACTGGCGATGAAACCTACAGGTGGCTAGTGGGAGCCTTCGGCTTCTACCGCCGCTACCGCATGGATGCCCCCGTCACCTTCAAGGACACCGGCATCGCCAGCCTCATCGAGGAACATGTAAACAAGATGAACCCTTACTACCCCGTGAAGTGGAACGAGCGCAGTTTTGAACTCGGTAGCGAGTTCACCAATCCCTCGTGGGGCGTGGCACTATATCACCAATCGAGCCTTGACTGGAAGCGATTCACCTTCACCGCAGGCCTGCGCCTCGACTATGAACACTCCACGCTGCGCTACCACAGTGAGACCCACACCGGCTATGACGTCATGGAGACCGCCACAGGCAACATCTATCGCAGCACCAGCATCGACATTGACGACAGAGGCTCGTTGAGCAAGCACTTTGTGCAGTTGCTGCCCAAGTTCTCGGTCACCTATCACCTGCCCACTACTGCCCGCGCAAGCATCTATGCCAGTGCCAGCAAGGGTTACAAGGCCGGTGGCTTCAACACGCAGATGTTCAGCGACGTGCTGCAACAGCGGCTCATGGGGCTCATGGGAATTGGCGCCGCCTACGACGTGAACCAAATCGTGGGCTACCGTCCCGAGAAGGCATGGAACTATGAGCTTGGCGCCCACTTTGAGACCACCGACAACCGTCTGCGTGCCGACATTGCCCTTTTCTACATCGACTGCCGCGACCGCCAACTCACCATTTTCCCCGACGGCACCACCACCGGCCGTGTCATGACCAATGCCGGCAAAACACGCAGCCTGGGAGCCGAAGCCAGCCTGAACGTTAACATCACCGATGATCTGGGGCTCAACTTGAGCTATGGCTACTGCGACGCTCGATTCATCAGATACAACGATGGCAAGGCCGACTATAAAGACCGACTCGTGCCCTATTGCCCTCAGCACACGCTCTTTGCCCGGGCGTTCTACACCTATAATATAAAGGGCGACAGTCCATGGGCACGCGCCATCATTCTCGACGCCGACCTCAAGGGAGCAGGTGCCATCTACTGGAACGAAGCCAACAGCCTGAACCAGCCGTTCTACGCACTCTTAGGCGCCAGCGTCACCCTTGCCGGCAAGCACTACTCACTGCAATTGTGGGGCAGCAACCTCACCGGCACACGCTACTCCACGTTCTACTTCGTTTCCATCAGTCACGAGTTCCTGCAGCAAGGCCGTGGCCGCATGCTAGGAGCAACGCTCAGAATAAACATATAAACAAACTATAAATTATCAAAAATCAATTATGAAGAATTTATTTTTATCGCTTGCTATTGCAGCACTTGCATTGCCGTTCACCTCGTGTGGCAGCGATGACCCCTATGAACCACCCATCACCCTCGAGACGATTGAAGCAACTGGTCTCATCAACAGCACTATTACTATCGCCAGCAACTCGGTCAACTACATTGAGAGCGCCAACTACACATTCAGGATAGGCTATGTCGACAACAAAGAAGCTAATGTCGAAGTGCTGGCAAATGGTGTGAAATTCGACTCTCACATGCCCTATGCCGTAAATATTGCCATGGAAGGCATCAAAGCCAAGAGTTTTGACAAGAACACAGTTTCATTCAGCGCCTCGAGCGTGAGATTCTTCGACCCCGCTACCGGACAGGAGAACCCTCGCTACAAGTTGACCAATGTGAGCGGTTATATCGACAAGGTTAATAAAATTTACAGTCTCGTCTACACAGTGAACGACACATGGCGTGTGCAGGTGACCAGCCCAACAATCCGCAGCTATGTAGCCAACAACGACTACACCGCCCCCACCGATGCTTATTACATCTACAAGATTGACATCCCCAGCATGAAGGCCGAGATGTTATTGCACAACGTGCAGTTCACAGTGGGTGGAGCCAGCAGCCCTGTGCTCAAGAAAATCTCAATCCCCAACCTCGACGTCACTCCCACAACCTATGGTTTTGAGTTGAACGGCGACAACATTGTGCCTTTCAACTACTCTGGCGCCAATCTCGACCAGGCCACCCCAATGCCACCAATGGTAGTTACCAACTACAACAGCAAGATTTACACAGTAGAATCAAAACACACAGTCCACTTCAACAGCATGGGTGGAGAGTGGAACAACAATGCAAATCTCTACCTGTGGAAGTGAACCGAACCAACTAACAATATGGAATTCTAGTTTTAACATCATTTTCACATATTAAGATAACTCCATTAGAAAAAATGCGCTATATTTGTGGCGCATTTTTTCGCATTTATATTAAACTGTAAAATATTATCAAATCATGAAAAAAGTATTTTCAATCTTCACGATGGCATTACTACTGCTGGGAGCCACAGCTTGCAACGATATAGGCAGCGACCAGCAGGAGTTCTCCTACACTTCGCAGCTTCTCAACAAAGCCATCGAAATAGCCGACATCACCAACACGTATGTCTCAACGAGTAACGCATCGCTCAAGTGGACCTACAACAACGACACACGCCTCACTATGACAACCCAAATCGCCATCGACGAGGTAACCAAAGCCAACTTCACCATCAACGATGCCGTCATGGAATATGATGCCACCCGCGGAGCACTCGTCTTCACCGCTGCCGACGGAGGCGCCGGTATCACACAAGTTAAGGGTTATTTCAACCCCGGCGACTTCACGCTCTACCTCGAGTTTGTCTACAACGGCACTCACAAAGTAACCAGCGTGGCACAACTCTCCTACCCCTATGTGACAGCATCTATGAGCAAGGAAGGCGACAGCGGTGAGCCCTATGTTAACGAAAGCATGGGCATGGTTATCGTTGTCAACCCTGCCACAATGAAAGCCAAGATGCGCATGTTGAACTTCAGACTCGGTGTTAACCAACCCATCATCCAGTCGATGACCTTCAATGAAGATCTCACCGTCACCAGCACCGAGAGCGGCTATATCATCGAAGGAACCGACCTCACGCCCACCGACATCACAGGCTACACTATCAACGATTTCCACGCCATCGTCACCCATAGCGGACTCGTAGTTACCGGCGAAATCAAAGCCAACGACATCTACACCGGCCTAATTACCGGCAAGATGTTTGTCGCCACTCCCTAACGGCTTTTAAACTACACCGCAAGTTCACACACTAAACGCATCTCACCCTGCTGAGGTGCGTTTAGTTTTAGCACAACTACAGAACCACCACAACAAGCTAAACACACAAGGGACACGCTCAAAGCGAAGTTTTTTTTGCTTAAGTGAAAAATTATCACTAACTTTGAGGCGGATTACAGAAATTAATGGCAGCAAAAGCAAAATACGACGAAGCCGAGATAATCGAACAATTGCACCGGCAAGACACTTGTCGTGCAGCCTTCGGGAGAGTGATTGAGCACTACTCCGAGCAACTTTATTGGCACATACGTCGCATGGTTATCGACCATGACGATGCCAACGATGTGCTCCAAAACACCTTCATCAAGGCTTGGACCAACATCGACAACTTTCGCGGCGACGCCAAGCTCTCCACCTGGCTCTACAAGATTGCCATCAACGAGTCAATCACCTTCATCAACAAGAAAAAGGCGCTCAACAACATCTCAATCGATGATGACGACAGCTTCCTGGTCAACAACCTTGAAGCCGACAAGTATTTTGACGGTGACGAGGCGCAGATAAAGCTTCAAAAAGCTATCGCCACCCTCCCCGACAAGCAGCGGCTCGTGTTTAACATGCGCTACTATGAGGAGATGAAATATGAGGATATGAGCGAGATTCTTGGGACATCGGTGGGAGCGCTCAAGGCGTCCTATCACCATGCCTTGAAGAAAATCGAGACATTTTTTGAGAACAATGATTAAACCTTTGGCAACATTCGCAGTCAAACACATGTAATGAAAAAAGAAGAGTCCAAAATATTAGACAAGTTGGGTAAGAATGCGGGATTTAAAGTTCCCGACAACTACTTCAATGATTTCAACGCACGGTTGATGGAATCGCTGCCCGAGGTGAAAATCACCGAGGAAGAGAAACCCACAATGTGGGTGCGAGTGCGACCATTCGTCTACATGGCGGCAATGTTTGCAGGCGTGTGGCTGATGATGAACATTTTCACCATCGGCTCCAAATCGACAGCCACAGGCGAGCAGCGTGCAGCGCAAATCTCGGCTGGCGTGGCCAACGAGAAGAACGCCGAGGAGCTCATCAACTACGGTTCGGTAAGCGACTACGACATCATGACCTATGAAGACTCGGTCAACATGGAGATGGAGGAGCACGACAACGCCGGCAACTAATGAGCAGTGCTGCCAAGCGGCATTACTTTTAAAACACTAAAGTTAACGAAATCATGAATAAGAAACTCTTACACCTAGCCCTAGCGGTCATGCTGCTGGGCATCTCTCTTCCAGCCATCGCTCAGACAAAAAGCAGCGGATGGACTAAAGAGATGCTTGACTACAAGCATGACTTTATCGCCGAGCAAACCGAGATGACTCAAGCTCAGCGCGACAAGTTCATGCCCCTCTATGAGGCAATGGAAAAAGAGATTTACAAGGCCAATCTCGCTGCCCGCGAGCAAGCTCGCAAGGTATCGCACACCAGCCGCAAGGTAAGCGATCAGGAATATGCCACTGCCGCACGTGCCATGTCGCAGGCCAAGCTCAAGGAAGGCGATATTGAGGCACGATACTTCGAAAAGTTTGCTAAGATACTCTCAAGCAAGCAACTTTTCCAGCTCAAGCAAGCCGAGCGCAAGTTCACCCGCCAAATGCTTTCACGCGGCAAGCGCAAGAAATGATACCGCACACTTCCACGAAGAAAACAATAAATAAATAAA
>DGWL01000087.1:23394-31612 GCA_002396125.1 Porphyromonadaceae bacterium UBA4259
GATTGATGAATGTTGCGGAATCTTATTAAATAGCCCGGCTCCAGGTTATATACACGAAAAAAATTGCCACAGTTGCCCAATTGCCGATTTTTTTGTGTAACTTCGCAAGCGCGAAATCACATTGCCTGAATAACACAAATAATATAACCGGAAAATGAGAAAATTCAAGAAAATATTAAGCATCTATGCCCTACTGGTGCTCACCGGTGCAGGCGCGGTTGCCGCACTGAGCAGTTGCAATTCCAACCGCTACATAACCTATGAGGACGGCATGTTTGACACCAACGAGGTGTATCAGGACGCAGCCGACGAGACTTTCCAAATCAACAGTGAGGTTGACAACGACGACCAGGAAAGATATTAATCAATATCGCGTTATGTGTAAACAACGAAACGCACCCATCATTGCGATGGATGCGTTTTGTTTTTTAATTAATGGGAGTGAGTATTACTCCTTGATGAGAGTGGCGCCCTTCTTGAGAGCTTCCTCATTCATGGGGATGAGGTGCCAGTGACGCTCGGGAAGAGTCTTCTTGAGGCCCTTGAGCACGTTCTCGATGGTCACGATGGGTTTAACCTTGAGATAAGCACCCAGCACAATCATGTTGAAAGCCTTGCTGTTGTTGATCTCGATGGTTGCCTCGGTTGCCTCGATGCGATAAATCTTGATATCGGTGCGAGTGGGAGGTGTGTTGATGCCGTAGCCGTCGTAGATGAGCACGCCGCCCGGCTTTACCTTCTTCTCAAACTTGTCGAGACTCTGCTGGTTAAGCACCACTGCAGTGTCATACATGTTAAGGATTGGCGAGCTGATGCGCTCGTCGCTAACGATAACGGTGACGTTGGCAGTACCACCACGTTGCTCCGGACCGTAAGAAGGCATCCAAGTCACTTCCTTGTCTTCCATAAGTCCTGAGTAAGCCAGAATCTTACCCATTGAGAGGACACCCTGTCCTCCAAAGCCTGCTATTACTATTTCTTCTTTCATGACGATTATTCATTTTTTAAATCACCCAGAGGGTACTTAGCAAACATATTCTCTTGCAGCCATTCGTTGGCCTTTACCGGACTGAGTTTCCAGCCGGTGTTGCAGGTGCTCACTATCTCTACAACCGAGCAGCCCTTGCCGTCCATACTGTTTTGGAAAGCCTTCTTGAGGGCAGCTTTGGTCTTGCGCACTGCAGCGGCGCTGTAGACGGTCTGGCGAGTTACGTAGCAAGTGCCGTCGAGCTGAGCCAGCAGGTTGCTGATGGCCAAGGGGTAGCCGTTGAGGTCGGCACGACGGCCGTAGGGGCAGGTAGCTGTCTTCTGACCGAGCAGAGTGGTTGGTGCCATCTGTCCACCGGTCATGCCATAGATGGCATTGTTGATGAAGATAATCACGATGTTCTCACCGCGGTTAGCAGCGTGAATGGTTTCGGCAGTACCGATTGCCGAGAGGTCGCCATCGCCTTGATAGGTGAAGACGAGCTTGTCGGGCATCAGTCGCTTGGTTGCTGTTGCCATTGCCGGAGCGCGTCCGTGAGCAGCCTCAAGCCAGTCGATGTCGATGTAGTTATAGGCAAACACCGCGCAGCCCACTGGTGAAACGCCAATGGCCTTCTCTTGGAGTCCCATTTCCTCGATAACCTCGGCAACGAGTTTGTGCACAACGCCATGGCTGCAGCCTGGGCAGTAGTGCATGTGTGCTTCGTTGAGCAATGATGGTCTTTTATAGACCCTGTTCTCAGGGCGAATTATATCGTTAAGTTCCATAATGGTCTTGAATGTGTTAATGAGTTGATTATCCTAATTTGTTAACCAGTTTCTCTTTGAGAGCGGTGAGAATCTCGTCGGGAGCGGGAACATTGCCACCCAGACGGTAGAAGATGTCAACGGGGTACTTGCACTCGGTGGCGAGCTTAACATCCTCGATGAGCTGACCTGCGCTGAGCTCAACGCTAAGGATACCCTTAACGCCCTCGGCAGCCTTCTTGATAGCATCAACCGGGAATGGCCACAGAGTGATGGGGCGTGCGATACCCACCTTGATGCCTTCCTCGGCTGCGAGCTCCATAGCCTTTTGGCTGATGCGAGCCATGCTGCCGAATGCCACGATGAGGTAGTCGCAATCGTCGGTGTTAATTAACTCGCAACGCTGCTCGTTCTTCTCAATCTCGCGATAGGTAGCCTGGAAGCGGTGGTTGTTCTCCTCCATCTTGTCGTCATCGAGCTCGAGCGAAGTGATGATGTTCTTGGGGCGCATGCCCTTGCGGCCGTTAACAGCCCATGGGCAGTTCTCGCGAATCCACTCCTCGGTGTGGCGTGGACGCTGCTCGGGAAGCACAACCTTCTCCATCATCTGGCCAATAACGCCGTCGGCAAGGATCATCGACACTGCGCGATACTTGAACGCCAGGTCCCAACCCAGAGCCACGAAATCGACCATTTCCTGAACCGATGCAGGAGCTAGGGTAATCAATCGGTAGTCGCCGTGGCCACCACCCTTAACGGCCTGGAAATAGTCGGCCTGTGAGGGATGAATAGTACCAAGGCCCGGGCCACCGCGCATTACGTTAATCACCAGTGCGGGAACCTCGCTGGCAGCCATGTAGCTCATTCCTTCCTGCATCAAGCTGAAGCCTGGACTGGAAGTGGATGTGAGCACAGTCTTGCCGCACGAAGCGCCAGCATACACCATGTTGATTGCAGCCACTTCACTCTCGGCCTGAAGCACTACCATACCGGTAGTCTCCCAAGGCATTTCTTCTTCAAGTTTTTCGAGAACCTCCGACTGCGGGGTAATAGGATAACCGAAATAACCGTCGGCACCATAGCGAATAGCAGCGACAGCGAGAGCCTCATTACCCTTCATTAATGTTACTTTATCGTTCATCGTTTCTACGGTTTTGTTTTTTTAGGTTGATTACAATAGTTGTTTTACTTCTCCACAACGCGATATACCTCAATGCAAGCATCGGGGCACACGAGCGCACAGCTCGAGCATCCAATGCACTTGTCGGGGACTGCCATGTAGGCATAATGGTAACCTCGGTTGTTTACTTCATTTTTCTTCAGGTCGAGCACACCTTGCGGACAGGCCACAACACACAGGTTGCAGCCCTTGCAGCGCTCGGTGTTGACCGTTACTGCTCCATTGATTTTTGCCATATTATTATAAAGTGTTTTAGTTAAGTCTTGCAAATATACAAAACTTCTTGAAAACAAGCACTATTTTAGGTAAATAATTTATCAACAATTACAGCAAAGATGGCACCTGTGTGCTATTTATTGCCCGGGGGTACCGATTGCACGCTCGCCTATGGCTTGTTGCAGAATCGGTACCCCCGGTTATCGAAGGTTGTCCCTATTGCGGAATTGTGGCCAGAACTATCGTTCCTGGAAGTTGAGTTGTGAATTGCTCAGGAGCATATTAAATGCCGGTTCAGAGCGCAGTGGAGCCAGATTGACGTAGGGGGCGTCGTTGAACTTAATGTCATAGAGACCTCCATAGCCGTTGGCTAAGCACGACTCAAGATACTTGATTCCCTGCGCCTTGTTGCCCATAGCAGCTTGCAGAGCGGCAGCATAATAATAGGCCTCACCGCCGGTTGCACTCATCTCCTTAATGTGTCGATCAGCCCAAGCGGTAGCCTCGGTATCGCGTCCCAACTCATGAAGCGCGAATCCACGCAGTGAAGTCACGTCCTCATCGGGGAGAGTGAGCACTCGCTCAAAGTCGGCCTTGGCGGCAGTCGCGCTCTTGAGGTGGTTCTTGTTGAGCCATCCGCGCACGAGCAGGAGCTCAGCATTATCGGGATTGGCAGCCACCGCCTTGTCGAGCAGCGGAGCGGCATCCTTATATTTCTTTTGAGCTATGAGCAGCCTTGCTTTTGCCAGCAGAGTGGGTGCATAGTTGGGGTTGAGCACCAGCGCCTGGTCGAGAGTTTGTGAGGCTGTGTTATAGTTGTTGCCCTTGCCCTGACGCAGCTCAATGAGACTGCGCAAGATGTAACCGTCGGGGTTGGTGGCATCGCCGGCAATAGCCTTGTTGGCAAAGTTGTAGGCTTGATCATAGTCGCCGAGCTGGAAGAGACAGTTGGCCTCATCGCTGTAGATAGAGCCGTATTCCATGAGGTTATTGTCGGTAATGACACGCAAGTCGCGCAGTGCCTGTCCGTAGTGCTTGTACTTGAGAGCGATAGCCGAGCGCACGCGGTAGAAGATGCCCACGCGTGGATTGTCGTCGGTTGCTCCGCGCAGAGAAGCCATCACATCGTCGTAGTGAGTGTCGGCAAGGCGGAAGAGCTGAGCGATAGATGTACCGTTGTCGTCGGTCGAACTCATGGCAATGAGATAGGTGTCGCTGGCATCACGATACTTGCCCAAGAGTTCTTGCACATAGGCACGATTGATGTAGACCTGAGCTTCGGCAGGGAAGAGCGTAACAGCCTGGTTTACCCAACTCATGGCATCCTCGGCTTTACCTTCCTGAGCAGCGACGCATCCAAGCAAGAACATAGCATCGAAATTGCGTGGCTGCTGTTGCAGGATAGCCTGGAACTGCTGCTTGGCAGTGTCATAGTCGCGTCGCTGATAGGCCCATTTACCCTTGAGGTCGACCCATGCGAGACTCGTTGGGTTGATTTCGGCCGCTTTTTCAATGTCCTTCCCCTCGGCATCGAGATTTCCCTTGATGTCATATAGCTTAGCACGGAGCATATAGGCGTCGAAGAGCAACTCGGTATCCTTAGAAGTCGCCATCTCCAGAGTGCGGTTGACGTCGGCCATAGCGTCGTCGTAGTTGTGGTTGAGGAAGTTTTGGTTAGCACGCATGAAAAGCGTGTTGTAGTCGTTAGGGTTCTTGGCGATGTAGTCGTTGTAGACTTTCATGATTGCCGCATTATACTTCTCATCGCCTTGAGCCGCGGCATTAAAGATTGTGCATGATGCTACTGCAAGCAGCACGAGCACAAGGAATTTCTTGAATTTCATAGTTCTTTTATTAGTATAGGAACATTTAGTATTATAATATCATCTAGATTTAGACGCATCGCGCTGCTTGATGGCATGCATGGTGGCAATGGCTGCAAGAGCGGCGGTCTCGGTGCGCAGCCGGCTGTCGCCTAGAGTCACCGGGACGAAGCCTGCTTGGAGAGCCGCCTGAACCTCGGCCGGTGAGAAATCACCCTCGGGGCCTATCATCACCAGAGCGTCGCGGCCGGGGTCGTAGACCTGTGCCAGCGAGTGGCGGTCGTTGCGCGGCAGCGACTCGTCGCAGTAGGCAATGAACCGCTGCGCGTTGCTGTTCTCACCAATGAGGTGAGCGATGGGCGTGAGCTCGTCGAGCTGTGGCAGTTGCGCCTTGAGCGACTGCTTGACGGCAGCTACCAAAATCTTGTGTAACCGCTCGGTCTTGAGCACCTTGCGCTCGCTGTGCTGGCACAGCAACGGGGTGATGCGGTCGATGCCCATCTCGGTACATTTCTCGGCCATCCACTCAATGCGGTCGAGATTCTTGGTGGGTGCTACAGCCAGCTCTACCCTACTGCCCCAGTGCGGCGAAAGCTGTTGCCTGTCGAGAATCTCTACAGCACAATGCTTGCTATGAGCCAATGAGATGCGGCAACGATACAGGTTGCCACAGCCATCAATCACCTCAACCTCATCACCCTCGACAAGGCGCAGCACGCGCGTGCAATGGCGCGACTCTTCCTCGGGGAGAGTGGCTGTGGTGGCAATATCGGGGGCGAAGAAGCGATGCATCTTATTAATTTACAATTCGGTATTTTTTATTTCTTTAGTCGAGCCTGCTCTTCCTTGCGTGGGTCTTTGAAAACGAAGAAGAATGCGACTGCAACTACGAGTGCATAGGCCGCGAAAATATACCACGAGGTGGTCCATCCGTTGATAACGGCGTTAGAGCCTGCAGCCGCAACCTCCTCGCTGTAAACGAAGCGGTCAACGATAGCCTGAGCGCCAAGGGTGCCAATGGTGGCGCCAATACCGTTGGTCATCACCATGAAAAGTCCCTGCGCACTACTGCGAATCGACTCGTCGGTCTGCTGGTCGACATAGAGTGCTCCCGAGATGTTGAAGAAATCGAAAGCCACACCGTAGACCACGCACGAGAGAATAAACAAGATTACACCTGGCATGCCGGGATTTCCAAGGCCGAAGAAGCCAAAGCGGAACACCCACGCGAACATGGCAATCAGCATCACATTCTTGATGCCAAAGCGCTTCATGCAGAACGGGATGAGCAGGATGCACAAGGTCTCGCTGATTTGCGATAGCGAGATGAGAGCATTAGCATGCTGAGCCGCGAATGAGTCGGCATATTCTTTAATGTCCTGGAAGGCAGTGAGGAATGGATTGGCAAAACCGTTGGTGATTTGGAGCGAAACACCCAGCAACATGGAGAAGATGAAGAAGATAGCCATCTTCTTTTGCTTGAAGAGGGTGAAAGCGCGCAGGCCAAACACATCGACAAACGAACTGCTCTCGGCGTTCTTGTTGACTGGACATTTAGGCATGCTAAGGGCATAAACAGCCAGAATGATGCTAAATGCACCCGACATGAAGAACTGACCAAAGTTGTGCTGCATGCCAGTGAAGTCGACTGTGAGCATGGCGCAGATGAAACCGATGGTACCAAACACACGAATGGGCGGGAAGTCCTTAACGGTGTCCATTCCGGCCTTGGTTAGCGCATTGAATGCCACCGAGTTGGCAAGGCCGATAGTTGGCATAAAGAATGCCACGCTGATGGCATAAGGCATGAACAGCGGCCAGAATGCCGGAGTGTCGCCAGCGCTCATGGCATAAGCACCGGCCCCAAACATGAAGATTCCAGCAATCAGGTGAGCAATACTAAGCACCTTTTGCGCCTGAATCCAGCGGTCGGCAACAATGCCCAGCAAAGCAGGCATAAACAACGAGACGATGCCCTGAACGGCATAGAACCAACCGATGTCGCCGCCAAGACCGTGAGTGGCAAGATAACCACCCATACATGTGAGATAAGAACCCCAAACGGCGAACTCCAGGAAGTTCATGATAATTAAGCGAACTTTTAGATTCATAATTCTTTCTTGATTTTATTGGTTATTATTAGTAGTTAGTTCTAAGAATTTTATATTTACTGGTTTGTCTCATTACCGAGTTTGTTGTTAATAGCTCGCTGGATGCTAGCCGCGAGTTCATATTTCTCGAGCTCCACGGCGCGGTTGAGCTTGGTTTGCAATTCCTCAAGAGTCAGGTCATTGAGCGAACGCTTTGGCTTCACGGCCACCTTGCCCTGTTCCCCGTCTTTAATAAGGAAACCGGTCTTGTCAAGCACCTCTTGTGTGGTGAAAATGGGAGCGCCGGTGCGAAGAGCCAACGCGATGGCATCGCTGGTGCGCGACTCCAGCTCCAGGTCTCGGTCGGCCGATGAGAGCTTGAGGCGCGACATAAACACACCCTCGCTGAAGTTGTAGATTAGCACCTCGTCGAGACTGATGCCAAAGGCATGAAACATGCTCACCACCAAGTCGTGTGACAGCGGACGTGGTGGGATGACGTGCTCAAGGCGCATGGCTATCGACTGAGCCTCGCTCACCCCCACAACAATTGGCACCCTCATGTCGCCATCATGCTGCTTGAGCAGCAGAGCGTAGGCGCCTTGCTGGATTTGGCTGTAGGTTATACCCATCACATCCATTTCTATCTTATTCTCCATAATATTTTCTTTTTCCTGATATTCCAGTGTTATTTAGAATATTATTTAAAGCGTTATCACACCGCTTCCGTAGCACAGGCGAGCGTCCTTGTCGTAGATGACCGCAAACTGCCCCGGAGCAATGCCTTGAATGTCCTCATCGCTATTGATGAGCCACCGATTACCCTCAACGTGTGAGAGCCTGGCATGAGCAAAGTGGGGAGTGTGACGATTCTTGAAAGTTATTTCGTGAGACCCGTCGATTCCCTGCCACGGGTTGCCGCTGATGAAGTGCATCTCGTCGAGGTTAATCACCCGGCCATACTGCTTGCTGGTGCCGTAGCCGTTGGAAACAAAGATGGCATTGTCCTGCACATTCTTCTTCACCACATACCACGGGCCACCGCTCAGTCCCAACCCCTTGCGTTGCCCAATAGTGTGGAACCAGTAGCCGTTGTGCTCGCCCAACTTGCGACCGGTCTCAATCTCGATAATGGGTCCCTTCTTCACTCCCAGGTGACGGCGAATGAAGTCGTT
>DGWL01000067.1 GCA_002396125.1 Porphyromonadaceae bacterium UBA4259
GATGCCATAGCACTGGGCAATGGCACTGCCAGCCGTGAGACCGAGAAGTTCCTGAAGCGCATCCGCTATCGCCGCAATATTAACGTTTATGTTGTGAGCGAGAATGGTGCTTCAATCTACAGCGCCAGCAAGATTGCTCGCGACGAGTTCCCCGACAAGGATGTGACAGTGCGTGGCGCAGTTTCGATTGGGCGTCGCTTGCTCGACCCGCTTGCCGAGCTTGTGAAAATCGATCCCAAGTCGATAGGTGTGGGGCAATATCAGCACGATGTGGATCAAGCCAAACTCAAGGAAGCGCTCAATTACACCGTGGAGAGTTGCGTGAACAGCGTGGGAGTGAACCTCAACACTGCAAGCAAGGAACTGCTCACCTATGTCTCGGGACTGGGACCCACGCTGGCGCAAAACATAGTTAACTACCGCGCCGAGAATGGTGACTTCAAGAGCCGCCAAGACCTGCTCAAGGTGCCCAAGCTGGGCCCCAAGACATTTACTCAGGCTGCCGGATTTCTGCGTGTCCCCGAGAGTGATAACCCTCTCGACAATAGTGCTGTGCACCCCGAGCGATATGAACTGGTGAAGAAAATGGCGCGTGATTGTGATTGTACTGTCAAGGAGCTTATTAATGACCCTGCACAGCGCAACAAGATAAATATTAAGCGATATGTCTCGCGCGAAGTGGGCGAACTAACCCTCATCGATATCATGCGCGAACTCGAGAAACCCGGGCGCGACCCGCGCAGCGGTGTCAAGGCAATGGAGTTTGATGAGAGTGTCCACGAGATTACCGATCTCAAGCCCGGCATGGAGTTACCGGGCATAGTGACCAATATCACTCAATTTGGAGCCTTTGTTGATGTGGGCGTTCACAAGGAGGGGCTGGTGCATGTGTCGCAGCTGAGCGACCACCGCGTCGAGAGCCCTGCACGGGTCGTCAAGCTCAATCAGCATGTGCGCGTGCGCGTAGAGAGTGTCGACCTTGAGCGCAAGCGCATCGCCCTGTCAATGAAAGGTGTCAAGCAACCCTAACCTGTTATCGCTGCGTTAAGATGACGTTATGAAATTGCGGTGCAAGAGTTGTTATGCAATTCTTGCACTGTTGTTTTGTTGCTACTCGTCTGGTGCGCATGCTAATAAATTAAGTCTCATAATCTTTTGGGAAAGGATGTTTTGTTCAAATTTATTTATTTGAACAATCACGGCACGCAATAATTATAGTGGTTATTATTAAAATACTAATTTTGCCACAAAAAATATTATTTACTTTTATAATTTTAAAACACAATGAAAAAATTCCTGTCAAAGTTTACAGTTATATTATTGTTATTATTTAATGCCTATTTCAACACATTCTTTTGGGGATTAGCCAATAAAAAAACATGGAATCTTCACTTACCTGTGGGAATTCCATGTTAGTTAACGTTTTCCAAAGCTTTTTTTAGACCTCTTCCTTCTTCTTTTGTTGTTCAAGGATTTCAAGTGCCATGTCCAGAATTGTTGGGTCGTCGAGCACCACAATGCCGCCGTCGGGACCTGGCTCGATGTGCACACCCATGTGGATGCCAGTGTCGTAGTTAGACCCGCCAAAGTAGTTTCTAACTGTTTGAACACTAAGGTTCAACTTCTCGGCAATCACGTGAGTAGAGCCTTCGGGCAAGCTGGCTTTGATGCGACGAAGCTCATTGAATGTAATGGTCTTGGGCATGATAATTAAAGTTTTAATGTTTATGAAAAAGATTTGATTTTTAAATTATGCTATAAAGATAGGCACTTTATTGCTATTATGAAAATTTTTCAACACTTATTTTAAGTCGTGGTCATGAAAATTGCGATTATTGCCAATAGCGCAACGTTGCCGACGGCTGCGACTATCATCGTTTTGGTCTCTTGAGGGCTGAACTCGATGTTGCCCCATCCCGGATTCTTGAGGCTGAACCATTGCAGTGCCTTGTAGCCAATCCATGCGGCCAACACACCTAGCAGCGAGCCGCCTATGATGTCGCCGGGGTAGTGCACACCCAGGTAGATGCGGCTGTAGCACATTAGTGCCGCCCATGCCACCATGGTCCAGGTGAAGGCGCGGTTCTTGAACACGAAAGCCAGGAAAAGCGCTATGCCAAAGCAGTTGGCGGCATGACTCGACACGAAGCCGTAGGCCCCACCGCGATAACCGTTCACAATGTGGATGGTTGCCTCAAGGTCGGGGTTGTGTGAAGGTCGTGCTCTCTCAACCAGCGGCTTGATGATTGATGCCGACACCTGGTCGGCGATGAGAATCACCAGTGCCACCGCAAGCAGCAATGTGATGGTGCGTCGCCATCCTTTCTTGAAGTAGAGAAAGTAGAGCAACACCAGTATCATGGGAATCCATGTCCCAATTTTTGTCACAAGCCACATGAAACTGTCGAAGTAGGCAGCATGCCAGCTGTTGATGGCGGTAAAGATGCTGGCGTCAAATTGTTGTAATGTTTCCACTGGTTAAAAGTTTAATTGGGGGATTAAATGATTTCTTTGTCGGTGCTATGCTTGTACATCCAGCCCACTTTACCGTCGGCGGTTTCTATTTTGTACCACTCACTTTTCTCGCCTTTCATCAGCACAGAGTCTACAATTTCTACCTTGGTGCCTTCGGGCAGCCTGAAGGCCACATCGTTTTCTCCTTGGCGCGGTGATTTGTTGACAGGTGCCTTATCGGTCATGATGACGGCATAGTTGCGATTGGTGCTGAAATTATGCATATAGATTGAGCATGTGATTGTCATCAGGGTGACAACCGCAGCGGCAATAGCGCCGAAGAAGCCCACCTTTTGCAGAGCCACACCCTCGGCAATGCGATAACAGGCGATGCCGGCAAGTGCCAGCACAAGGGCGAGAATGGCAATAACCGCCCAGGTGTTGCTCGAGCAGTGGCTCACCCAGTCGCCAAGCATCGACGTGAAGAAACTCGAACCGTTGTCGTCCACTAGTTGTGCCTTTTCGCGCACAAACTGCAGATTGTAGCGGGCATCGCCCATCGACGGATTGAGTTTCAAGGCGCGCTCATAGCTCAAGATGGCGCCGGCACGGTCGTTGAGGCGGTAGTAGGCGTTGCCCATGTTGTAGTAGAGCTTTGCCGACACGCCGTCTTGCGCGGCACGCTGATACATCTCAACGGCTTTCTTGTAGTGCTTGGCTTCGTAGGCCTTGTTGCCCTGCTCCATGTAGTCGATGCCACTGGCCATGGCGGTGAGGCTCATCATGAGTGCTGTTATAATTGCAAGGGGTTTCATGTTGATGTCGTTACTGGTGTTCTTAGTGCGTTTCACTCGTTCAAGGGTGTCGATGAGCATAGCGCAACGGTCGTAGACTTGCTGCATGTTGCCACCCTCGAGTTCGGGCGCGTATTGAGCAAACTCGCATGTCTCGAGCATTGACATTGTGTCGCTGATGTGCTGCTCGGTGAAACCATAGCTGTTCATCTCGGTGGCTATGTTGTCCTTGCTGAGTTCTGAGACTGGAATGCTCAACTTGTCGCTCAAGTAGCCCCACAGTGCCGTCAGGGTTTCGGTGTAGAAACCATTGCGGTCGCCTTGTTGCATAAGGGCGGCTGCGTTCTTGAGGCGTCGCTGGGCAAGCTTGCTGGCGCGACGCTTGCGCATGAGGCTGGTGTTGGAACGTGTTTTCTCAATCTTGCTGTAGGCAATCATTCCTGCAACAAACGCAATCACAGCAAGTGCAAATAGTGCCCAATAGCCCCAACTGGTGATGAAGAATGATTGCTGCTTGCTCAGGTGGTCGCTGCCGCCGGCAAGTGGGCGAATGTCCATGTTGCGAAGTTTATAGTGAGCCGACGGCTTTCCTTCACCCTTAACGACCTTGAGTGTGGCACCTTGCACTCGCACACTGTCATATTGCTGTGTGGTGGTGTTGAAGTAGACGAAATATGTGTCGGGTATCGCATAGTCGCCCACAAACTGTGGGATGAACATGTAGTCGAATGTGACTGAGCCACCTATGTTGCCACCGGTGGGGGTGGTGTTGATGGTGTTTTGCGGGTCATAAGTGTCAAATTCCTTGGGCATTGTCACCGAGGGCGAAGGAATGTATTTCAGGTTGCCTGTGCCACTCACTATAATAGAATAGGTGGCGGGGGCATAGGTCTTGAAACCGCTGGTGGGATTAAGACGTGTGGCAATCTGGAAATCACCAACGGCACCGCTAAAGTTGGCGGGCTTGGGCTCGGGCAACGGGGTTATGTTCACGCTTGCCGAGTTGCTGCTCACCTTGATGTTGATGGGCACAGGCTTGGAAATTTGACCGAATGGTGTGCTGTATACGTCATATTGCACCAGCTGAACGTCATAGGTGCCCGAGGTGATGGTTAGCTTGCCCGACTCTTGAGGGTAAAGAATGCACTTCTTGAGTTCGGCGGTGGCATAACGCTTGCCGCCTATCATCTCCACTTGCTGGTAGTTGTTGCTCACTGGCAATTCTTCAATCAGGAATCCGTTGAACGAGGGTTGCTGCGAGCAGTTGAATTGCGACACGTTGTAGCGGGTGTAGAGCTTGATGGTGCACACCACAGCCTCTTGCTCGTAAACAACATCTTTCGACAGGCTTATCTTTACAAAGAAGTCTTGAGCATCGACGTTGTCGCCGGCGCTTTGCTTCATGGGATCACTCATGTCGGGGACATTGCCGGGTTGTGATGACTGTGGCATGGGGG
>DGWL01000065.1:0-13647 GCA_002396125.1 Porphyromonadaceae bacterium UBA4259
TCGACAGGTTGGCAATGTCCTCGCGAGCCATGTAGATTTTCAGGGTCTTGCCATCGTCCTCGAAGCCATAGTTGTCGATAAGCACAATCAGTGCCTCGGCAAGGCGACCGCGAATGTGCTTCTGGGTGAGGGTGACAATCTTGGTGTCGCTGCCGCCCAGGTTCTTCGACAGCTCGTGGATGAAAAACCATGCCAGTTGCCGGTTGTTGTTAATCATGTCCTTCACCAAGTCCATGGGCAGACTGCCAACGCTTGAGGGTTCAAAAGCCGCGGCCGTTGAGACGTAGGGCTCGTTGGCAAAGAAGGCGCGGTAACCAAAGTATTGAATGGGGCGGTAGAGTCGCAGAATCTGCTGACGCCCGCCAATACCGTCTTTATAGAGTTTTACCTTACCCTTGAGCAGGCACCACAAATACACTGGGTTGTCCTTCTCGGCATATATGATTTGATTTTTCTTGAAATTATGAATCTCAAAATTGTCGACAATCAGGCGCTTCTCGTCGGAGTTGAGTAGGCTCCATATAGCTGCCAAATCTTCGCTTATAACCTTCTCAAGCGTACTCTTAATTATCATGTGTCCTTTAATTATGCTATAAAACATGCAAATTTAGCATATTTCTTCAATATCACCAAATTTAACTGCTAGAAAGTAAAGAAAGTATAGAGGGAGTGGCAAATACGGGAGATAAGGGAGGGTGAATTGTAAACCGATAGAAATGTTACATCGTTCTCTCCGCTCGATGTTTCTCATCGCTCTGGCCTTGTTTGGCACTTGTTTTGCATATATGTTTTTTCAAGACTATATTAATAGGTAACACGAAATTTTGACATGATAGATTTTAATAAAGATATTGACATGGATTTTAATGACGGCGGTGGTGCGCATGCAATTCCAATTTTTGCCGAGATACATCCCAATAGCGATGATAAACTGCTGCAAGAAAAAGAGTTAAAGGATGTGCCTGTGCTTGCGTTGCGCAACATGGTGCTCTTCCCTGGCATGACAATGCCGGTGATGGTGGGGCGCGCGAAGTCGCTCAATGCCATCAAGGACGCTCAGCGTGCGGGTGAACCTTTGGCAGTAGTTTGCCAAATTGACAGCGAAGTAGAAGACCCTGACAAGAACGATCTTTACCCCGTTGGCACTGTTGCCGAGGTCATTAAGGTCCTCAAGTTGCCCGACGATTCCACCAATGTCATTTTGCATGGTCGCTCCAGTTTTGTGCTTGATGAGATTACTAGCCGCGAGCCTTACTTGCGTGGCAATATTTCGCTCTTTAAGGAGAAATATCCATTAAAGAAGGATGGTGAATTTGAGGCTATCATTAGTTCTATCAAGGAGTTGACCTATGATATGCTCAACAAGATGGGCGATGGCGGCCGTGAGCTGAAGTTTGCCATCAGCAACATCGACGACCCTGTCTACTTGATGCACTTCCTTGCAACCAACATTCCATTTGAGGCACGCGACAAGCAGGCTTTGCTGCAGGAGAGCGACATCAAGAAAAGGGCCTATCATCTGTTTGGCATCCTCAGCAAGGAGGCGCAGCTCATTGACCTCAAGGCCAACATCCAGATGCGCACTCGCGAGGACCTGTCGCAGCAGCAACGCGAGCACTTCCTGCAGCAGCAGATACGCACCATTCAGGAAGAGCTCGGCACCAACGACGACGATATTCCTGAGCTTGAACGTCGTGCTAAAGACAAGAAGTGGAATGAGAACACAGCAAAGCACTTCGAGAAGGAGCTCAAAAAGTTGGAACGGCTCAATCCACAGTCACCCGACTACAGCACGCAATATTCCTATCTCGACACCATGCTCAACTTGCCATGGAACGAGTACACCAAGGACGCTTTCAATCTCAAGAAAGTGGAGGCAAAGCTCAACAAAGATCATTATGGACTCGAGAATGTGAAAAACCGCATTCTGGAGCATCTGGCGGTGCTCAAGTTGCGTGGCGACCTAAAGGCTCCCATCATCTGCCTCTACGGTCCTCCGGGAGTTGGCAAAACTTCGCTTGGACGTTCGGTTGCCGAGGCGCTGAACCGCAAGTATGAACGCATATCGCTTGGTGGCCTTCACGACGAGGCCGAGATTCGTGGTCATCGCCGCACCTATATCGGTGCTATGCCAGGGCGCATTATCGAGGCCATGAGCAAGTGTGGCAGCAGCAATCCCGTAATTGTTCTTGACGAAATCGACAAGGTGGGGCAAGACTTTAAAGGTGACCCCGCATCGGCTCTGCTCGAAGTGCTCGACCCTGAGCAGAATGGGCATTTCCACGACAACTATCTTGATGTGGACTACGACTTGAGCAAGGTGCTCTTTATCGCCACTGCCAACAACCTTGGCACTATCTCCAAGCCATTGCTCGACCGCATGGAGGTTATAGAGATTAACAGTTATATACCCGAGGAGAAAATCGAGATTGCCCGCAAGCACTTGGTCCCAAAGCAACTCGAGGAGAATGGATTTGCCAAGAAGGAAATCACATTCCCTAAGGGTACTATTGCCGAGATTATCGATGGGTACACTCGTGAGAGTGGTGTGCGTGAGCTTGAGAAGAAAATTGCTAAAGTGTTGCGCAAGGTGGCACGCAAGAAGGCTAGTGGTGACGATTATCCCAAGAGTATCGACAATGCAAGCCTGAAGGAATACTTGGGGGCTCGCGACTTCACGAGCGACAAGTATGAGGGCAACGATTTTGCCGGTGTTGTAACCGGATTGGCATGGACCGCTGTGGGAGGCGAGATTCTCTTCATCGAGAGTGCACTCTCTCGCGGTAAAGGCGAGAAGCTTACACTCACCGGTAACTTGGGCGATGTGATGAAAGAGAGTGCCATGATTGCGTTGCAGTATCTCAAGAGCCACAGTCAACTCTTCGATATTGACTACGAGCTCTTCGACAAGTATAACGTGCACGTGCATGTGCCCGAGGGAGCTATCCCCAAGGACGGACCGTCGGCAGGCGTGACAATGGTGACGTCGCTGGTATCGTCGTTCACCCAGCGCAAGGTGCGTGACCACCTGGCAATGACTGGAGAAATCACATTGCGAGGCAAGGTGCTGCCTGTGGGTGGTATCAAGGAAAAGATTTTGGCAGCCAAGCGTGCCGGCATCACCGACATTATCTTGTGCCAGGCCAACAAGAAAGACATCGACGAGATTAACGATATCTACCTCAAGGGATTGACATTCCACTTTGTCAACACCATCAAGGATGTGATAGATTTCGCTCTACTTCCCGACAAGGTTAAAGATGCGATAGAATTGTAATACTTGTTGTTATTGTCGGGTAAAACTATTTAATGTCGTCATATCATTGTGCCGTTCATGGCTTTGGCTGTGAACGGCACTGTGTTAATAGCAAGTGTGATTTGTATCCATTTTATAATGACGAGATATACGCTTAAAAAAGATGACTCAATGCAATCTCTGCGTTGAGTCATCATAGTAAAACGAGTATATGAAATGAAAAAAATGTATTGTGTTTCTTATTTCTTTCTTGTTTTATTTCTTACTTGATTAGGCATTCACCAGTCATCTCGGTGGGTTGTTCCAAGCCCATGATGTGAAGTATCGATGGGGCTACGTCGGCAAGGCGACCATCGGTAACCGTGGCCTCGCGGTTTTCGGTGACATAGATGAATGGCACAGGGTTGAGCGAGTGGGCGGTATTGGGCGTGCCGTCGTCGTTGATGGCATGGTCGCAGTTGCCGTGGTCGGCGATTATGATCACCTCATAGCCAGCGGCGCGGGCAGCCTCAACGGTGTCGCGCACGCAGTTGTCGATGGTAACAACCGCTTTCTCAATGGCTTCATACACGCCGGTGTGACCCACCATGTCGCCATTGGCATAGTTGACAACGATGAAGTCATACTTGTTCTCACCGATAGCCTGCACAAGCTTATCTTTTACTTCGGGTGCGCTCATCTCGGGCTTGAGATCGTAGGTTGCAACCTTGGGTGATGGCACCAGGATGCGGTCCTCGCCCTCGAAGGGGGCTTCACGTCCGCCGTTAAAGAAGAAGGTGACGTGGGCATATTTCTCGGTCTCGGCAATGTGCAACTGCTTCTTGCTCTGACTCGAGAGATACTCGGCAAGCGTGTTCTCCACATTCTCCTTCTTGAAGATGATGTGAACGCCGGTAAACGATGCGTCATAGGGGGTCATGCAGTAGTATTGCAATCCTGGTATAGTAGTCATTCCCTGCTCGGGCATGTCCTGCTGGGTGAGCACTATGGTGAGCTCCTTGGCACGGTCGTTGCGGTAGTTGAAGAAGATGATGACATCGCCTTCCTTGATGCGGCCATCAACGCTGGTGTTAACGATGGGCTTTATAAACTCGTCGGTAACGCCCTCGTCATAGCTCTCCTGAATGGCTTGCACCATGTTGTCGCTCTTGCGGCCTTCACCGTGAACGAGTTGGTCATAGGCAAGCTTGATGCGGTCCCAGCGCTTGTCGCGGTCCATGGCATAATAGCGGCCGGTGACGGTTGCTACCACACCTGCGCTCTTGGAGCAATGTTCCTCAAGCTGGGCAACGAAGCCTTTGCCGCTCTCGGGGTCGGTGTCGCGGCCATCCATGAAGCAGTGGATGAACACATCCTGTAGCTCATATTCCTTGGCGATATCGCACAAGGCAAACAGGTGCTCGAGCGAGCTGTGCACGCCGCCGTTGCTGGTTAGGCCCATGAAATGGATGGCCTTGCCGCTCTGCTTGGCATGGCTGAATGCGCTCACGATTTCGGGATTTTGGCGAATTGACCCGTCCTTGATGGCTTTGTTGATTTTGACCAGGTCTTGATACACCACCCTGCCACCGCCAATGTTGAGGTGGCCCACCTCGCTGTTACCCATCTGCCCGTCGGGCAAGCCCACGTTTTCTCCGCTAGCTTGCAACTGGCTGTGAGGATAGGTGTTCAACAAGCTGTCCCAATAGGGGGTGGGGGTGGAGGAAATGACATCACTCTTGGTGTGGTTGCCAATTCCCCATCCGTCAAGAATTATCAATAAAGCCTTTTTACTCATTATGCTTAAAAATGTTGTCCTAAAAAAATACTCAAATAAATTGGTGACTGCAAATATACGCTAATTTGAGCGCATTTCAAAACGAAATCGTTTTTTTTCTCTCTTTTATGCACTTTATTGTGAAAAAAAGACAAAATAAGCGCACAATACCTCTGGATGAAATAGCTCATCCAGTTAGAAGACGACATTTGCTGGCATGGCATAGCCACACCAGCTTGTCAGTGGCGTAAAAGCAGCTGGGCTCTAAGAGAGTTCCGGCTCAGAGAGTGAGATTTTACTTCTGGTTGGGATCTTTCTTGGTGAGCTTGTCGGTCAAGAAGTCTACAGCACTGTCAACCACGCCTTCTACTTTGTCGTCGAGTGAGTCGGGTGTGATTTTCTTGCCAATCTCGGTTGCTTTTTTCTTGATTTCCTCGGGGTTCTTCAAGAGTTCGCCGGCTTTTTCCTGAATGAAATCTTTAGCCTGGTCAAGCATGTTGTTCTCAGCCATAGTAGTGTAAAGTTTTAAAAGTTAATAAATTATGGTGAATTGCGTTATTTATTTTTGAATTGCTCGTAGGCATCGGTGGTGGCCTTGAGCAGTTGCTTCTGAGTTTCACTCAGTTTTCCATTCTTCTCAAGAGCATTTAGCTCGCTTAGCAGTTTGTCAATGGCTTTGGTGTCGATGGCTTTGCCGCTTTTCGACTCCTGCACAAGTTTTAGGAACTCCTCGTTGTACTGCTTGAGCATATTATCGGCCTTGTTGTTGCTTGCCTTTGGAGATTTGGGTGTGATATTGTTGCGCGTTATTGGCACCTTGGCTCCCTCAAGTGAGACATGAGGAATGGAAGACACCGAGGCTGTGTCGCTGTTTACACTCTCCTGTTGGGCAGGTGTTGCTTGTGATGCAGGGCTGCTACTTTGCTTGGAGTCATTGCCCGATGTGGTGCATGCCGCTAAAACAAGTGCCAGCGCCGATGCTAATATTAGCTTTCTTGTAATCATTGTAATGTGAATATTGATTTTCGGTTTCAAAATTAATGTTTTTTTTCAAGATATACAAGAAATCACAACTTTTATGGCGCAAAAAAAAGAAAACCGCGGCAAGATGATATTGCCACGGCTTTTGTCTTGTTATCAAGTGTAGAAAAACTACTGCCTTTTTTACTTAGCGGCGTCTTTCTTGATGAAGCGGCGCTCCTTGATGCGAGCCTTCTTACCGGTGAGTCCACGCAGATAATAAAGCTTAGCGCGACGAACGCGGCCATACTTGTTGATAACGATGCTGTCGATGAAGGGTGACTCCATGGGGAAAATGCGCTCTACGCCAATGCCGTCGCTAATCTTGCGAACGGTGAAACGCTTCTTTGCACCCTCGCCGTTAATCTTGATAACAACGCCACGGTACTGCTGAATACGCTCTTTGTTACCCTCCTTGATGCGATAAGCTACTGTGATTGTGTCGCCGGGAATGAATTCGGGCAACTCCTTGCCTGTAGCAAACGCTTGTTCTACAACTTTAATTAAGTCCATTGTAAATAATGTCTATAAATGTTTTTAATCACACTTCGCAATATAAACAAGCCACTCTAAACTTCTTGCCAGAGATTGCGAAAAGCGGTGCAAAGGTAGTAAAAATATTTTTACCCACAAAATAATTGTGGATATAAATAATTGTTTTTGCTAAATTGGTAGATAATGAGATAGTTACGTGCCTGGATGACTCTCTTGTTCTCAACTCAATTCATCTCATTGCGCTCGATGATGTGCTCAATGAACTCGCGCACGGCACCGGCTCCACCTGCAGCCGAACAAACGTAGTGGGCTATTGCCTTCACTTGCTTGCAGGAGTCGGCAGGGCATCCCACCAGGGCGCATTCGTTCATGCACACGATGTCGAGAATGTCGTCGCCAATGTAAGCCACGTTTTCCTTGTTGCATTGGTATTTGGTCATGAGAGCCTTGAGAGTGTCGAGCTTGTCGTGCTTGCCCTGGTAGAGCTCGGTGATGTGGAGCTCGCGAGCGCGGTTCTCAACGATGGCCGACGTGCGGCCGGTGATGATTGCCGGCACTATGCCATGGGCAGGCAACATTTCGTTGATGGCATAGCCGTCCTTGATGTCAAAGGCTTTAAACACCTCTCCCGATGGCCCCATGTTTATCTTGCCGTCGGTGAGCGTGCCGTCAACGTCCATTACCAGGAGTTTAATCTTGTTGCTTTTCATGACTCGGGATATCTTCGCATTCGCGCTTGATGTTGTTGATGATGTCGCGGTAGGTGCCAAGATGGCCGAATAGCGACGATGTGCCGAGCACAAAGCCGTCAACACCACGCTTGCCCCAGCGCTTCATGCGCTCAATGGTGCACGCTCCGTCCATTATGATTTCGAGATTGTATTTATCCTTGAGTTCAACCAGTTGTCCCACTTTTTCCTCAACATGCGGCAGGTAGATGTGGCCTGCATTGCCGGGCTTGACACCCATGAGCAGCACATTGTCGACCAGGTCGTAATACTCAGTGAGGCTGTCGATGGGGGTCTCGGGATTGATGACGATGCCTGGCTTGCGGCCTTCTTTCCTGATTTTTTGGATTACCTGCATGGGGTGACTGTCGGAGTCGGGATGGAAATATATGATGTCAACGCCTGCATCGGCAAACATCTTGATGTATCGGCTGGGCTCCATTATCATCATGTGGAGCTCGGTAACTAGCGAGGTGATGCGGCAAATCGACTTGACGTCGCCCAAACCCATGGCAAAATTGGGCACATAACGGCCATCCATCACGTCGAGATGAAGGCGTGTAGCGCCGGCAGCCTCAAGGGCAAAGGTCTCGGCCTTGAGATTGTCGAAGTTGGCGCACATTAAAGATGGTGAATATATCATAGGTTGTCCTCCCTTATTTTAGAAACGAAAGCCAGCTCAACTTGACTGGTGGCAATATTCTCACCGGGCCACAACAGCACTGTTGACCCGGGTGCCACGCCGATGCCGTCACAGCTCATGGAGCCTTTCACTAGTGTGAAACACTCAAGAGTGTTGCTCTCGTTGGTGTATAATGCGGTGTTATTGATTAGTTTCGTGCTATAGGTTCTCTCAACAATCTCGTCGTGACCGCTATAGCGGCGGGGTGTCGACTGGAGGTTGATGTTGAGCGCTGTGGTGGCCTTGGCCACATGCAACTCACGGCGCTTGCCTTGCGAGTCGGTGCGGTCGTAGTCGTAGAAACGATAGGTGAAGTCGCTGCCTTCTTCTATCTCAAACACTAGGCTGCCAGCGGTGATGGCATGAAGGGTGCCGGGTTCTACAAACACATAGTCGCCTTGCTTCACTGCCAGTGTGGCGGCCATTGCCATGAACTGCTCCTGTGCAATCATCAGCTGTTCTTGTTCCTTGCTGGTGCATGTGCAGCCGTTGATAATCGCGCCGCTTGTGGGGGCGTCGATAAAGTACCACGACTCCCGCTTTCCGCGCGACTTCGGGTCGAGGTCACGTGCCATCTCATCGGTGGGATGCACTTGTATGCTCAAGTTCTCGTGGGCCTCGGTGAGTGCAAGAGTGAGGGGAAAATACTCATGCTCTTGCATGTTAAACTCGTCGCGGAACAAGGGGAACACGTCGTTGAGGCACCTGCCTTGCCACTTGCCGTTGAGAATCTCGTTGGAAATGCCCTCACGGCAATATAGTGAGTAGAGGTGACCGATGTGGTCGCCTTCAACTCCTGCAAGACGGCTTATTTTGGGGCCGCCCCAGATGGTGGTGTGAACTATGCGCTTGAGTAGTAGCATGGGGATTGTCCTCTATAGTTATTGTTGTTCCAGTGTGATTTCTCTTATTCGCATTATCTGGCTTAGCAGGCTGTCGAGGTCGTCGAGACGAAGCATGCAACTGCCATCGCACAGGGCACTGGCAGGATCGTTGTGAACTTCCATGAACAAGCCCGAGAGGACGCCGGTGGCAACGGCAGCCTTGGCAAGGTAGGGCACATACTCACTCTTGCCGCTGTTGCCGTAGTTGAAGCCGCCGCCACTGATTTGAACACTGTGGGTGGCGTCGAAAAGCACTGGATAGCCCAGCTTGGCAAGTCGCACCAGTCCTGTCATGTCAACGACCAGGTTGTTGTAGCCAAAGCAGTTGCCACGTTCACACAGCATGAAGTCGCGGCAGCCAAAGTGCTCCATCTTGCTCACCACGTTACCCATTTCCTCAGGACTTGAGAATTGTGCTTTCTTGATGTTGACGGTTTTGCCTGTAGCCGCTGCGGCATGGAGCAAGTCGGTCTGACGGCACAGGAAGGCAGGAATCTGAATGATGTCGGCAACCTGTGCGACTGGCTCGGCTTGTTGTGGCTCGTGAATATCGGTAACAATCTTCACGCCCACTTGGGTCTTGGCCTCGTCAAGAATACGCAGTCCTTCCTCCAGCCCCGGGCCGCGGTAGTTGGTGGCCTTGGTGCGGTTGGCTTTGTCCCACGATGCCTTGAAGAAGAATTCCACGTCGTGGTGGCTAGCGATGCTTTTTAACGCCTCGGCAAGAAAAAGCACGTTATCCTCGCTCTCAATCACGCAGGGACCGGCAAGAAGCTTGAATTTATTATTTGTCATGTTAAAGTCTTTCTCTAATAGTTTAATAGCGAAAAAAAGGTGGAAAACCAATCGCTAACAATCGGCAAATATAATAATAATAATCGATAATTAGGCACAGATTTCATAAAATTGTAGTATTTTTGCACCAAGATTTAATGATTTGCGAAACGTAGAAATGAAAATTCCTATTGAAAAGATAAGAAAACAACCTGGCGTGATCATGGCCGTCAACTTCCTGATAATGATGGTTGCCTACATGCTCATGAGGTGGCTGTTCTACTACATGAACATTAACACGTTCCGGGACTTGACATTCGACGAAGTGATGACAATCTCGCTGGGTGGGTTGAGGTTTGACCTGAGCGCGTTGTGTTACATCAACGTGCTGTGCATTGTGTTGCAGTTTATTCCGCTCAAGGCACGACATTCGGTTAAATATCAGCGAATTGTGAGGATTATCTTCCTTGTCGTGAATGGTTTGGGCATCGCTGTCAACATGGCCGATATTGTTTACTTCGAGTTTGGCGGGCGACGCACCACTGCCACCATCTTCTCGGAGTTCGGTGGTGAGAGCAACTTGGGCACCATTGCGCTTAACAGTATTACCGGCTACTGGCAAGTGTGGCTTGCAGGAATAGCGCTGATAGTTGCCATGGTTTTTCTCTATTACAACCCGGTCAAGAAGAACCGCGACGATTTCCCGCGTAACAAGATTTACTACACAACTCACTCGCTTGTGTTTGTGCTTGCATTGTGGGTAGCGATTGCCGGCATGAGAGGTGGATTTGGCCTGAAGATGCACCCTCTCAGGCAAGATTCTGCCGACATCTATTGCACCAAGCCCATCAATGCGGCTATTGTGCTCAACACTCCTTTCACCATTATCACTACCGCCCACAAGCATGACTACAAGGACCCTCATTTCTTTGAAACAAGCGAACTCGATGGTATATTCAATCCCATCAAGAACGCAACTCCCCCAGGGGGAGAGATGCGCAAGCTCAATGTGGTGGTGTTCTTGATGGAGAGTTTCTCGATGGAGTATATGGGCTTCTATAATAAGGACAAGGACGGCGGAGCATTTAGGGGTTACACTCCATTTCTCGACTCTTTGTTAAGCGTGAGCTACAGTTTCCGTTACAGTTTTGCCAATGGCATTCGCTCGGTCGACTGCATGCCGGCAAGCTTTGCGGGCATTCCGCGCTACATTGATCCCTATTGCTATTTCATCTATTCTAACAATAAGTTACAGGGCTTGCCGCAGATGCTTCGCGACGAGGGCTATACCACGGCCTTCTTTCATGGAGCCCCCAACAACACGCTTGGTTTCAGGGGCTTTACCAATGCCATCGGTTTCGAGAGTTATTATGGCATGGATGAGTACCCGGGCAAAGATGACTTTGATGGGACGTGGGCAATTTTCGACGAGCCATATTTGCAATATTTCGCTAGCATGACGAGCAGCATTGCCAAGGAAGACGAACCCTTCTTTCTCACTGTCTTCACGGCTTCGAGTCATGAGCCGTTTGCGATTCCCGAGCAGCACAAGAGTAAGTTCACGCGTGGTGAAATTCCCATGCATCGCAGCATAAGTTATGCTGATTACTCAATCAAGCGTTACTTCGACAAAGTGAAGAATGAGCCATGGTTCAACAACACTATTTTTGTTTTCACAGCCGACCATTGCGGCGTGAGTCACCGCGAGGACTATAACAACGAGATGGGGCGTTTCCTCATCCCCATCTTTTTCTACACTCCAGGTGGGCAACTGCCGGCAAGATGCGACTCCACGCGCCTCATGCAGCAGACCGATATCACTCCCTCGCTGCTGGCTCTGCTCAATTATCAGCGTCCGTTCTTCTCGTTTGGCAAGAATGTGTTTGACAACAGTCCCGAGTTTGTCAACTATGTATTCAATGATCGCAATGGTAGTTCTATGTATTATCTCGACGACTTGATGATAGAATATCGGGGTAACAAGCTTTATGGCATCTTTGACTACAAGAACGATTTCTCGCTCAAGCACAATCTGCTGGCCCGCAAGCGGCAGTTCAAGCAAGTGCCTTTCATGGAGCGGCAACTGCGGGCCATCATCGAGCAATACATCACACGCATGAAGGGAAACAACTTAACCGCCCTTCCGCAAGATTAGTGTAAAAATCACTTTTTTGTGTAAAATGGTTGTTTTTAAGCGATAAATGCTTTATTTTTGCAAAAGAATATTTAAATTAACGGTAAATAATAAATTATGAAAAAACTATTAGTTACATTATTGTGTGTTGTCATAGCGGCCGGTGCGGCTATGGCACAAAAAAAATTGACCTGGGGACCCAAGGTTGGTGTTGACCTCACTCATTACTGGGGCAAGGATGCACTTGGTCACAAGCCACAACTCAATTATCAAGTTGGTGCTTATCTTGAATTCCGTTTTACTGATAAGTTGGCATTTGCTCCCGAGCTTGTGTTTGCGGCGCAAGGTGGCAAGTGGAGCGATTGCGACATCGATGATGATGGTAATAAGTTTTACTACGATGCCACCGATCATGTAAATTACATCAACCTGCCTCTCTTGCTCAAGTACTATGTTCATCCAAGCTTCAGCATCGACTTCGGCCCGCAGCTTGGCTACAATGTCTATAGCAAAACCACTTACGATTATAAAGACAAATCAATTGGCAAGTATACCATGGACTACAAGGAGGACACCAGAGAGCTCGACTTTGCCTTGGCTCTTGGTTGCACCTACAACATCGCCAGCGATGTGTTTGTGCAAGCTCGTTACACTCTTGGCCTCTCTAGAGTGTTCAATGACTTGAAAGACAAGAATGGCAACGCCCAAATCGCCATTGGCTATCGATTCTAATTCTTAAATCATTGATATTTGATCACAATCGTATAGAAATCATAATTCTTTAATTATTAATTAAAAACCAAAACAAAGACATGAAGAAAGTATTTGCATTATTTGTGTTAGTGGCTGCCGTGGTTGCCATTACATCATGCTCGGGTGGTCCTAAGATTCAGGGTACACCCATCGAGAAGACCCACTTCACCGTCATCCAACCCGAGGGCTGGGAAGTAGTGACCAATGATGACTCCAATGTGGAAATCAAGCACGAAGGTGAGAAATTCACTCATTTTATAGGCATTAAGGAGGACACCGAGGCTTTCGACAAGGCTATGGAATATTACTTGAGTCCTGATGGCGGTTACAAGCAGGTAGAGGAAATCCAGGTTGAGGGTGGTAAATTGAACGTCTTGAATAAAGATGGACGCAACTCTTACTGGATTATCGCTCCTCAAGGTGCAAAAACCGACGCTACTGTGAAGATTACAGTGAGCACCAACGAAATCAAGGGTGATCCATTCGCCAATGAAGAGGTGAGAGCTATTCTTGAGAGTATCGTCCTCAAGTAAGGTTGTGGCATTTGCCACATAGATTAAAAGCGCTCGGGCACGCATGTGTGATGCTCGAGCGCTTAACGTTGGTGTTATGTGGGTGTTTAGTTGCTGAACGTGATGTCGCCAGCCTGGGCATCGATGATGATGGGACGTGAGCGGTCAACATGGTGGGCGATGATGTCGCGCGAGAGCTGGTTGAGAACCAGGTTCTGGATGGCTCGCTTGACGGGTCGTGCACCAAACTCCGGGTCATAGCCCGCATGCGCAAGCAAGTTCACTGCGGCAGGGGTGTAGTCGAGTTCGATACCGTTGCTGTGGAGCATTTTCTTGACACTCTTGAGTTGCAGTTCCACGATTTGCGCTATCTGCTGCTCGTCGAGTGGTGTGAACATTATAATCTCGTCGATACGGTTCAGGAACTCAGGCCGTATTGTCTGCTTGAGCATGTTCATCACATCGTTGCGTGTGCTCTCCACCACACTGTCGTGATTGCCGGCATTGAGGTGCTCAAAGCGTTCACGAATCAGGCTCGAGCCCAGGTTGCTGGTCATGATGATGATAGTGTTCTTGAAGTTGACGGTGCGGCCCTTGTTGTCGGTGAGTCGACCGTCGTCGAGCACTTGCAGCAGCACGTTGAACACGTCGGG
>DGWL01000065.1:13759-14600 GCA_002396125.1 Porphyromonadaceae bacterium UBA4259
TTGCGGCGCACAGCCTCGGTGAGCTGGCCTCCCTCGTCGTAGCCCACATAGCCTGGAGGCGAACCTATGAGTCGAGTAACCGAGAATTTTTCCTGATATTCGCTCATGTCGATTCGGGTCATCATGTTCTCGTCGTTGAAAAGGTAGTCGGCTAGGGCCTTGGCAAGTTCGGTCTTGCCCACACCGGTGGTGCCCAGGAAGATAAACGAACCTATGGGTCGACGCGGGTCGTTAAGGCCTGCACGGCTGCGGCGCACGGCATCGCTGATGGCGCTGATGGCCTCGTCTTGGCCTATCACGCGCTTGTGCAGTTCGTCCTCAAGGTGCAGCAGTTTCTCACCTTCGCTTTGGAGCATCTTAGTCACTGGGATGCCGGTCCAGCGCGAAACCACCTCGGCGATGTCGTCGCTGTCGACATCCTCCTTGATGAGCGATTGCTCGCCCTGCATCGAGCGCAATTGCTGTTGCAGTGAGGTGTTCTCATCTTGTTTTTGCTTGATGAGCGAGTAGCGAATCTCGGCCACTCGGGCGTAGTCGCCATTGCGCTCGGCACGCTCAGCCTCGAAGTTTAGTTGCTCAATGTCAATCTTGTTTTGCTGAATGCGGTTGATAAGCTCCTTCTCGCTCTGCCACTTTGCCTTATAGCCACTCTCGCGGTCGCGCAAGTTGGCTAGTTGCTCGTCGAGTTGGGCTATGCGTTGCTCGTCGCCATCGCGCTTGATGGCTGCACGCTCAATCTCGAGTTGTGAAATCTTGCGGCTCACCTCGTCGAGTTCTTCGGGCACGCTGTCCATCTCGATGCGCAGCTTGGCGGCTGCCTCATCGACCAGGTCGATGGCCT
>DGWL01000065.1:14684-16474 GCA_002396125.1 Porphyromonadaceae bacterium UBA4259
TGTAGCGCTGGCTCAGCTGCACGGCTGCAATGATGGCATCATCCTTGATGCGCACCTTGTGGTGGTTCTCGTAGCGCTCCTTCAAGCCTCGCAAGATGGCGATTGCACTTTCCTCGTCGGGTTCGTCGACCATTACGATTTGGAACCGTCGCTCAAGAGCTTTATCTTTCTCAAAATACTTTTGGTACTCGTCGAGCGTGGTGGCGCCAATGCTGCGCAGGTCGCCGCGCGCCAGAGCGGGCTTGAGGATGTTGGCCGCATCCATGGCACCGCTGCTCTTGCCTGCACCCACGAGGGTGTGAATCTCATCGATGAAGAGGATTATCTCGCCTTGTGCCTGTGTGATTTCGTTAATCACAGCCTTGAGTCGCTCTTCAAATTCACCTTGATACTTGGCGCCGGCAATCAGTGCGCCCATGTCGAGCGAGTAGACCTGCTTGTGCTTTAGGTTCTCGGGCACGTCGCCACGCACGATGCGCTGCGCCAACCCCTCGACAATTGCGGTCTTTCCGGTTCCAGGCTCGCCAATCAGGATAGGGTTGTTCTTAGTGCGTCGGCTCAGGATTTGCAGCACACGACGTATTTCGTCGTCACGGCCTATGACGGGGTCGAGTTTGCCCTGGCGTGCACGTTCGTTGAGGTTGATGGCATATTTGCTCAGCGCGTTATACTGTTGCTCCTGTTCCTGGCTGGTGGCCTTCTTGCCTTGACGCAACTCGCCTATAGCGGCTTGCAAGTCTTTCTTGGTCATACCAGCATCTTTCAGTATGGTAGACGCTGGCGACGACACCTCAAGCAAGGCCATGAGCATGGCCTCGATGGTGACGTACTGGTCGCCATTTTTTTGTGCTATGTCGCTAGCCTTGTCGAGCACACGGCTGGCGTCGTTGCTCAAGTAGGGGTCGCCACCATTCACTTTGGGCAGGCGGGCCAGTTCGTTTTCCAATGGTCGCTCAATCATCGTGGGTGTGATGTCGAGCTTCTGCAAGATGAACTTCACCACGCTCTCGCCTTCGCTCAAGATAGCCTTGAGCATGTGCACGGGTTCAAGAGCCTGATTGCCGTTGCTGCGAGCAAGTGTGATGGCCTGCTGCAACACTTCTTGCGACTTGATTGTAAAATTGTTTAAGTTCATAGTTTCTATTATTCTCCTTTCTGAAACATGCACATGCAAAGACAATTCCAAATGTAATTTTGACTTGTTAAGTGACAGAATTTCAGTGAATTAAAAATAGTGCTGACAAAATGTCAACACTATCTATGATTATGTGACCAATTTACTTGATTGGTCAACTTAGCCCTACGGGCACCTCCTCTATCTTAGAGGAGGAGTTATACACAAGTGAATTGTGATCACTTGAAAATTGCGTCACGAATCTCGCTGAAACCAATCTCGGTTTTCCATATGTCATCTTCCTTGATGAGTCGGAATTTTTTCTCAACGGTTGAGCCATCGGGCAGAGTTATGTCGCAATTGACGTTTTTGTAGTCGCCATGTGTGCGTTCTGTTTTGGCTTTTACCTTGAAGTTTTTCTTCTTTAGCTGATTGAAGAACTCGTCCTTCTGGTAGTCACTGAGTTTGTCGTTCTCTTTGAACTTAACGGCCTCTTTCAGGCGAAGGATGTTGCCCTGGCTAGGCAAGGTGTTGAACAGTTCCTCTACAGCCTGCTTGGGTGTGTTGTGGTACTTGTCGGTGTCGCCCAGGAGCAACTTCTTGGCATCGTTGCCAGTGCATGCAGTTAGTGCAATAACGCACAGGAGCACAAAGATTGATAGTAAAGATTTCTTGT
>DGWL01000065.1:16565-38479 GCA_002396125.1 Porphyromonadaceae bacterium UBA4259
CAAAGATAGTAAATAGTTTTCAGTTATTTGTCAAACAATTAAAAACAATTATAATTAGTTTCATTAGATGGCGGTTTCTACGGCTTTTAACACAAATTATCGTGAATTGTCCGTGAATTATCATTGAATTATCAGTTTTTGAGTTGGGACGCGCTGCGCGCTAAAGATTGTTGCCCTTCGGGCTAAGATTGGTAGTTTTGGCGGGATTGTTTTGCCACTCCTGGCGGAGTGGAAATTAGTGCCCTACGGGCAGAAATCTATCAAATCTAAAACAAATCAAACATATTAATATTTAAATTTTAGAGTCGAAGACTCTCTAATTTTCATGTGCTCAACACATGGCAAAAAGTATTGTAGTTTTCCTCTCACAAAGCTGCATCTATCGATGTCAAAAAGCTGGCTTGCGCCAGATTATTTTTTTTATAAAATGCTTACGCTCGCAAGGCTAAAATTAAAATGGTGCTTCGTTACATATCGTTGTGTGGACAACGCAATAAACGGAGCTTTTTTTAATGCAATGAACAATAAGAACAAAATGTGCCGTGATTGTTGTTGGCAATCACGGCACTTGATTTATATCAACTGCAATTCAGCTGAATTACTTCACAATAATTTTCTTTCCGTTCTCGATCACGATGCCGTGGTAGTTGTTGCCCACTGGCTGGCCCATGAGGTTGTAGCGCTTGTAGATGGCGTCTTGGAGTTGCCTAAATCTAACCTCAGTTTTCAAGATGTTATATTCCTTGATAAGATGGGTTAGAACTCAAATCCTCCTCTTATCATTACATCGGCTTTCCTGTCGGTATCAGTCATGATTGTGTTGCGGGAATGAGCAATTCCCATGGAGAAGTTGAATGCCAGCCTTTTGCTTGAGCGAAGCCCAAAGCGGCATCCCACCGATATATTATAATAAAAACCTTGCCCCTTCTCAAGTGAGCTGCCCAAGCGCAAGTTCAGGAATGGGTTAAATAGTGTGCGAGTAAAGAACACCTTGGCATCTCCAAAGATGATATTGGAATGTGATGTGACAGTATTTTTTTCATTGCTTAATGGCTTTTCATTAGTCCAGCTTGAATATAAAAATTGGTATCCGGCACCTAGGCGTAGCCATGGAAATATTTGATAGCCTTGAATGATGCTGAAACCATAAGGAACAGGGCGAGTTCGAGCTGATAATTCAAAGTTATACTCTCCATGATAGCCACGCTGTGGGCCTCCAGCACCAAACTTGTTGGTGAATGCCATGTTGTAGGGGCGCTTGCGCTGGATGCGATATATATCTTCTTGACGATAGGTGATGGTGTCGCCTTGGTTGGTGACAATGGTCATGAACTTGCCCGGCTCATATTTTATCATGCGGCCCGACTGCTTGTGCTCTCCCTTCATTACCGACTGGTCGGTAGCATTCTTGTAAACTATAGTCACTTCATCTTCACTCAATTCCTCTATCAGGTTTTGCGCATTGCCGGCAAAGGGCATTATCATTAGGCAAATTAAAAATAATGTTTTAATAACCTTTTCCATATAAAATGTATTTTATCCTTTGTGTTTAAACTTTCTGTGGCAAAATTAGTAAATAAATATTAACAGCGTCTTGTTTTATTTATTAAATTGTGTTGCGATGTTTTTTTTGTGTAGCGGGTGGCTGTCTTGTGATTCTTGAATTTGGTTAAAGCGAAAATCGCTCCCGGGCTTGCGCCCCGAAGCGATTTTCATCGTTATGTAAGGAAAATATAGAAGTTGCGATATTAATCCTCGTCCTTGCTTGCTTCCTCGTACTCCTTGAGCAGCTTCTCCTGAACGTCGCCAGGAACGAGCTCGTAGCTTGCGAACTTCATCGAGAACGATGCGCGTCCACCGGTGATAGAGCTCAATGCGGTAGAGTAGTTTGCCATTTCCTTCAATGGAATGCGAGCCTTAACGGTCTCAAGGCCGTTGGCGCTCGACATGTCCATCATGATGCCGCGACGTCCGGGAAGGTCGCTCTGAACGCCACCCATTGCATCACTTGGCACGAGAATCTCAACATCATAAACTGGCTCAAGAACCTTGGGGTTAGCATCGCGGAATGCCATGCTGAAGGCGTTACGGGCTGCCAGGCGGAACGAGATTTCGTTACTGTCAACCGGGTGCATCTTACCGTCGTAGATGCAAACGCGCACGTCGCGAGCGTAAGAACCGGTCAATGGGCCTTGCTCCATGCGGTCCATGATACCCTTAACGATAGCGGGGATGAAACGTGCGTCGATGGCACCACCCACGATACAGTTGTAGATAACGAGCTTGCCGCCCCAGTCGAGATCCATCTCTTGCTTGTCCTTGATGTTCATCTTGAACTCCTGGTTGCCAAACTTGTAGGTGTCGGGCTCGGGCATTCCCTCGCGGTAAGGCTCGATGATGAGGTGTACCTCACCAAACTGACCAGAACCACCCGATTGCTTCTTGTGGCGATAGTCGGCACGAGCGGCCTTGGTGATAGTCTCGCGATAAGGAATCTTAGGCTCGATATACTCAATTTGTACCTTCTCATTGTTCTCAATACGCCACTTGAGGGTGCGCAGGTGGAGCTCGCCTTGACCGCTGATGATGGTCTGCTTCAACTCCTTAGACTGCTCGATGAGCCATGTTGGGTCTTCCTCGTGCATGCGGTTAAGAATCTGACCCAGTTTCTCGATTTCGCTCTCGTTAACGGGCTTGATGGCGCGCTGATACTTGGGAGCGGGATATTGGATAAAGTCGAAAACGTATTCGCAGTCCTTGTCGTTAAGGGTGTTGCCACGGCGAACGTCCTTGAGCTTAACGGTAGCGCCAATGTCGCCTGCCTGGAGCTCATCAACGTTGCTCTTTGCCAAGCTACCACACACGGTGTTGAGCTGGGTGATGCGCTCTTTGCTGCCACGGTTCATGTTGTTGAGGTCGGTGCCGGCCTTGATGGTACCGCTCATTACCTTGAAATAAGAAACCTCGCCAATGTGGGGCTCAACGGTGGTCTTGAAGAAGAAGAGGCTTGTGGGACCATTGGGGTCGCACTTAACTTCGTTGCCATCGGTGTCGCACACTGCGGGCATCTCGGCGGTGGTGGGAACAACCTCGCCCAAGAAGTCCATCAGGCGGTCAACGCCCACGTTCTTCTCACCGCTGATGCACATTACCGGGATGATGCTGCAGTCGATAAGACCCTTGCGCATACCGTCAACAATCTCCTCGGGTGAGAGGGTGTCTTCCTCAAGGAATTTTTCCATGAGAGCTTCATCGCCCTCGGCAGCCATCTCAATGAGGGCCATGTTAAATTCCTCGGCACGGTCTTGGTAAGCTGCATCGATGTCAACGATTGTGCCCTTGCCGTTCTCGTCGTAGTTGATTTGCTTCATGAGCATAACATCGACAATCGATGTGAAGCCGGCGCCGGTTGAAACTGGGAACTGAACGGGAACCACCTTGTTGCCAAAGGTTTCCTTGAGCTGGTTGAGAGCATTGTCATAGTCGGCTGCTTCGTTGTCAAGACGGTTGATGGCGAAGATGAGAGGCTTCTTGATGTTGCCAACGGTACGGTACTGGTTCTGTGTACCCACCTCAATGGCGTTTTGGCCATTGATGAGCATCAGACCTGCGTCGGTGACATTGAGTGCGGTAACGATGTTTCCCACATAGTCGTCCATGCCTGGACAATCAATGAAGTTGAGCTTCTTGCCCTTGTTCTCCACGCTGAAGATGGTAGAGAACACCGAGTTGCCATACTCCTTCTCTACAGGGAAATAGTCGCACACGGTGTTGCCTGCATCGATAGTGCCGCGGCGGTTGATAAGACCGCAGTCAAAGATGATAGACTCGGCAAGGGTAGTCTTACCCGAGCCTTTGCTTCCTAACAATGAGATGTTACGAATCTCGTCACTTTTATAAACTTTCATGAAAATGTATTAGTGAAATTAAATGATTTGGAATTTTCGTTCTTTTTATTTCAATAATTTCTTGCTCATAATGTCCATGCCTTTTGCTACCCAAAATGGGGGCACGGTCGTTTGAGCCTACAAAGTTAATGATTAAATTCCTAAAAAATAAATTTTTTCGCAAGAAAGTATATAATAATTTGTTTTATAGCATTATTTATTGACTCAATGGAGTGTAACACGAAGTTTTTAGGACACTTGATAATTAAAATTTGAGATAAAAGTGATATATTTGCAACTGAAAACGATTAATGACTTATGGCACGGCACAACGAACTAGGCAAGGCGGGCGAGCATGAGGCAGTAGAGTTTCTCATCAAGCAGGGATTCACTATCAGGGAGACCAACTGGCGCATGGGAAAACTTGAGATTGATATTATTGCTCAAGGACCTGGCATGCTGCTTCACATTGTGGAAGTGAAGACACGCAGCGGCGACAGCTATTTCGACCCAATGCGAGCCATAACACGGGCCAAGAAGCAGCACATGGTAAATTCGGCTAATGCCTACGTGCGCTACTTTCATCTCAAGTGCGAGATTCAGTATGATGTTATTATCCTCATCGGCAACCCCGATGTTGGGTTCAAGCTAGAGTATTATCCCAACATGTTTGTACCCCAATTGAGAACTTACAGGTAGCGACAACGCCGAAAAAGGCGATTTCTTGAAAAAACAAAATTTTAATAATTATGATAAAACACATTAAGACTTTAGTATTACTGGCATTCATGCTGGTGGCTACTAGCGGCATGGCGCAGCGGTTTGCGATATTGAGCGACGTGCATGTCACTCCCGGTAACGCTAACGAGGCACAGCTAAAGCTCGCTGTGCAAGAAATTAATAACACCGATGTGGATGCGGTGCTCATGACGGGCGACCTCACCAACGAGGGTAGCGACGTGCAACTGCGCAACGTGAAGTCGATTCTCGACGGCATCACCCATCCGCTTTATGTTATTCCGGGCAATCACGAGAACAACTGGAGCCAGAGTGCCTGCAAGACGTTTAATGACCTGTGGGGCAACGACCGCTTCGTTTTCACTGTGGGCAAGCTTGTGGTGATAGGCATGAACTGTGGCCCATTCATGAAGATGGGCGACGGTCACATCAAGCAGGAAGACCTCACCTGGCTCGACAACACGCTCAGGGAGATGGTCAAGCCAGGCATGAAGGTGCTCAGTATTAATCATTACCCGTTGCTCGACGACCTTGACAACTATCGCGACTATGTGGCTGTGCTCAAGAAATATCCCGTTATCACTCACCAAAACGGTCACTGGCACCGCTGGCGCCAGTATGAGACCGATGGCATCAACGGCCTGATGGTGCGATGCCTCGACATGGGAGGTGGCGACTATGGCTACACACTCATGGATGTCGACCTCGACAACAACTGGATTCACGTCTACAACAAGACGCTTGGTAAGGAGCGCGACATCCGTTATGCCTACAAGATTAATACCGACTACTACAACACGCCTGCTAAAACTGTTGATTACACTGTGCCGGCAGGCTTCACGGTCGAGAAAGTCTATGCCGACGAGGCTTCGGTATTCACTCGTCTAGGTCTTGACAAAGACAATATCTACTTTGGCAACTCGATGGGACGCTTGAGGGTAATTGACAAGAAAACTGCGGCATTGAAGTGGGAGTATAAAACCGCGAGCATGCTCTTCTCGCGGCCGGCGGTGGGCGACAAGGTTGTCGTGCTCCCCACAGGCGACAAACGCCTCGTGTGGCTTGAGAAGAAGAGCGGCAAGATGCTGAGCGAGGTTGCGGCATTGGGACCCTTTGTTGCTGATGGCGTTGTCGCCGATGGTGTGCTTTATCAGGGTGGCTACAAGACATTCCAGGCTTGGGACGTGAACAAGAGGAAAATGCTGTGGCAATACAATGACATCAACAACTATTGCCAGGCCGAGCCGTTTGTGGGTAAAGAAGATATCATCTTTGGAGCATGGGACACCAATCTGCGCTCACTCAATCGCAAGAGTGGCGCGCTCAACTGGGCCTGGAACAATGGCAAGAGCACTAACCTCTACAGCCCCGGCAATGTGGTGCCGGCTGTCACCGAGGGTCGTGTGATTATCGTTGCGCCCGACCGCAATTCAACCGCTATCGACCGCACCACAGGCAAGCAGCTGTGGCGTCACCACGACAATGCCGTGAAGGTGCGTGAGAGCCTGGGGTTGAGCGAGGATGGCAAGCGTGCCTACGCCAAGACTATGGACGGCACTGTGGTTGCCATTGACACGCAGAGCGACGACTATCACCAATTGTGGGACACCGACTGTGGATTTGGCTATGAGCATGCTCCGTGCATCGTGCTTGAGAAGGATGGCTACATCTATGCAGGCTCGCGTCGCGGAATGCTGGCTGTGATTGATGCAACCAGTGGCAAATTGGTCTTTACTTATCGCATGGGCTCAAGCGAGGTTAATGGTTTTGATGTCGACACTTCTACTGGCGACATCTACTGCTCATTGATTGAGGGCACCATTTGGCGCATAAGCCACAAATGAAATCGTTTTGATAATAATAGATAATAAACCCTCGGGACGATGATGCTCTCGAGGGTTTTTATTTCGCTTTATCTCATGAAGTTGAAGCATGACCGATAGACGCATTCAAGCGATTTGGCCTTGATGCGGCTTTGTGAATGTTGGCCAGGTGCGGTGACTTCGGTGTTGTTGAAGTGTATTATCTCGCTTGGCCATCCGTTAATCCAGTATTCGGCGTTAATGCCGTCGGTGATGGTCAACGTGGCGTTGTCAAAGTCCTTGGTGTCGTTTAATGAATCTTTTAGTTCATCGGTTTTGCTGTTATTGTTGAGTATTAAGCCCATTATAGAGCTAAGAAGTTCTTTTACTTCATCGCCTTGCATGCTCGTTGATGTGACAAGCGACACAACGTAGTCAGGTGAAAAATCGTCACGGCCTTCCTCTTCGGGGTCTAAATTATTGGCATATAGTTGCACTATTGATGGATATTCTTGTTCGTTTCCTTGATCGTCCACAGTTGATTGCCCAGCTTTGAAAGCGCTGCCGTGGAACGTGAACAGGAGGGGAAATCCTTCAAAGTTTTCTATGAAAAGTTCTTCGCTGTCATAGCGCTGTTTAAATAAATCTATAAAAGAATCCTTGTTGATATACTCATTGGCTTGGGGAATTGAGTTGTAGATGTTTGTAATAAGTGATTCAGTGATGTGTAATAGCTGGTTTCTGATTTCCTGCCAATTCTCGATATGCTGTATTTCCCCCAATTCGTTTGTGGTGAATATTATTGGATTATTATTAATTGAGGTGTTGTTGATTAAAGAGGAAATACTTTCAATTAAATTATTCTTGTCGTTGGCGAGCTCTTTTAACTTATCGGTTAATGGTGAGCCAATCTCTAATTGGTCATACTGAATTCGATAACCTGTTGCTGTTGAGTCGAGCACAACGAGTCGGAATTTGCCTTCAGTAATGATTGTAGTGGTGGTGTCGGTACCTTTAATTTTGATTTGTTCGTTGGAATAGATATACTCCAGTGTGTCGTTTTTACAAAAGTAGGCAACGACATAGACTGAATCGGGTAACTGCTCGGTGGCTGTGTCATTGGGCAGTGGCATGGTACTCACGGTGAGAGTAAATAATGCTAATAGTAAAAAAAGAATTTTTTTCATGTTTTTTAGTTTTTGTTAGTCCCACATGAGGGTGCGGATGATGTGGTCGCTCATCATCACGCCAGCGGGGGTGAGGGTTAGGGTGGTACCGTTGAGGTTGAGGAGTCCTTGATTGATGAATGGCTGGGCTTTGCGCAACAGTGTGTCGCTGGCATTGTTGCCATAGTGCTTGGCAATGACTGTGGTGTCGAGTCCATCGCTGGTGCGCAGACGCACCATCACTTCCTCATCGTGGCGTTCCCACCATTCAAGTTCTTCGATGGTGAAAACTGTGCGATTTTCACTCAAGGCTTTTATATATTGCTTTATGCTCGAGGGATTGAAGCGGCGATTGGTGCCGTCAAAGCTGTGGGCAGCGGCGCCAAGTCCAAGGTAGGGCGTGAAATTCCAGTAGCTGGAATTGTGACGTGAGCGGTAGCCTGGCTTGGCAAAATTAGAGATTTCATAATGCTCAAATCCTGCTTGACGGAGCTTGCTGACTAGCGTGTTGTGCATCGCAACACACAGCTCGTCGCTCGCCTCTTGCACCTTGCCCTGTTCACGCATTACCCACAGGCGTGTGCCACGCTCATAGCTCAGGCAGTAGGCCGAGATGTGCCGCACATTAAGTGATATGGCTTGCTCCACATTGTTCTTCCACGAGTCAAGAGATTGTCCCGGTAGGCCATAGATGAGGTCGATGCTCACGTTTCCAATGCCGGCGTCTTGGATTGCTCTCACAGCATCAATCGCTTGCCGGGAGGTGTGGCGACGATTGATGGCGCGCAGTTCATTGTCATTAAAGCTTTGCACACCCATGCTCACACGATTAATGCCCAGTTCTCGCAATGCTGTGATATACTTGGACGAAACATCGTCGGGGTTTACCTCGATGGTGAATTCCTCTAGCCGGCTCAAGTCAAAGACCTCATGCAGTCCATTCACTAGCTCTGTGACAAGCTCAACCGCGAGCACCGATGGAGTGCCACCGCCCATGTAAAGGGTGGTGATGGGGGAGTGGGCTATTTCTTCTTGGCGCAGGTTAGCTTCACCAAGCAGCGAGTGCACATATTGCTCCATCGTTGCCACCTGTGGGGTGGAGTAGAAGTCGCAATAGATGCACTTGCTCTTGCAGTAGGGAATATGGATGTAGATTCCCGCCAAAATTTTATCTGATTATGTGTTAGATGGCGTCGATTGCCGCTTTGATGTCATCAAAGATGCCGTCGATAGTGCCTGTTCCCTTAATGGCTTTGTAAAGACCTTTCTCTTTGTAAAACTCCTGCAGGGGAGAGGTCTGGTTGTGATAAACGGCGAGGCGCTTCTTGATGGTTTCCTCGTTGTCGTCGCTGCGACCACTCATTTGGCCACGTTTCACAAGGCGGTCGATAAGTTCCTGCTCGGGAACTTCAAGACCAACCACGGCGCTCACGCTGGTGCCACGCTCGTTGAGCAGTGTTTCCAGTGCCTCGGCCTGAGGGATGGTGCGGGGGAAGCCGTCAAAAATCACGCCGTTCTGCGCTGCTTCCTTGTTGTCGTCGATAACTTGTGCAAGGATGCCTATCATGAGCTCGTCGGGGATGAGTTGGCCCTGGTCGATGAAGCCTTTAGCGGTCTTTCCAAGCTCGGTTCCGCGCTTGATGTGATCGCGCAGCACATCGCCTGTTGAAATGTGGAATAACTCGTAGTGTTTAATAAGGTTCTCGCTTTGAGTGCCCTTGCCCGAACCAGGGGCACCGAATATTACTATATTCAGCATAATTTAATGATTGTTAATAAGTTATTAGTATTGTGTTAATCTTTGTTTTTCAGCACGTAAATCTCATCCATGCCACGGGCAAGCTCGTCAAGGTCTAGGCCATAGCCCAGGATGAACTTTGGTGGAATTTCAAACGCCGTGTACTCAGGTGCCTGTCCCACCTTGAGCGACTCGGGCTTGAACAGCAGCGATGCCATTTTCACGCTCTTGGGATTGTATGCAGCAATGTCGTCGCGCAGCATTTTAGCGGTGTGCCCGGTGTCGACAATGTCCTCAATGATTATTACTTCGCGACCTTCAACGTTCTCGATGAGACCCATGATTTTCTTAACCTTGCCCGATGATTGAGTCCCGTCGTAGGACTTGTAACGGATAAAGGTAATTTCGCTCAAGGGCATATCTATTGCGCGATACAGGTCGGCGGCAAACATAAAAGCGCCATTCAAGACGCACACGAAAATTGGACACTCGGTTGTACAGTCGCGCTTGATTTCGGAGGCGACGCGTTTCACTTGCTTGGCTATCTCGTCGCGAGTGAGATAAGGCTCAAAGGTTAGACCTTTAACAGTAACGTCCATTGTGATGAGGGGTGTTTTTGAAAAAAGTTGGCGCAAAGGTAGTGAATATTTGGCAGTTTTGCAATATTTTTACAGGTAGTTTTCTTGAAGTGGGCAACTTTATTAATTTATTGTGGTTTAATATAAAAAAAGATGCACCCACACATTGGGATGCACCTTTTTTTAGATGAAAGTCAGCTGTGCTTAGTTTCCTAAAAATAAACTTAACACTTTAAACTTAATTTTTATCACTTAACGATGACCTTCTTGCCGCCGTTGATGTAGATGCCGGGAACTGCGGGCTTGCCGTTGAACTTCACACCTTGCAGGTTATACCAGGTGTTGTCGATAGTGTTCTCGGTGTTGATGCTGTCGATTGCGGTAGCAATTTTGCTTACTACCATCACCAGTGGTTCGCTGATGGCCTTCAGGCCAGTAGTTGCGGGAGCAGCCATAACCTTGATTGTGTATTGGCCACTTTGCTCGGCGTGGAAGTTAGAACCATTAATGAGACTGATGTTGATGTCAAGCATGTCGTCGTTAATCAAGAAGTAGCCCATGTTGTTCTCATCGACACCACCAAACCACTTCCAGTCATTTGCTACAGGAGCGATAACCTTGAACTCGTCGCCGGCGGCAAGCTCTACATTGCCGGTGAACTCAGTGCCATCCTCATTGGCTGCAAGCTCAATGCGGCCTTCTTCCTCGGTGGTCTTCCAGTCGTTGAAGTCGCCCACTACATAGAACTGGTTGTACTCAACTGGAGCTTCCTCAACGAGGGTGAGGATGCCGCGCACTGCGTTGTTGGCCTGTGGCATGTAGTAAACTGTGAGGACGTACTTGCCATCCTGCTCAGCGGTGAGAACCACATTGTCGATACCACCGTCAACACCGTAGGATACATCCCACGAGTGATCTTGAGTAACCTTGAACTCAACATTGGTGTTGGCAGTGAGTTCAACCTCTTGGCTGGTCCACTCATAGTTGCCAGTCTCCTCGTTGAGGGTCATGTTGTTGGCCTCAATGGTGGGGTCCCATGTGTTGCCGAAGAAGCCTGCGGGACTACCAGCCACGGTGTAGGTGTGCTCAATAGAAACCTCCTCGATGAGAGTGAGTTCACCGGTAACGTTGTTGTTGTTTTGTGGGTCGAAATAAACTGTGAGAGTATAGATGCCATCCTTTTCGGCAGTGAGCTCTACGTTGGCACCATCAAGGACACCATCAACACCATAATTAACATCCCAAGAGTGGTCCTCAACAACCTTGAACTGAACGCTAGTTCCGGCATCGAGGGTAGCTTGTGGGCTAGTCCACTCATATTTACCGGTCTCAGCGTTGAGAGTCATATTGTTTGCCTCAATATCGGGAGCCCAAGCAGTACCGAAGAATCCGGCGGGAGAACCAGCCACGGTGTAGATGTGAGTGGGCTCGGTAGTTGGGTAAACGAACTCCTCGTCGCTGATGAGGGTGATAGTGGTGGCACTGCGCTGACCCAGCCAGTAGTTGTTGGTGGTGTCATAGCCAGTCCAGTCTAGATCGAAGGTGAGTGCCTTCTCGGTGCCTGTGCCAGTCTCCTGAACGAGGTTATCGCCATCAATGGCATAGAAGGCGTAGTTGTTGTTGCCCGAGGTGTAGAATACAACGGGATCGGCTGTCCAGGTCTTGTCGGCGGCGAGGGTGAAGGTCACAGGAGTGGTGCCAATGCCGGCGAAGTTGTTGGCCGAAACTACGTAGTTCTCGGTGTCCTCGGTGACTTGCAGCACACTTGTGAATGGGTTGTCGTTGTAGGTGAAGTCCATAATGGCATTATTGGCGTCGTTTACATCCATGATGCTACTGGGCTTCCAGTAAGGAGTGAGTGAGTAGCCGGCATAGTTGCCCTCCTTAATAACGCGCGTTACCCACACGTTGCTGGCTGCACGTATCTGATCCTCAAAGATGAAGAATGTGAGCGTGGTGTAGTACCAGCCGGCAGCGTTGGTGTTGTCGCCCTCATAGTAGAAGACACCGCGCACGTCGCATGCACCGTAGCTACTGGAGTAGGCCGCGGTTTGGCTTGCAACGTCAAGGACTGGCACTGAGTAAGACGTGAGATCGAGTGTTGCTTCGACAGCTCCGTCGAAGAGTCCGGCCATCTTTACGGTGCCGGCCTCGTCGTTGGCATCATAGATGGCGGCAGGCACGGTACCCGTTGCAGTGGTCTCAACAGAATCAGGATTCTGGTGGCGAGTTGACGCTTGCTCATAGGTCCAGGTGTATCCTCCCACGAGGTCGCTGGCCTTGGTCACGGGGTTCACAAGCTTGGGATTGGCTTTGAGCTTGCTGATTGACTGATTGATGAGCTTGGCTTTGAGCTCGGCTGGGGCTTCTTTCACCTGGCTCATGTCAACAGGAAGGAAATTGTTGGCCGCGAGCGAGAGTGCTGCTACGACCATCACGAGAAGTGATAATGTTTTCTTCATAAATAATAGTTTTAGATTAGTGAAAAAATATATTTGAGTTAAAACACAAATGTTCAGTATTTCATTATAATGTGCAAAGTTATAAATAATTATTTATCAATACTACTATTTTTGAGCAAAAATTAAGGTAAAATATTCATAATGATAGAAAAAAGTAACTCACCACAATAAAAAAGGTTGCACTCGACACCGATAGATGTGCCAAGTGCAACCAATGATGTGTGTAGTAGTGATGTTATGTGTGTGATTTAAATAGATTTCTCAATGTTCCACACAAAGGCCCTCAGTCCCAGCTTGGGTGTGGCCAGGTCCATGTCGTGGAGCTTCTCGAGCACCATGTCAACATGGTTGGCGTCGACAATGGTGAGGATTCCTTGCACCAGTGAGGGCCAAGCGTGGGTGCCGTAGTGGGGGTCGCCGGTGTGGCTGCCTCGTCCCACCACATCATTGAAAGCGGTGAAACCGCGGCATCCGCTCTTGAGCAGCATCTCAACTATTCTCTCATAGTAGGCCTGATCAAATGCTATAAATATTGCTTTCATATCGATAGTTCAAAACTCAATGAAGGTTAAACATTTTCTTGACTTTGGGCAGCTCGCTTGGCTTGAGCCTTGCGAAGCTTCTTGCGAGTGCGTTTCATTCCGTTATAGGCAAATATGGTGTACATTGTGGGCACGAACAGCAGTGTAAGGATGGTTGAGAAAGTCAAACCACCAATCACAGCTATACCCATTGGGCGCCACATCTCGGCACCCTCACCGCTACCTATTGCCATTGGCACCATACCCAGGATGGTGGTCAACGAGGTCATAAGCACGGGACGAAGACGCGACTTGCCACCGTCGATAACCGAGCGGCGCACGCTCATGCCGCGCTCGCGGTTAAGGGTGATATAGTCAATGAGCACGATACCGTTCTTCACTACAATACCAATCAGCATGATGGCGCCAATCATCGACATGATGTTCAGGTTGGTGCCGGTGATCAACAGGATGAGAACGATACCCGAGAAGGCAAACATGATTGATGACATGATGATGCCAGGATAGGTAAACGACTCAAACTGGGCTGCCATCACAATGTAAACCAACACGATAATGAGCACTGCAAGCATTCCAAGGTCGCTGAACGAGTCTTGCTGGCTCTCATAGGAACCGCTAAGCTCAATGTTCACGCCAGGTGGCAGATCAAGCTTGTCAAGCTCGGGCTGGGCATCGGCAATGATGGCACTCATGGGGCGGTCTTGAACCACTGTCGACACTGTGATGATGCGCTCACGGTCCTTGCGCTCAATGGTGGGAGGTGTGAAGCGCTCCACAACTTTGCCCACTTCTTTGAGCTTGATGCCGTTGCCCATAGCATTGTAGAGAGTTATGTTCTCAATGTCTTCAAGCGATTGGCGGTAGGCGGGGTCATACATCACCTTGATGTCATATTCGTCGCCATCCTCGCGGAAGTAGCTTGCCGTGTTACCGTTAATGCGGTTGCGGATGTAATTGGCGGCACTGGCTAGGTTAAGTCCGTAGAGTGCCAACTTCTCACGGTCGAAGTCAACCTGATACTCTGGCTGGTAGTCGCTACGGCTGATGTTGATGTCGGCGGCTCCGGGCACCTTCTCAAGGATGCGTTTCACTTGCTGGGCAACGCTATCGGTGTGCTCAAAGTTGTAACCGTAAATTTCATAGTCGACAGTCGATTGGCCACTCATGCCACCACCGCGCATACCACCCACGTTAACGAGGGTTTTCTTGAGCTCGGGATAATGCTTGAGGTCTTCACGCATGAGTCCTGCGATTTCCACAATGCTGCGGTCACGCTCGCTGGGGTTCACAAGCCTTATGTTCATCGAAATGATGTGTGAGCCGTTGTTCTGCATCGAACCCCATGTATTGTCGCTGCTGGCTTGACCCACGGTGTAGTTGAACACCTTAATTTCAGGATACTTCTGGGTCCACTCTTTATACAAGCGTTGACACACGTCTTTGGCAACGTCAACTCTGGTGCCGATGGGTAACTCAAGGTTCACACCCAAGCGGCTGTTGTCGCTGGTGGGGAAGAACTCACTACCAATGAAGCGCATCAGGAACATTGATACGACAAAGATTGCAAGCACCAAGCCCGAAGTTATCCAGCGATGACGCACACAGTGGTTAAGAAGCCATGCGAAGCCGTCGTCAATCTTGTCGAGAATACGTTCAATGGGGCCATAGAACTTGGTGAACATCTTGCTCTGGGTGCGCTGCAGGCGAAGCATGCGGCTACACAACATTGGTGTGAGCGACAAGGCGGCTGTGGTAGAGATAATCATCATGATTGTCACCATCCATCCCAGCTGGCGGAAGAGCACACCGGTCATGCCGGTTATCAGTGTCAACGGGAAGAACACGGCAATCAGTGTCAATGTCGACGCGATTACCGAGATGGCAACCTCATTGGTGCCATGCACAGCTGCCTGCTTGGGGTCGGCACCGCGTTCAATGTGAGTGGTGATATTCTCAAGTACCACAATCGCATCGTCGACCACCATACCAATCGAGATTGACAATGCCGAGAGCGACACAATGTTCAGTGTGTTGCCGGTGGCATAGAGGTAGATGAACGAGGCAATCAGTGAGATTGGGATGGTGAGCACAATAATCACGGTGGCACGCCAGCGACCCAGGAAGAAGAACACAACAATCACAACGAAGAGCAGCGCATAGAGCACAGTTTCAACGAGCGATGAAATGGTGTTGCGAATGTTCTCGCTGGTATCTACAATGTAGTCAAGGTGAATATCGGCCGGAAGGTTCTTTTGAATTTGAGGCAACTGCTGCTCGATTCGGTTAGAAATTTGAACCGAGTTGGCACCACTTTGCTTTTGAACGATAATCATGGCACCACGCACACCGTTGGTATAGGTTTCCTGGGCGCGCTCTTCGAGCGAGTCGTCGATGCGGGCTACGTCGCTCAAGTGAACTGCAGCGCCATTCGACACACCCACAACAATGTTGGCCATCTCGGCAGGGTCGGTAAACTCGCCCTCAACGCGCAAGGCGTAGGTCTCGTTGCCAATATCAAATGTACCACCGGGAATGTTGCGGTTCTCGGCACCAACGAGCGAGGCGATTGTCTCAACGCTCAGGTGATAGGCCTCAAGCTTGAGGGGGTCGACATAGACGTGTACCTCGCGCTTGGGAGCACCACCAATCGACACCGAGCCCACTCCGTCGACGCGTGCCAGAGGGTTGGCGACGTTCTCGTCAAGAATCTTGTAAAGGCCGGGAACGCTCTCCTTGGCTTGAGCCGACAGGAGCACGATGGGAATCATGTCGCTCGAGAACTTGAAGAGGATAGGGGTGTTGGCATCGTCGGGGAGCATGCTCGACACCATGTTTAGCTTGTCTCGCACATCGTTGGTCAACACGTCGATGTCGTAGCCATATTCAAATTCCAGTGTCACGACCGACACGTTCTCCCTTGAATTGGATGTAATGTGCTTCAGGTGCTCAACCGAGTTAAGGGTGTTCTCTAGTGGTCGAGTCACGTTTTGCTCAATATCTTCGGCACTTGCGCCGGCATAGGTCGTCATCACCATGATGGTGTTGGTGTCGATGTCGGGCATCAAGTCGATAGGCAATTTCTGGAGTGAAAACAATCCCAATATCACTACCGCCACAAAGACCAGGATAGTGGTTACAGGACGTTTCACCGAACTGGAATAAAGACTCATTTGCTTACAGTTTTTTTATTATGTTGTAATGAGTTATTTTTTTGTTAAGTTATTTCTTTGCCGACTGTTGTTGCAATTGAACTTTTTTCCCGTCGGTAAGGCGCGACTGGCCGGCTATAACCACCTGCTCGCCATTGCTTAGGCCGCTCAAAATCTCGTAGCGGTCGCCCAGGCGCTGACCAAGTTTAACCTCTACATAGCGAACGGTGCCGTTGGGCTCGTAGACGAAAACATAGCGGGTGCCTGCGCCTTGCATCTTCACGATGGCGCGGTCGGGCACTACGATGTGGTTGGTGGTACCATAGGTGAACTTAACGCGGGCAAACATGCCGGCGCTCACGTGGCCGCTGCCATTGTTGATGGTCACTTCCACCTTGAAGGTGCGAGTGGCTTGGTCGATGTCGGGGTGAATAGTGTAGACCGAGCCGGTAAAGGTCTCGCCTGGTACTGCATCGAGTGTCACGTTAACAGGCATTCCCACTCTAACCTTGGCAAACTCTTCCTCGTTCACATTAACGATAACCTTGAGAGGATTCATCTGCTGGATGGTGAGGATGGGACCACCGGGAAGGTCGCCTGCATCATAGTTGCGGGCAGTTACAACACCGCTGATGGGGCTGCGAAGGATGGTGTTCTCCTGCACAGTCTGCATTGAGCGCTGGCTGGCACCAAGCGAGGTGCGGCTGGCTTCGAGCGAGGTGCGGCTGGCTTGAAGAGCGCGCTTGCGGGCCTTGAGGGCTTCTTGTGCTGCGTCGTAGGCTGCTTGCAACTGGTCGACGGTCTGTTGTGTTCCACCACCAATTCTCACAAGTTCCTTTGCGCGGTCAAGGTCTTTCTTTTGGCGGGCAAGATTAATTTCCTCGCTCTTGAGCGATGCCTCCTGGCTTGCCAAGGCGGCGTCTTGATTAGCAACGCTAGCCTGTTGGCCTGCAATGGCACTCTGCTGATTTACTGCAGTCACATTGTCGAGAATTACTAACGATTGCCCTGCGGCTACTCGACTACCCACGTCAACCAGGATGTTCTTGATGCGGTTTCCTGTCGAGGAAGTGATGTAGTTGGTTTTGAACGCTTCAACTGTTGCGGTGTACTCGCTGGTCTCGGCCACATTCTCGGCAAAGACACTCTGCACTTGCACTAGTGGAGTCTCGTCGGTCTGCATTGCGCCTTTCTTGTCATCTTTGCCCGAGCACGATGCCATCAAGGCGGCAATAAGTACAATTGTTGAAATTGATTTGAAATTTTTCATCTTTATTATTTTGTTTTGTGATATTCATTGGTTACACCATATTTTGCCAGTGGGGCATTGCCAAGCATGAGCTCAAGATCGCTCTGCGACACGAGCAGGTTGTAGATGGCCTGGTAGTAGCTCAGGCGAGCTCCCAGCAGCGCGTTTTGCGAGTCTTGAATCTGGAGGAAGGTTCCCACACCCAGCTTGAAGCTCTCTTGCATGATGCGGTCGCCTTTCTCGGCGAGGGCCACGCTGGCGGCATTGCTCTCAATCTGCTTGAGGTCGCTGTTTATGTTGTTGATTTGGGTCTGCACTTGCGAGGTGAGGCTGCGGGTGAGGTTCTCGCGCTGCCATTTCATCTCGCGCACGGCTATCTCGGCTTGCTTTTGCTTGTGATAGCGCTGGCCTCCGGTAAACAGTGGCCATGCCAGTGCTAAACCGGCCTGTGAGTAGGGATTCCAGTTGAAGTTTTTGAATGGACTACCGTTACTCATTGAGTTCCACATGTAGTTGATGCTACCGGTCAAGGTGGGGAACCATGACATCTTCTGCACCTTTAGTGCCTTCTTGAGATAATCGGTCTGGAGGTCAAGTTGCTTGAGACTGGTGTTGTTAACCAGCGAGGTGTCAACGTTCATCGCGTTCTCATACATCATCGATTTGTAGCTGTCGAGAGTCTCAACCGGCTCAATGTCAACGTTGGCATCCATGCCCATGAGCACTTTGAGTTGCAGTTTCAATGCGTCGATTGAGTTCTGTGCCTCGAGAATTGAAGGCTCAAGGGTGGTTGCGGCAACGGTGGCGCGAGTCATGTCATACTCGGTGGCGGTGCCAATCTCAAATTGTTTCTTATAAATGCTGGCTGTAAAGAGTGCAGTTTCATGATTGGCCTCAATCACGCGCTTGGAGTCGCGGGCGAGCAATAATGCATAATAGGCATTCTTCACCTGGTTCACTAGCGACAGGCGCGATGAGCGAGCCTTCTCGATGTTTTGAAGAATCTGGTTGTCGCTGAGCTTGATTGATTTCCACAACGCTGGAACAATAATGGGGAGTGACCCCGAGAAGCCCACGCTATGCTGGTTGTCGGTACCCACCTTGAACGATTGGTCCATCATCACCATCGTTTGCTTGGCGAGGGTGCGTGAGTAGTTGGCTGTGAAATTCACTTGTGGGAACAATTGACCCAGCACTTCTTTTCTGGAGTAGTCAACACGCTCAATTTCCATGTCGGCAACAATGATTGACGGGTTGTCGCTCAGTGCAATGCGAATGCAATCGTCGAGCGTGACGCTCAATGGCTCGGCGCTGGCTGTCAATGCGGTAGCGGCAGCTACGAGCAATAGAATTTTCTTGAATACTTTGTGATAAAACATGATTATTTATAAGTTGTTGTTAATTGTTTCGTGTTGGATGTGCTTTTCAACGTAGGTGTGGATAATATCGCGACCTTTCTCGGTGGCTATGCCACGCATGAAATTGAGGAAAGCCCCGTCAAAGACGTAGATGGGGTTGTAGTTGAAGTTGCGCAGGTCCTCGCTGTCATGCAGGTTTTTCATTGTGTGGGAGAGCAGGAACGATGCTATGTCGCAGTTGATGTCGGGTAGCACAAAGCCCTCATCTTGAGCCTGCTTGATAATTTTGCTCAAACTCTTCCTGTGGGCCGTTTCTTGCACCTTGTATTGGTTGAATATCTCGGGATAGAGGCGCTTGATGTCGCTCATGTACACAGTGGAAATGTTGCGCAGATAGTGACGCAACAGCACATAAACGCCCATTAGCGCGGCAAAGCTGTTCTCCGATTCTTCGAAGATTTGCTTGTATTTCGCCGAATTAGTGTCATGGCTGTGCTTAACCACAGCACTAATGAGAGCGTGCTTGTTGGGGAATGTCTCGTAGAGAGTGCGTTTTGAGATGCCACAGTCGCGAGCCACCATGTCCATCGTTACCGATTGGGGGCCTATACTCATCATCAGTTGTGATGATTTTGACAAAATTTTCTCTCTTAAATCCATCTAAAAAATAGTTGTTGTATGCCTTAACAAAATTTGAATTTTTGCAAATGTCTAAAATTTTGTGCAAAGTACGTAAAAAACTTTCAAAACTCCAAAAGTTTTCCTGGTACATTTTCTGTTAAAAAAAGTAATTTACTTATTTCTCTTCTGCCGGTTTTTCTTGGCATTAAATGTAACTCTTTGAAATATAATGATAAATAGTTGTTGCCGGTGTCTTGTGGCCTTGGGAATTATTTAGTCTATCACATCAGTTGTTATCTAAAATATGTATATGTTTTTTTAAAAAAATTACACACATGATAATGAGAAATAAACAAGAGGGTGTGTGGCACACCCTCACTGATATATAAATTATGTGGAATATCTTAACCTTGCAGTTTGAATAATCCTGTGCGTATTGAGGCGATGACTCCGCCATCAATGAGTAGGTCGGTGCCAGTGATGAACGAAGCATGTTCGCCCAGTAAAAACGCAGCGGCATCGGCAATTTCATCGCTTGAGGCCACACGGCTTGCTGCCGAAGCATCTATCATGGCTTGATAGCCGTCGCCATTGGCATTGAACTCATCATAAGCCAGCGGCGTGACGATAATGCCGGGCGAAATGGTGTTGATGCGTGCGCGGCGTTCACGCCATGTTGTAGCAGCGGCCCGCTGTGCTTGCAGGTGGTTCACGCGCTTGGCAATCATATAGGCAAGGCCGCTATTCTGCATTGCCACGTTTTTAACAATTGGTAACTGGGCAAGTTGCTCGGTTGTGGCATTTACAATCTGCAACTCCTCATCGTTTGGGATGGGGTACATATAAGCCGCCTGGCTTGAGATGATGAGACCTGCACCACCCTGTGCCATCACCTGCCCGAAGGCATCAATGGCATAACCTGTGCCCACCATGTCAAGTGCCACGATGTGTTCGGGTGTAGCCTGGTTTGGCGATGCGCCTGCCGTGTCTATGAAATACATCACCTCACCCAATTCGGCCGCACGGCATGCAAAAGCCTCAACGCTTTTTTTCTCCAGGGCGTTCACTTGGATTGTTTCCACATCATAGCCACTGTGTCGCAAGTCCTCGCCAACGCGTTCCAATGCCTTCTCACTGATGTCGCCCAGCAGGATTTTTTTGCCTGCGGCAATACGCCGCACTATGGCGGTGCCCATGCTACCTGCACCAAGCAATGCGACAACTGCTTTCTTTTCGTTCCTGTCAAATATCATAGTCTTGTTCTCCTATTTTTGTTAATCATGAATTTTCATTGTTCCTATCCAGCGTGTGTTCTCGGGGTCGCAGTCGTCATAGGCGGCACTATGTCCGAGGTCGAGTGAAGCCACACGAGCCATCTCGGCATCAGTCAGTGCGAAGTCGAACACACTGATATTCTCAATCATGCGCTCTTTACGGATTGTTTTGGGAATAACCACTATGCCACGCTGTAGATGCCAGCGGAGGATGACTTGACCCACTGTCTTGCCATGATTGCGTGCAATCTCGGCTAGAATTTCATTGTTGAAAATATCGTTATGCCCCTCGGCGAATGGTGCCCATGCCTCGTGTTGGATGTTCTCCTTGTTCATGAACAGGTTTGCTGCCTCTTGCACATAGAACGGATGTGTTTCAATTTGGTTCACGGCAGGGCGAATCTCATTGTGAAGCACTAGGTCTATCAGGCGGTCATTGGAGAAGCTTGTTACGCCGATTGCACGAATGCGGCCCTCCTTGTAGAGTCGTTCCATTGCTCGCCATGCGGCATAATAGTTGCCGTAAGGCTTGTGGATAAGCCATAGGTCGAGATAGTCAAGTCCCAACTTCGCCATCGACGCGTCAAATGCCCTGAGCGTGTCATCATATTCATGATCCTGCACCCATAACTTTGTCGTCACAAACAAATCCTCGCGTTTCACACCGCAATTACCGATTGCTGCGCCCACGGCTTCCTCGTTCATGTATGATGCCGCGGTGTCGATGCTGCGGTATCCCACCTCAATGGCCTCTTCCACAACTTGCTGGCACTGCTTTAAGTCGTTCACCTGAAAAACACCAAAACCAATCTTTGGCATTCTTACTCCATTGTTTAACACTACATATTCCATAATATCTTTATCGGTTTTAAATCCTCGAGTGCAAATTTACAATAAAAAAGGTAATCCGATCTTACACGAATTACCTATAGACTTTCACATTTTGCCGAAAGATCAATTTCTATATTCTTCAATGTTTGTTACCATTTATTAATCTGCTGGATTCCACTGCTGGAACCAGCGTTTTTGATCCTCATAGGGCATGTTGAAATATCGTGCCTCTTTATCTAGTTGATGGATGCGGAACATGTCAAAGAATATCGTATCAGCATCGATGTCCTTCCGGGTCAGCATCCCGAAGATGTCGATGTTCTGCTGGCATCCCGCAAGAGGCAGTTCTATCTCCATGGAGTAGTCATCAGCATCCGTGAAGATACGGTTCTCCGAGACATACTCAATCGAGGCCCCCTTCTTCAGAGCAGCCTCTTTGCCATTTATAATTAGTGATATTGCCATAATAAAAGCGATTGATTTACGCAAAGGTAAACCAACCGCGTATGACTGGAAAAG
>DGWL01000093.1 GCA_002396125.1 Porphyromonadaceae bacterium UBA4259
AGAAAACAAGAAAACGAGCTGGCAAAATGCTAATATAAAAGAAAAAAACTGGTTGCAGACTTCACAGCCACAACCAGCTTTACGAAAAGTATTCTGAGATTTGCTTTGTGTTATTTATTTATCATCTTAGTCTTAGTGACGGTGCCGTTGCTCAGTCGGGTCACTACAATGTTGAGGCCCTTGAATGGACGGCTGCTCATGCGTCCCAGTCCATCGATATAGGTCACACTCTCAACATCTCCATAGAGATTTACCTCGCCTATCGCGGTGGGAATCTCACCCTCAAAATTTGGGTAGTAATCATTCTCGCTGACGTAGTAAACCGTTCCCTGAGCCTCTTGAGGCTGGTCGTCGGCCATCAGGTTGATGCCTCGGCGTGAGGTGCCCTTTAGTCGGGCATAGAAGCGGACGATATACTTGGGTTGGTAGTCCGGATTGGCTTGTAGTGTCTCAACATCAGGGCCAGGGAAAGCATCCTTTAGACTTACTTTGAGATTGCCATTGTTGTCATCGAGATCTCCAATGACGAAGTAGCACGATTGTGGCAAACTGTTCTGGCTGATAGCGTAGCCCTCATCTTTGAACCATCCGTTCACCAGCACGTCCTCGGCATTTCCGTCCTTGTCCTTGTCGCGCACACGCCACACGCGCACGCCATATACCTCAAGGTCTTTGCTCGACATGTTGCTGCTAATGGTCATGTAGCAGCCATAGAAGTGATTGCTGCCACTCACCGCGTGCTCTGTTGCATAGCCATAGTGGATATCAGTGTTCTCGGGGACATAATTTGCTGCAATCGCATGATTTTTGTCCTCCATGAGGGTTACTGTGCAGTTGTTGGTGCCGTGGTAGTCGCTGCCATAGGTGTAGTTGGCCTTGGTGGTGCCATCACCCGTCATCCAGTTGCTGCGCTCTGGCAGCTGGGCAGTAATTACTGGCACGTAGAACACATTATCCAGATTGTCGGCCTCGCGAGAGTGGTCGGGCAGGGTCACTACCTCCTGGAACTGGCGGGGCTCATCCACCTTGCAGCCATTAGCATATACCAGATAGGTGTTAGGCGTATCCCTCTCGGCTCTACTTTCAACCTCGGCATCTTCAGTGTGAAGTTGGTATTTTGTGATTTCAGGCAGATAGAGCATGTTGTTGATTGTCAGTCCAGCCTTGTAGCCAAGCTCAAGGTCATGCATCGTGTCGCCATCCACCTCATCTTTAGTGAAGATGTGCTCACTAGGCTCGCTATTGCTCTTGTAAACATCCACAGTAACCTGGTCGCTACGGAATTCCACATTCTCGTAGCCCCAGTTTGCGGCATTGGGGTTAGAATACTTGTGGAACTCGGCAACGTAGCCATATTGTGTGGGATGCTCATTGCTTGCTGTGCTTGCCTCGAAGACATCGGTAACCATGAGACCCTTGGTAAAATAGGTATTAGGATCTCCTGTCTTATCACTAGATCCTAGAGCATAGCCATGGTTATTGTTGAACGGGAAGTCGTCAGCAGCATTGTAGCTATTAGCATCACAAGACTGTCTCCATGGGCGAGCATTGCTACCTTCGACTCCATCAAGATCATCATTGGTATAGATATACTCACCTTCTTTGGCACTTTCGGCCTGATTTCTACGTCCTACTGCAAAACGGAAACGAGAACCATCTGCCAAACAATTGAAATAAACGCGGGCCACCTCGGTCTTAACTGCCGGTTTGCTGGTGTCGAAGCGATAAACTATAATTTCCGAACCCATGTTATTATCTTGCCACTGCCATGATGGGCTACCTGAGTTACTTTCGAATCCACCATTTGGCATTCCACCACCGTTAACATGGTCAGGATTCCAACCCTCATTGTTGTTGCGCATAAACACGTCGCTAATCAAGAGTGGGTTGCCTGGGTTGTTGTTAATATTAATTGTGTTGACATAGCGGTTCACCTCTTTGTTCCTGTCATACTCGCTTGTGGTGTTCACGTCAAGATTCAACTTAATGGCACCAGTTCCCTCATAAGGTGGAATCCACACGCGGTCGGTGTTAGAAAGCACATTGAAGAAAGACTCAGATTGATCTCCATCCTTATGAACACGAGCAAACACTTGATAGGTGAGCCAATAACCATGGTCCTCATATTGTTGAACCTGATAGTTGTGCTCATAAGTTCTATACTTCGATGCTGGAGCTTCACCCTGAGATAAGTCGGCGTTAGCATTATTAACTTTACAATAACCGTTTTGGCCGTACACAAAAGAGAACAAAGGATTGGGCTGGCGCACGCCATCCACTACGAGGTAAACATCGAAGTCCTCGGGAATAGCATTTTCGCTACCAACAATCCTGCTCACGGTAGTGGACCAGTCAAGCTTCACATTATAGGGATGCTCATATTGTGAAGTACCAGAGTAAGGCTGTGCACTGGCCGCGAGCTTACAAGTGTATAGTGCCAACGAGGGCGCATGTTGTGGGTTGTAATTGAAATAACGAATTACACGATACACAGCTTTATTTCCGCTACCATATAACTTGAACAGGTCACGGCCGAAACCTTCTCGACTTGCCGGGTTGTAATTGGCAAAAGCACCTTTATCATACTCCCAATATTCCATTCTATAGTCGGGAACCCAAAGGCAAACTCCTTCAATATCGCGGTGGTCGGCATCGTGGCTTGCATCAGGACTCAGTCCATGCATCGAGAAGGCATGAGCCTGCTCGGGCACACTTGAGCAGTCGTGCATCATGGTATAAATCTTGCCCTCCATAAGCTCGTTGTAGAAATTCGAATTCCATCCATCGGTCAATGAACTAATGGGGCTAAATTCCTCAAAGAGTGGCTTAGTGGGCATCTTAACCGACTGACGTGGTGTTCCCTTTGCAATAAAGTAGAAACGATTCATATTGGGCTCATCTACACTATAAAGTGTGCCAGAGTTGTGGTCGTCCTTGCTGTCGGTATCATTTACTCGCACGGCATTTGTTAAGAGCCTAACACTTTCTATTTCACTTGCGATGGAGTTATAAAGTGAAGTTGTTACACCATACTTAAGAGATGTATCCCAAGTGCTGGCTGTACCTAATGCGGGCTTATGATCAGTAGAGTTATATGTATAATCGTCTTTCATCTTTACAAGAAAGACAGTGAGTCCATGCTCTTCGGGTTGATCCACTATGGGACGACTTGTCGTCACAGGATCAGACAAGATGTTACTACTATTATCTTCCTTAATATATTCTGTTACATCTTCCCATTTAGAGAAAAACGGGTTATTATTAGCCCACAACTGCAATCCATTTCTATTAGCATCAAGTCCAAGCTCAATCAGATAATCATCATGGTTCCACCAATTATATTGCACATCGCCAGTATAATAATTATTTCTAACATGTCGAGTATAATCTATTTTGGTCGATAGATTGTTTGTTCGAACTGGTTTTTCATTATAAGTAGAGAAACCCTGTGGTTTATACTGATAAATATTCTCCATACCTGCAGAGTCGGGGATAGCATAGTTAGACCCTGGAATCTTAGGATTAGTGTAAACATAGCTGAGCAGCGATATAATGTGCAAAGGGTTTGTTGCTTTATCCGAGACTTTGTTCTCGTGCAACACGCCTTGTTCATCTCTCCATGTGAATGGCGCCACATTAGCAGGGTCGTCATACCAAGCCTTGTCATGAATCACTGGATAAACTGGAGGGGGAAGCGCATCCTGCGCTGCAGCAGTCGTCGTCAAGCTAGGGAGCGAAAAGACTGCCGCCGTGATGAGGCAAATCAATCTGCCAATTCTTTTCGTTAGTTCTTTCATAATAGTTTTTTCACAGAAATAAAAAGTGCTAGCCCACCAGCCATGTGTATTTTTGTTTAACAAGTTGCGTGTGGACTAAAGTCATGTCAGCGCGATTGCAAGTTTGTTGCCTCACACGTTTTCTCGTGGCACATTGCAACAATGCGCTAGGTAACAAGCACTAACTCGGGTGCAAGTTATCAAAAAAACGTTGTGGCATAACTCATAACCAAGTGGCAGACTTACGCACTTGTTTTCTCACCATTTCATCAAATTCAAATAAACCATAAGGAAACAACAGATCCATAAGGAAAGGATTTCTAATTCAAGGTTTACAAGATTAGATGTATTTTCTAGGTACAAAATTACAAAAAATATTAGAATTAATACAAGAATTATGCGACCGCCTCATGGTTTTTTAAGATTGTTTAACAAAAAAAATGGACTGATGAGGCTGCCCCTAATGAAACATCGGGGTCAAAATGAAACATCGGGGTCTGACCCCATTGTTTCATTTTTGTTGCAATAGACGGCGTTTTTCATTCAAAAAGCTGCAGGCACAGCACGTCAAAACGCCTGCTTACGCAGGGATTTATGACCTTGAAACCGCGGTGATTGATGTGTCCTCTCGCCCTCTCGCCCTCTCGTCCCCTCGTCCTCTCGTCCTCTCGTCCTCTCGCCCTCATATTGCATTTTTCAGAAAAAAGCATTTACTTTGTGGCAAGATTTAGCCAGTTCATGTGAATGGTGCTAAAACAGGGGGCTGCGACTGGCAGGCCCCTCATGGAAAGAAATGTGCCTTATTTAGTAACTGATAATTTTAATACACAATAAATTACAAGATTTATGAAGACTACAATCAATGAAGTGGATGGCAAGCTGGTTGCCACCTTCGAGGGCCAGCTCGACACTGCTGCCGCAGTCGAGGTGGAGAAAGAGATGAAGCCCCTCTACGACAACGAGGACAAAGACATCATTATCGACTGTGAGAAACTTGAGTATATCGCTTCGAGTGGATTACGCATTTTGCTCGGCATCCTCAAGAAGGCTAAGTCGCACGGCCACAGCGTCACCCTCAAGGGCCTCAACGACGATATCAAGAACGTGTTTAAAATGACTGGATTTATTAATCTTTTCAACTTTGAGTAAAAGAATAAGACCATGAAAATCTCAGCACCACTAAGCAAGTCGCAATATGGCCTCTATGTGGACTGCGCCGGTCATCCCGGCCTGGCACGTTATAACTTGCCTTACATCTATGTCCTTGATGGAAGCCTTGACGGTGAACGATTGTGTTCGTCGGTTGTTGCTGCTTTTAAGTCGCATCCCACACTGTTCACAAGAATTGAACTGGGTAACGACGGTGAGCCACTTCAGACCCTTGACCTTGAAAAAGAAGAGCTAAAAGTTAATGTAAGAGAAATTCAGGACATTGAGCAGGAAAAACTCAACTTGGTCAAGCCTTTCAACATTTACGGTGACCGGTTGTTCCACATCGACGTGATGCATGATGGCACACATTACTACCTCTTTATAGATTATCATCACATCATCGTTGACGGCACATCAATGCAACTCTTGCTTCACGACATCGAGCATGCCTATTGCTCAGAGGAGATTCCCGACGAGGGCATCACCATGGCGCAAATTGCACTTGACGAGATTGAGAAGCGCAAGCAACCTGAATTTGAAGACGCCAAGCGATGGTATGCCTCCAATTTCGACTGTGGTGACACTTTCACACAACTCATGCCCGACCTCGACGAGAGTGAGCCGAGCGAGGCCAGCTTGTTGCGAACCATGCAGATAGACTTGACGCGAGTGGAGAACTATTGCAAGGAAAATGGTATTTTCAAGAGCAACTTTTTCACCGCCGCCTACAGCCTTCTGCTTGCTAAATATAACAACGAGCAAGAGTCGCTCTTTACAACTGTATATAATGGGCGTAGCGACAAGAGAATGTCACACACCGTGGGCATGATGGTCAAGACTTTGCCGGTGTATGGCAAGTTTAGCAACGAGACCACCACTCTCGACTTCCTGCGTGCCCTGCAAGAGCAGATGACCGGTTGCCGCGAGCACTGCATTTACAGTTATAGCGACTTGATGACCGACATCAACCTGCAGACCAACTCAATGTTTGCATGGCATGCCCATCTCTTTGGCGACCAGCAGTGGGCAGGAAAGCCCATGAAGTCAGTGCGCCTGGGCAACAGCACTCTCGAAGCGTCACTCTATCTAAAGGCTTTCATCCTTGATGGCAAGTGCCAGGTGAAAGCCGAGTATAACGGCAACGAGTATTCACAGGAGCTAATCGCGCAACTGCTCGAGAGTTACGATGCTATGCTCGAAGGGTTGCTCACTCAAGAGCTGGTAAAAGACATCAACATCACCACCGCTTCACAAATCGAGGTGCTCGACAGCTTCAATAACAACGATGCCCCCTACGACGACTCTCACAGCATCGTCTCGCTCTTCAACAAGCAAGTGGCAACCACTCCGACTAATGTGGCTGTGGTGTATAAAGACCACAGCTACACCTATTCACAGGTGGATGAAATCAGCAATCGCATTGCCGCCGCAATCGCGGCCAAGGGCCTCGGCAAGGAAGACGTGGTGAGCGTGCTCATTCCACGCTGCGAGTGGATGGCAATCGCTTCGCTGGGTGTGCTCAAGGCAGGTTGCGCTTATCAGCCTCTCGACCCGAGCTACCCCACCGAGCGTCTTAACTTCATGATGAAAGACGCGAGTGCCAAACTTCTCATTGCCGATTCCGAACTGCGCTCGCTGGTCAATGAATATGAAGGCGAAGTGATGCTCACAAGCGATATCGACTCGTTACCAAGCGCACCGGCTCCAAGCGTGACCATCGAGCCCGACCAGTTGTTTATCATGCTCTACACCAGTGGCTCAACAGGCATTCCCAAGGGATGCCAGCTCACTCACGCCAACCTGGTGGCCTTCTGCAACTGGTATCAGCGGTTCTATGACCTCAAGCCCGAGCATCGTGTGGCAGCCTATGCCAGCTATGGTTTCGACGCTTGCATGATGGACCTGTATCCGGCTCTCACTTGTGGTGCTGCAGTTCACATCATTCCCGAGGAAATCAGGCTCGACCTCATCGCGCTCAACGACTACTTTGAGCAAAACAACATCAGCCACTCGTTCATGACAACACAGGTGGGTTATCAGTTTGCAACCAGCATCGAGAACCACTCTCTGCTGCACCTCAGCACCGGCGGAGAGAAACTTGCTTCGCTCACTCCACCTCAAGGGTATAAATTCTACAATGTTTACGGCCCCACCGAGTGCACAATTTTCACCACCACGTTCACCGTTGACAAGCGATACAAGGACATCCCCATTGGCAAGCCGCTGGAAAACATGAGACTCTACATTGTTGACCCGCAACAGCATCGCCTGCCTGTGGGAGCCGCAGGAGAGTTGTGGGTGGCAGGTCCACAAGTGAGTCGCGGCTATCTTAACCGCCCCGAGAAAACCGCCGAGGTTTACATCGACAACCCCTTCACCAGCGATGAGAAATACCGCCGCATCTACCGCACCGGCGACATTGTGCGCTATCTGCCCGGCGGCGACATCCAGTTTGTGGGTCGTCGCGATGGTCAGGTGAAGATTCGCGGTTTCCGCATCGAACTCAAGGAGGTGGAAGGCATCATTCGCGAGTTCCCTGGCATCAAAGACGCAACAGTTCAAGCCTTCGACGAGGAAGGCGGCGGCAAGTTTATTGCAGCCTACATAGTTAGTGACAGTGAGGTGGATATTGAAGCCCTCAACAATTTCATTCTTGACGAGAAACCTCCCTACATGGTTCCCGCAGTGACAATGCAAATTGATGCCATCCCACTGAATCAGAACCAGAAGGTCAACAAGCGCGCCCTGCCCAAACCCGAGAAAAAAGCTCAGGCCGTTGAGGAGGTTAACGTGCCCATGAACGTTCTGGAACAGGAGCTGCACGAGATAGTGGCCAGCATTGTGGGCAACACCGACTTTGGCATCACCACGCCACTGGGTTATGCCGGGCTCACATCAATTTCGTCGATTCGCCTTGCCGTGCAAGTCAACAAGCGCTATGGTGTCACTCTCGATTCCAAATCGCTCGTCAAGACTGGCACCCTGCAAAGCATCGAGAACGACATCCTCATGCACCTGATGAAAGGCGAGGCTACAGCAGCGACCGCTACTGCCACCAAGACCGAGGCTCTCACCGCTGTACCTCTCTCCTATGCACAGACGGGTGTGTACTTTGAGTGCCTGAAGAACCCCACTTCCACAATATATAATATACCCTATCTGCTCACCTACCCCACTTCCATTGACCCTGACCGCCTTGCCGGCACAGTGAAACAAGTGGTGGAGAGCCATCCCGAATTGAGCGTGCATTTCATCACCGATGGTGATAAGATAATGCAAACTCTTGACGATGCCGCTGCTGTAACAATACCAATCACCAGCATGAGCGATGAGGAACTGGAAACCTATAAGAACGAGTTTGTGCGACCGTTCAACTTGCACAAGGCTCCGCTCTACCGCTTTGAGGTGGTTATAACCCCCAGCGGCACGCATCTGCTACTCGATGTGCATCACCTGCTATTCGACGGTGGCTCGGCCGACTTGATGCTACGCCAGCTCAACGCCGCTCTTGAAGGCAAGAATGTGGAGAAAGAGACTTATTCCTACCTCGACTTTGTCAACGACCAGCAAGCAGCCGAAGACACCGAAGAGTTCAAGGCCTCACAGCAGTTCTTCGCCGAGCGACTTGCCACTTGCGAGGGAGCCAGCGAGATTGCTGCCGACCTGCCCAAGAGCAATGTTCAGGGAATGATTGGTGAGGTGGTATGTCCTGTCAATCACGAGAAGGTAGCAGCCTTTGGCCGTGATCAGGAAGTTACTCCGGCTCACATTTTCCTTGCCGCTACAGCTCTGGTTGTGTCACGCCACACCAACAATCGCGACGTGTACTTGTGCACTGTGAGCAACGGTCGCTCCAATCTCAAGATTGCCGACACGGTGGGTATGTTTGTCAACACCTTGCCACTGGGCATAAGCATCGAGGACGTTAGCGTCAAGGATTACCTGCGCTCTACCAGCGAGACCTTCGACCTCACATTGCGCCACGAGGACTACCCATTTGCCCGCATTGCTGCCGACTATAGCTTCCGTCCCGCCATTGCCTATGCTTATCAAGTGGGTGTGCTGTCGCAATACACCGTCGACGGCCAAGCCATCAACCAGGAGTTGCTTGAGCTGAAGGTTCCCAAGTTTAAAATCAACATCAAGATAGAATCGCGAGGCATCGTGGTGCAATATGACGATGCCATCTACAGCGAGCGCCTGGCGACCTCGCTGGCACAAAGCATCGCCGCTGTGGTCGAGCGCATGATGGCACAACCTGCCACCATGGTGCGTCACATCTCAATCGTTAGCGATGAGCAGGAGAACGAACTGGCGCAACTGCGTCAGGTGGCGACTGCCGACGCCCCCATTCATCTCTTCCACGATTGCATTGGCCACTATGCCGCCATCAACCCCGAGCGCGACGCGCTTGTGGCAATCGACGGCAAGTTTACCTATAGCGAAATGGATGAGGTGACCACGCGCATAGCGGCTGCCCTGCAAACACGTGGCGTGAAGGAACGCGACCGCGTGGCATTGCTCTTGCCACGCACCAGCAGGCTGATTCTGGCCCTCTTCGGTGTGCTGAAAACCGGAGCCGCCTACATCCCCTGCGACCCCGAGTATCCAGCCGACCGCATCAAGCTCATTCTCGAGGATAGCGAGGCACGCTACATCATCACCACTGCCGACCGTCTAGGCAGTGTTGCTCCCGAGAAAGCAATTGACGTTGAAGAGCTTATCGCAAGCAATGAAGTTTACCGCAAACCCGCCATCACCCCCGATGACCTTGCCTACCTCATCTACACCAGTGGCTCTACAGGTCGCCCCAAGGGTGTGATGTTGAGGCATGAGGGAATATGCAACTATCTCTACGGCCATCCGGCCAACGTTTTTGCCAACGCCGTGCTTACCGATGCCGAACGAGTGCTGAGCGTGACCACAATCTCATTTGACGCCGCTCTGCAAGACATTGGCATGGCCTACTACAACGGCAAGACACTGATTGTCGCCACCGAGGAGCAAGCCAACAATCCACTTGAGCTGGCCGCGCTCATCAAGCGCGAGGGCATCAACATGGTGAGTGGAACACCCTCAAGATGGCAAACCTGGCTCACCAGCGACGACTTTGCTCAAGCAATTGCCAACATCAAGATAGCACGCGCCGGTGGCGAGAAATTCAGCGACCAGCTGTTGCACCAGTTGCGCACCGTGAGCAAGGCTCGCATCTTTAACTGCTATGGTCCAACCGAGATTACCGTAGCCTCCAACAATGCCGAGCTCACCCGTGCCGGTATCGTCACCGTGGGCCGCCCGCAGCTCAATGTCAAGGAATTTATCGTCGACAGCGACGGCAACGAGCTACCCGTGGGCGTAGTGGGAGAACTCTACATTGGCGGTCGTGGAGTGGCTCGAGGCTACAACAACCTCGACGACATGACACGCGAGCGCTTTATCGACTATCACGACACACGCATCTATAAGAGTGGCGACTACGCCAAGTGGCTACCTGACGGCAACGTCGTGATTCTAGGTCGCACCGACCATCAAATCAAGCTGCGCGGCCTGCGCATCGAGCTTGGCGAGATTGAGAATGTGATTTTGCGCGTCGAGGGCATCGACAAGGTGGTGATCATGATTCGCAAGATTGCCGGCAAGGAGCACTTGTGCGCCTACTATACTGCCGACCGACCACTTGCGCCTGATGCTGTGAAAGAAGAAATAGCAAAGAGCCTGACACAATACATGGTGCCCACAGCCTACAAGCAACTCGACAAGATGCCCATGACGCCAAATGGCAAGACCGACGTCAAGGCGCTGCCCGAGCCCGAACTGGCAGTCACTTCGGCCTATGAGGAACCGGCCACCAAGACCGAGCGCACCTTCTGCGACATCTTTGCCGACATTCTGCAGATGGACAAGGTGGGAGCTACCGACAACTTCTTTGAGCTTGGAGGCACATCACTGGTGGTGACACGCGTTATCATCGAAGCCGACAAAGCCGGAATGCATGTGGCCTACGGCGACGTCTTCGCCAACCCCACACCGCGCCAACTGGCACGACTGGTGAGTGGCGAGGGCGACAGCGAGGGCAGTGACGAGGTAACCTCGTTTGACTACTCAGCCATCAACACCATGCTGGCAGGCAACACGCTCGATGCCTTCCGCAATGGCGAGCGGCAGCAGCTTGGCAACGTGCTGCTCACCGGCGCCACCGGTTACCTGGGCATCCACATCCTGCGCGAACTAATCGACAGCGATGCCCGCAACATCTACTGCCTCGTGCGTGGCAAGGATGCCGAGAAGGCCGAGAGCCGCCTGCGCACGCTGCTGTTCTACTACTTTGCCGACGCTTTCAAGGATCTCTTTGGCAAGCGCCTGCACGTGGTGGTGGGCGACGTGACAAGCGACCTTGACGAGAGCCTCGACATCAACACCATCTTCAACTGCGCCGCTATCGTGAAGCACTTCAGCGAGGGCACCGAGATTGAGGATGTGAACATAGGCGGAGCCGGGCGTTGCGTTGACTTCTGCCTGAAGAAGGGCGCCAAGCTCGTTCACATCTCCACAGCCAGCACGCGAGGCCTGTGGGCAGGCGAGGCGCGCGACGATGTGTTCACCGAGCAACGATTCTACATGGGTCAGTTCTTGGGTAACAAGTACATTTACTCTAAGTTTATGGCCGAGCGCCTAATCCTCGACGCCGTTGCGCGTCAGGGACTCAGCGCCAAGATAATGCGTGTGGGTAACCTCGCGGCACGTTCGACCGACGGTGAGTTTCAAGCCAACTTCCAGACTAACTCGTTCATGGGTCGCATCAAGGTCTACAACATGCTTGGGGTGTGCCCCTTTGCCATGCGCAACAAGACTGTTGAGTTCTCGCCCATCAACGAGGTGGCTCATGCCATCGTGATGCTTGCCACCACGCCACGCGAGTGCTGCGTGTTCCACCCCTACAACATCCACACGCAGTTCCTGGGCGACGTGCTCATGGGCCTGCACACTGTGGGCGAGGGAATACGCTTCGTTGAGCAGGAAGAGTTCAACAAGGCTATGGACGACGCTAAGAACGACCCCGCCAAGGCACGACAGCTGTCGAGCCTGCTCGCCTACCAAGACATGGCTCACGGACAAAAGACCACCGACGTCAAGCGCGACAACGACTACACTACTCAAGTCCTTTACCGCCTCGGCTTCGCCTGGTCGCCCACATCGTGGGACTACGTGGAGCGCATGCTCACCGCCATTGGCGGCCTAGGCTTCTTCGACATGTAGTAATGTCCTAAAATGTGTATTCTCAAAAGGTAATCCCTTTGAGGACACTCATTTAAGGACAGGTTCACTTTTTTTAAATAACTTATATTATTAATCCAAAATGTTTAACATTATGAAAAAGAAATTATTCTACTTCTTAGTTTTGGTGGTAATGGCCGCTTTTAAGCCTGCTGTTGCCACTGAACTGACTGTGTATGAAGGGACATCCACCAGCGACAAGGTTCCTGCATTCGTTTATTATTGGGATGACTTCACAAGATGCCAAACTGTTATTCCGGCCACCGACCTGGAAGAAATGGTTGGAGGTACTATCAGTGCCATGACATTCTACACCGATGCTCAGAACATTCCCTATACATCGCTCTCAACAGCCGATGTATATCTGATGGAGGTGGATTACACCACAATAAGTGCCTATGAGCCAAAGAGTGCCGGCACCATGGTGTATCAAGGTACGTTCGACTTTGTGGCAACCGATGCCGGAGGCTTGCTGACCATCACGTTTGCCACGCCTTATACCTATGAGGGTGGAAATTTGCTCATTGGCATTGAGAACACCACCGATGCCGCCTACAAGCACATGTATTTTTATGGTCAAAACGTGGATGGTGCATCAATTTCGGGATACAGCGCCTACACCCTGGATAATGCTACCGCCACTCAGCGCAATTTTATTCCCAAAACCACGTTTACCTACACCCCTAATGAGGGTCCTGTTTACCACAAGCCTGCCAACTTGCAGGTGACCGACATAGCTGCCAATAGTGCCAAGGCCACTTGGCAACCTGGCGGCAATGAGACTGCATGGAATCTTGAGTACAAGAAGGCAAGCGATGAAGATTGGACTGCCGTGCCATTGACCGCTACAAGCTATGATCTGGACGTTCTTGACAACAACACCACCTATAATGTGCGTGTTCAAGGCGACTATGGCGACGGCAACCTGAGCAGCTGGACCACAACATCATTTACCACACTCAAATGCGACGACATGGGGTTTATCACCTATGAGCTCAACGACTCTTATAGCGACGGATGGAACGGTGCGTCAATCAATGTGGTTGATGCCGCAACCAATGAAGTGATTCAAACCCTTACCGTCACTTCCAAAACTGCTTCAGGCACCATCGGCATCTGCCTGGGCGAGACTTTCAACTTCGTTTGGGTGTCGGGCAACTACGATAATGAATGTTCGTTCTCCATCACAGATCCTTTTGGCCAACCCATCTACACGAGCCCTGCCGGTGCTCCACCGGCTGCCGGCCAGTTTGCCTCTTACACCTATGAACTCAATCCCAACCCCATGCCTGCCAACCTTGCTGTGAGCAACGTCACATCAACTACCGCCGAAGCCACCTGGACAGGCCAGGCCGAAGCCTACAACCTGCGCTATCGCACTAAGGCCGGCTATGAGAAGTTTTACCAAGAAAGCTTCGAGAACGGGATGGGAGACTGGACAATCGTCGACAACGACGGCGATGAAATCAACTGGGAAATGTTGAATTTGAACAACTACACGATGAGTGGCATTCAACTTGTTGCTGCCGATGGTGATTATGTTATGGCATCAAAAAGTTATCTTAATGATGACTGGGGATATATCTCAGGCGACAACTGGCTCATCAGCCCACTGCTTGACCTTAGGGGCACTCTCAGGTTCTATGTCGCCGACCTTGGATCAAACTATATCGAGCATTTCAGCGTGATGATTTCCACCAATGGCACCGACCCGGCCAGTTTCACGGCACTCGACGAGAATGTGGCCACTTCAGGAATAATCAACAATTGGGCAGAGCATAGTTACGACTTGAGTGCCTATGATGGACAGCAGGGCTACATCGCCATCCGTCACGAAAGCAGCGGACAAGGTGGCTACTACTTGTTTGTTGACGCAATCTCGCTTGATGGAGAGGAAATTCCCGCCGGCGAGTGGACTACACTGAGCAACGTGACCAGTCCCACCACAATAGAAGGCTTGAGTGCCGGCACCGAGTATGAAGCGCAAGTACAGGCCATCTATGAGGATGTCGAGAACTCCGACTGGACTGCCTCGGTCAACTTCACCACACTGGAGGCTGAGCCGGTCATCACGCTCGACCATGACTTCGGCACCTACGATGCTCCCACAATCGTTCATGTTACTGTAGAAAACATGCCCGAAAACGGCGCTATTTGGTATATGTTTACTCCCGTCGGTTCACCGGCTCCCGCAGTTTCAAAGGCTCTTGACGGCTGGGAAGACTACGACAACGAGCAAGGCATCTATGTAAACATCAGTGGCCAGCTCTCGGTAGTTGTGGTCGATGCCGGCGAGAACATCATCGCCCGCAAGGTGGGTGATTACATCATCAACAAGCCTTCAGCCGTTGAGACAATTTCTGCCGGTAGCAACGACAGTAACGACTGGTACACCATCGGCGGCCACAAGCTCAACGGCAAGCCCGTTACCCCCGGCATATACCTGAACGGCAACAAGAAAGTTGTGATTAGATAAAATGCTCACGCTCGCAAAGCATTGAGCATGGGCTCATGCTTTATCTCACTTAATCGCATTTTTAAGTGAGAGGAGAACTGAGCTTGCTCAAGTTATCCCGAACGTGAACAACTTCAAGCGATAGCTTAACGTTATTATCAAATAAACTTCTTAACCACCAAAAAAAAATGCACTCGCCTGCGCTAAGCGAGTGCATTTTTTGCATTTGCCCGAGTGGCCTAATTATTATTCCTTCACTCCCATCTGCTTCTTGTAATCGGCCAGGGGCGGCAAGTCCATAGCTTTGCGCCACTGGTCAACTTGCGCGGGGTCAAGGAGTTGATAAATAACACGCTCGCCCTTGTCGTTCTCCACGATTTGTGAACCATACTTCTGTGGCCGACCCTCATGCAAGGCAATGCGGTCGTCCATCATAGCCACCTGCGAGCGCGCCAAGTCGCCACGCTCCATAGCGTCGACAAAGAGAGGGAAATATTTTTTCTGCATCTCAACAGGCGCGTGCTGGATTACAAGCCAATAGACAGCCGACGCGTCGCCCAACTTGTCGCGCCCCACAAAACCTCGCGTGTCGAGAATTTCGCTAATGGCACACAGGTTTATGCTGTCGACACGCTGCATTTGGGCTATAAGTGAATCAACAAGTGCCTGGTTGCGAGGGTGGGCATTGTAGGCGGCGAGGAACTCATGACGCACATCCTGGTCGCTGCGCCCAATCTCTTGCAGCCTGCGACGCAAGGGCATGTCGAACGCGGCCTGGGCGCGGTCGCGCCTGGCAATAATGGTGTCGCAATAGGTTTTCCACCTCACGTCGCTGTGCAGGTTTTCAAGGTCGCTGTCGCCGTTGGGGTCGTCGACCCACCAGTTGCTGTCGCTGCCGAGCCTCATGTTCAATCGCTCGAAAGCAACATCGCTGAGTCCTGCCATTGCAGCCGCACAGGCGCCGTTGTAGAGATGTGTGCCCTGAATCTTAGTCTTCATCCCGAAGGCGTTTCCAAACGCGTTACTGGCACCCACATAGTCTCCTCGCATGAAGCATGAGTCGGCGCGCATGATGTAATCGTCATAACTCATGACTTGAACCTCGGTCATCTGGGCGTCAATCGACTTGTCCATGAGCGATTCAAGCATGGTTCCTGTGGACTGAATGTTGCACTCACAGGTTATGTCGAATTGAATGTTACGCACCAGTAGCGAGCTCTTGCTCTCGCTCTGCAGCACATACACAATGGCATAGTGCCGGTTATTCCTTATCAGCCGGTCAACGACAATGATTTGGTGTTTCGACTTGTTGATGATGAGGTTGCGCCACAATTCATCATGTGGCTGCCTGAGGCTCTGAACAGGGTTGGCCTGGACGGTGAGGATTGCGCCATCGGCACGGCGCACATAGTCGGGCTCCCACGCGCTAGTGGCACTGGTCGATAAAATCAAGTATTGATCGGCAAGAATTGCCTCTACTGAATCTATTTTTAAGGGAATCTGCTTGAGGACATCGGTAAAATACTTGGCACATTTCGGGTCGTAGGCATCAAAGTCCTCTTGGCTGGTGATAAAGTGCAGGTCATATTCACCGTTGCCGGCGTTGGCCAGGATGCCATTGCCGCCAAAGTTGACTGCCAGATTGCTGCTTATCACCATGTTGCCCACCAAGTCCCAATTGCCCGAAGTGCCAAAGGGCGGCACGTGATAACTGCCGCAGCTTGCAAGTCCAAAGCTTGCCAACAGGAGATATAGAAATTTTCTCATAGTCTTCTTGTTTTGTAGTGTTGACTACTTTACCTGAACAGGAATAAGAATCTTTTTTGTTTCATTTTCCGGAAATCGATGTTTCCACCGACGCAAATATAGATTATTTTTTTTTAATATCACAAGTGAACATTTCCTTTTTATTATAATTATAGAATTTCATTTACAGGATTTGTATAATTTTTGGAATTATTCTACATTTGTAGTCTTTGAGACTGTTTTTAGAGAATAATTTTAATCATGAATGATAAAAGCATACACCAGCAATTCTATAACTACCTGTGGGCTTACATACTGGTGGCCCTCTCGGGGTGCCTGGGAAATGTGGTCGACGGCATCATCGTGGGCAACCTTATCAGTGCCGACGGCGTGAGTGCCATCAACCTGTCGAAACCTATCAACCAGTTCATCTTCACCCTGCACCTGCTCATCAACGCCGGTGCCGGCATGCTTGTGGCCTACGCCCTGGGCAAGAATGACATTGCCAAAGCGCGTTGTTTTTTCACTCGCGCTCTCACGCTAAGCACGGGCATCGGCTTGCTGCTCACCATCTTTGGCGGGCTCATCTTCCCTGATGAGGTGGCACGCATGCTGTGCAGCAATGAGCACATCCTGCCACTGGCCGAGGACTACATGCAGGTGCTTCTCATTGGCAATCCCGCTTTCATAGCCATGTGGGGACTCTCAACAATGGTGGGAGTGAACGGCAGCCCCAAGCTGGTGTCGCTGGCGGTGATAGTGGACAATGCTCTCAACCTGTTGCTCGACATTGTGTTTATCCAGGTTTTTGATTGGGGAATCACCGGCTCCAGCGCGGCGACTGTGGTGGGTCATCTTGTGGGAATAGCAATCCTGCTCACCCACTGGCTTAAGCCCGAGAACCGCAGGCTCAAGCTGCAGTTTGGCGGCGGCAACCTGCTGGGCTCCTGGAAGCGCATCGTATCACAGGGGGCGCCACTGGCCCTGGCAAGCATCTGCCTCACGCTGCTCTTGCTCAGCGCCAACACAATCGTGCTCTCCACCACGGGCCGCACAGGCATCTTCGTCTTTGCTTTGTGCATGAACCTGCTGCAGGTCTACAACCTTTTCCTCTCGGGAACATGTCAAACTCTCCAGTCGCTCGGCGCCATTCAGGTGGGCAAGAGCGACGAGGATGGACTCAAAGCCGTTATCAACAAGGGATTCCGCTTCATTACCGCGGCAATGGTAGTCACCTGCCTCGTGGTGTGGATTTACCCCGAGGGCATAGCGCGCCTCTTTGGCGGCAAAGACCCAGCGATGCTCGAGCAGAGCAATCATGCCCTGCGCGTCTTTGCCCTTAGCTTCATCCCATTCTGCTACATCTATGTGCTGATGATTGTCTACAAGCTCTACAGCCACCACCGCATGGCGCTGTTCATCTCACTGGCATTGTCGCTCACAGTGATTCCCGTGCTGTGGGTAGTTGCACGCACTGCTCCGCAAGCCATCTGGTACAGTTATCTCATTGCCTATGCAATTGAGGCGATTACAATCTATATCTTGCACAAGCTAAACCACATTGAGTTCAAGCTCAATCACAGACGGGCCGCACACTAATTTCGCTAATTTCAACTAACTCGGCTCGCTGGCGCGAGAAATTATAACGCGCACTGAAGTGCGCTTAAAATTAATTTTTAAAAATAATTTTAGCGAAGCTTGCTGAGCTTCAACCTTTAGCTCGAGGGAGTGAGCAGCATAAGTCGTGCCGTAGGCACGGTGTGCGATCAGAGAACCTCCCTCAATTTCCGCCCACCGGGCGGCAACCTTTCCAACTTCAGGGCACACTAATTTCACTAATTGCAACTAATTCGCCTGGGATTTTTTA
>DGWL01000066.1:0-19588 GCA_002396125.1 Porphyromonadaceae bacterium UBA4259
ACAATGTGGGCGAACCTGTGAACGTATGGTACATATTACCAGTAATTTTCAAGCTGCCAGATAATAATTAGTACATGCATTGTTCCACAACTTAAAGAAGAAAAAATGAAAAAGATTCCATTGTTATTCATAATATTAATTGCATTTTCTGCAAGCGCTGCAGCACAATGTAATATGCAAATTGACTATTCTGTTGAGGACATTCAATCAACAGTGCATGGGACATTGAGAATGCTTCTTCCTGACGGAAATACGGTCGTTCTTATTGATGATACAACTAGACAAATTAAAAAGGATTATAATTTGAATCAACTAGGCGAATATCGAATAACTGCAATCTTCTCCTCTAACACATCAGGACGAGATTCTTTAGAAAGAACTTTCATACTTACAAATGAGGAATACAAGATAGAAACAATACTACATTTCCAAAAATCACCTAAAAACTGGTATGTCTGGGATAGTAAAGATTCCATAACATCTGGGCAGTTCATGATAATCAAGTACTCCAATCCTTCTCCATTAGTTAAGATAAAATATCTTCGTTATTGCACAGGTGAGAACGGAGAGATTCAAGGACCACTTTTTGTCGTCAAAAATGAGAGTCAAGACACAATATATGGAGAATATCTGCCAGGATTTTTATGGGGAACACTTTCCATGTGGTGTGATGGAGAATATGTAGGAGCCAAAGGGGGTGTGATAGATTTAGACTGTAACTCAGTACCACCATTATACCCCAACGCAGAGAAGATGGCATGGGTGGGAAGTTTCGGAATAAAGATTACTCCTGGGAAATATCGCTTTAACTTATATTATTCTACTGAGGATAAATCAAAAGGCACTTCAGAATTAACGTCTGAAACAGATTCTTTCAGGTGGCTGAGTGATGTGCAAAATTGGCATCTACTCACTTGTGAGTTTGAGAAAGATTGAATTATGGCAAGAAAATATCAAATATGGGTTATATTGCTGCTGATGGTTTGTGCTACGGGCTTCACTGTGGGGGCGCAGTCAGCAAGTCAGGATGCTTCATCGCCCAAGACAGTTACTGGAGTTGTGGTTGATGCCTCTGATAATAAACCTGTGAAAGGGGCAATTGTCTCAATTAAGGGTACTAAAACTAGCATTATGACTGATGCTGATGGGCGATTTAGCATTTGTGCTAAGCAGTCTGACTCTCTTGTTGTGACGGACAGGCACTATGAAAAAGCCGTGGTAGCGGTTGATGGGCAGCCAATGCAAATCTCGCTATTACCTCCATCGATTTTATGTGGTTGGGCATGCGGTTATAATGTGCCTGATGCTTTTGGCAATGTTAATGATGATAAGGGCAAACCCTTGTCTGGTGCTATTGTAACGGTGCTTCCGTCGGGAAAAACTGATATAACCAACTCCATTGGGTGTTTCACTATCAATCAGATTGAAGAGAATGACCATTCGCTTAGGGTGGAGCATCCAGCTTGCAAATCTGTGCAAGGGCAAATTGAGGGAAACTATTTTATTGTCAGACTTGATAGAAATGTCATTACTGGACAAGTGCTTAGTGCCGAAGATGGAGAGCCAGTTATTGGAGCGCATATTTGTGCTAAAGGCACAAAAAACGGCACTGCCTCTGATTTTGATGGCAAGTTCAGCATTAGCGTTACCGATGGCACCGTTCTCACTGTGTCGTGCCCTGGACTTAAGCCACAAGACATTGTTGCCGATAGCCGACAACCAATGAAAGTAGTTCTTGAAACAGATGAGAATGCTCCTGATTATTTAACAAGCTCTTTTAATGTTATTGGTATTATTCGAATGGATTCCCTTGATTTTGTGTTGCCTGAGAGTGAGTTCCTGATTGCACAGCAGCATATTGATATTTTAAAAGGAGACTATTATAAACTCAAAAATATAGAAATTTGCAGAGCGAAATATCTCCTTAACCGCGAGATTGATAAGCGTAAAAATAATGTCTCAATTTATGGGAATCCTGCTTTGGACCTTAGCAGTTATGCTAGGCAATATTTGGGGTTCAAACACAATGGGCATCGTTTGGTATTCATAAATCTAACAGAAAAAAACATCTGGTCAGACGGTTTTGACGATTTTGACAAACATTTGAAGACTCTGATTATCCGTGACGCACCGCAACTTAATGTACGTGCCATTATTGATTTAGATACCGAAGGTTTCGTCTTCTTCTCCCTGAGATATTAAATAAATGAGAACTATTGTGCGTGCCGTGGCGATGAATGGTAATAAGATAAAGATTTAATAAGATAATGAAAAAATGTCCTCAAAGATTTTAATCCTTGAGGACATTTTATGTTATAAGGGTGTAACCTATTGTCAGAACTGCTTGGCAGCGGCCATAACCACCTCGCTAAGGGTGGGGTGGCCGTGGATGGCTTGTGCCATGCGATTGACAGGCATGTTGGCGTTCATGGCGGTTACTGCCTCTTGAATCAGGTCGGCAGCATGCGGGCCACAGATGTGGCATCCCACGATGGTGAGATCCTCGCTGCTGACGATGAGTTTCACCATTCCGTCGGTCTCGCCCATTGCCACCGCCTTGCCGTTACTGCGGAAGAACGACTTGGCAGTCACAACCTCGATGCCTTGATCTTCACACTGCTGCTCGGTCAAGCCCACCATCGCGAGCTCGGGAGTGGTGAACACTGCGCTGGGCACAATGTTGAGCTTAATGTTGCTCTTCTCGCCCAGAATGTGAGCTAAAGCCACACTGCCCTGAGCACTTGCGGCATGAGCCAGCATGCAACGGCCATTCACGTCGCCAATGGCGTAGATGCCTGGCACATTGGTCATCATGTTGTCGTCCACCTCGATGCCGCGGCGGCTGGTCTCAACACCTGCTGCCTCAAGTCCCCCGGGGAGAACGGCCTGGCGGCCTACCGACATGAGTACGCGCTCGGCAACGATGCTCTTGGCCTTGCCCTTGTGGTCGAAGGTTATCTCAAGCCCGCCATCGGTCTGGTGAATGCCATTGACGGCAGCCTGAGTGAGGATGTTAACACCACGCTTGCTCATCACTGTCTTGAGGCGCTTGGCGATATCCTTGTCGAACGGAGGAAGAATCTCCTTCATGAACTCGACCACAGTGACCTCAACACCAAAGCTGCTGAACACGCCGGCAAACTCCATACCAATAACGCCTCCTCCCACGATGCACAGGCTCTTGGGAAGCTCTTGCATTGCCAGGATGTCGTCGCTGGTCATTGCCAGCTCAGCACCCTCGATGGGAAGGCCACGTGGAATAGAACCGGTGGCAATAACGATTGCAGGGGCAGTGTATTGCTCTCCGGCAACCTCGATGGTCTTGGCATCGACAAACTTTGCCTCACCGTTCACCACAGTGATGCCGTCGCCACCCATGAGCATTGCCACGCCATCGCGCAGCTGCTTAACCACTTCTTCCTTGCGGGCAAAGGCCACGCTGTAGTCAACGCTCACCTCGCCGGTGGTAACGCCAAACTGCACAGCCTCGCGCACGGTGTTGATTACCTCGGCATTGCGGCACAGCGCCTTGGTGGGGATGCAACCGCGGTTAAGGCAAGTACCACCCAGCAGGTCGCGCTCCACAATCACCACTTGCTTGCCGTGGTGAGCGGCCTCGGCAGCCATCTCATAGCCGCCGGGACCTGCACCTATTATAATAATGTCGGTTGAAATCATAACTATCAGTTCAAGTCGGCATTAAGAAGTTCACGGTAGGTTACAATCTGCTTCAACGCGGCCTTGGTGTCGTCGAGTCGACGCACTGGTGTGTTGTGTGGAGCAGTCTTAACCAGTTCGGGGTTCTCTTTAGCTTCAATGGCAATCTTCTTCATCACCTCGATAAACTCGTCGAGGGTCTCCTTGCTCTCATTCTCGGGGGGCTCAATCATCATGGCCTCATGGAACAGGAGCGGGAAGTAGATGGTGGGAGCATGGAAGCCGTAGTCGAGCAGGCGCTTAGCCACGTCGAGGGTGGTGACACCTGTTGATTTGTCTTTCAAGCCATCAAATACGAACTCGTGCTTGCACACGCCGTCGAGTGGAAGCTCATAGTAGTCCTTGAGCGATTCCTTAACGTAGTTGGCGTTAAGAACTGCCAGTGGGCCCACATTCTTAATCTCATCCTTGCCCAGGGTGAGAATGTAGCTATAGGCACGCATTATCACGCCAAAGTTGCCCAGGAATCCGCTCACTGAACCCAGCGAGTCGTCGCAGTCGTCCATGTGATACCAGTAGATGCCGTCGGCAATCTCTTCACGGCTCACGCGAGGGTTGGGAAGGAATTTCTCCAGGCCTTCACGCACGCCCACAGGGCCGCTGCCGGGACCGCCGCCACCATGAGGAGTGGAGAAAGTCTTGTGCAGGTTGATGTGCATGATATCGAAGCCCAGGTCACCAGGGCGGCACTTGCCCAGCATTGGGTTGAGGTTGGCGCCGTCGTAGTACATCAAGCCGCCTGCCTCGTGCACGAGTTTTGCAATCTCGGCAATGTTGTGCTCAAAGATTCCCAGTGTGTTGGGGTTGGTCATCATCATGCCGGCGATGTTCTCGTCGAGCAAGGGCTTGAGGTCCTCAACGTCGACAGTGCCATCGGGGCGACTCTTCACAACCACAACCTCCATGCCACACACTGCGGCACTGGCGGGATTAGTGCCGTGGGCGCTATCGGGGATAATCACCTTCACGCGGTTCTCATTGCCGTTGGCAAGATGATAGCTGCGCATCACCATCAAGCCGGTGAGCTCGCCGTGAGCGCCGGCATAGGGGTTGAGGGTGAACTCGCTCAGGCCCGAGAGCTCGGCAAGCGATTGTTGCAGGTTGTAATACACTGCCAGAGCACCTTGCACGTTCTCCTCGTCCTGCAAGGGATGCAGGCCGGTGAACTCTGGCTTGGCACACATCTGCTCATTAATCTTGGGGTTATATTTCATTGTGCACGAACCCAATGGGTAGAATCCTGTGTCAACACCAAAGTTGTTGTTGCTCATGTTGGTGTAGTGGCGCACAACGGTCATCTCGTCAACCTCGGGAAGGCAGGGTGCTTCCTGGCGCTGCAGTGCTGCAGGCAGGTCGGTGAGTTTATATTCAGCTAGCTTGTTCTCGGGCAGGCTATAGCCCTTGCGGCCCTCCTTCGAGAGCTCGAATATCAGTTTGCCATAGAATGTATTATTCATTGTTCTCGTCCTCCTGTCCTTCGATAAATTGGTTAATAGCGTCGATTAGGTCGTCGATGTCCTCCTTGCTCACGGTCTCGGTGGCGCACATGAGCAGCTTGTCGTCGTCGATGGGAATGCCTGCGGCATAGGCCTGATTGAGCCAGCTTAGCAAGTCGTCGATGTTGAGCGAACTCTTAACAACAAACTCATTGAGGAATGGCTTGTCGGGATATTCAAGCTCAAATTTGCCGGTCTTCACAAGTTGGTCGGCAAGGTAGTGAGCATTACTGTAGCTAATTTCATTAACCTCACGCAAGCCTTGCTTGCCCATCAGCGACATGTAGACTGTTACAAAGAGTGCCATCAGGCTCTGGTTGGAGCAGATGTTGCTGGTGGCTTTCTCGCGGCGGATGTGCTGTTCGCGTGCCTGAAGGGTGAGAACAAAGGCGCGCTTGCCGTCGGCATCGGTGGTGGCACCAACGATGCGGCCAGGCATCTTGCGGATGAGCTTCTTGCTGGTGCACAGATAACCCACGTAGGGACCGCCAAAGTTCATGGGGATACCCAGGCTTTGACCGTCGCCCACAGCAATGTCGGCACCCCACTCGGCAGGAGTCTTAATCACGCTCAGTGCACTGGCGGGGCAGTTCATGATGAGCAGAGTCTTGTGCTCGTGGCAGTAGTCGGCCCAGCCGGTGTAATCCTCAAGGATTCCGTTAAAGTTGGGCGAAGCCACAATCACGCCGGCTACGTCGTTGGCGCCAACCTTTGCCTCAAAGTCGGCACGGCTGGTAACGCCATCCTTGGCCTCAATCATCTCCACGTCGATGCCATGGAACTTGGCGTAGGTCATCACCACGCGGGTCACAAAGGGGCTCACGGTCTCGCTCACGAGCACCTTGTTGCGCTTCTTGGCGTTGGCTACGGCCATCATCATGGCCTCGGCAGTGGCGGTGCAACCGTCATACATCGATGCGTTGCTCACTTCCATGCCTGTGAGCTCGGCCATCATGCTCTGGTACTCAAAGATGTACTGCAGGGTGCCTTGCGAAATTTCGGCTTGGTAAGGAGTGTAGCTGGTGAGGAACTCGCTGCGGTTCACGATGTCTTGAACCACGGCAGGGGTGTAGTGGTCATAGACGCCGGCGCCCATGAAGCACTTCACGGTGGTGTTGTCCATAGCCAGGTCGTTGAAGAAGTTGCGCACCTCTATCTCGCTCATGGCACGTGGCAAGTTGTAGTCGCGCTTGAACTGAAGCTCTGCGGGGATGTCGCTATAAAGCTCGTCGAGCGACTTGAGACCACACTTGTCAAGCATCGCCTTAACGTCGTCTTGAGTGTGTGGGAAAAATTTATAAGTCATAGCTTGATTTAGTCTTGATTGTTAATTATTAAAAAGCCAAGTGCCGGTGACACAAGTTTGTGACCAGCAGCTTGGCTTGTAACATAGGGTAGGGGATTACTCCTTGATGAAAGCTTTGTAGGCGGCTGCATCCATGAGCTCCTCGAGCTCGGCGGGATCGCTAAGCTTAACCTTGATGATCCAGTTCTCGAAAGCATCCTTGTTGATAAGGCCGGGCTCATCCTCGAGAGCCTCGTTAACCTCAACAACAGTTCCGCTAACGGGCGATACCAGGTCGCTGGCGGCCTTTACGCTCTCAACGGCGCCAAAGTCCTCGCCTGCCTCTACCTCGTCGTCAACCTCGGGCATGTCAACGTAAACAACGTTGCCAAGTTCGTGCTGAGCATAGTCGGTAATACCTACGTAGCCGAATTCTCCCTCAACTTTTACATACTCATGCGACTCGCTGTAGCAGAGTCCGTCAATAATTTTACTCATAGTTTTAAAATTATATTAAAAGATTATTTCTGTGTTTTAATTATGAATTATGCATTAAGCATTGTGCATTATTTCTTGTAGCTCTTGTCGTGGAATTTCTTCTTGACAACGGTGGCATCGAAGTATTTCTTGCGAATGTGAACCTTGAGAGCGGTGCCGAGTTTGCCATAAGCCGCATCAACAAGTGCCACTGCTATGCTCTTGTCAACCGAGATGCCGCGATAACCTGTGGTAACATAGCCCACGGGCTCTTCGTTCTCGTTGCAAACCTCATAGCCGTGACGGGGAATAGCCTTGTCGTGAAGTTCCAGACCCACGAGCTTCTTGGCCACGCCTTCGGCCTTTTGCTTTGCACAAGCTTCCTTGCCGATGAAGTCTTCTTTGTCGAGCTTGACAAAGAAGCCAAAGCCGGCCATGATGGGTGAAATCTCGGCAGTAAGCTCGTCGCCGTAGAGGGGAAGACCCACCTCAAAGCGCAGAGTGTCGCGGCAGCCGAGTCCGCAAGGCTGAACACCTGCCTCAATGAGCATGTCCCACATGTCTTGAATGGTCTTGTGGCTTGCGTAAACCTCAAAGCCGTCTTCACCGGTGTAGCCGGTGCGGCTCACGATGATGTTGTCGCCATTGTAGTCTACACACTTGAAGGTGTAGAAGGTGAGGTCGCTGCAGTCAAGCTTGAGCACGCTCAGCATTGTCTTCTCGGCATCGGGACCTTGAACTGCGATTTGGCCATAGCTCTCGCTTTGGTTCTCAACTTTCACGTCGAAGCGTGCAGCCTGCTCGTTGATCCAAGCCACGTCCTTGTCGATGTTGGCGGCATTGATAACGAGAAAATAATCGTTCTCACCCATGGTGTAAACCAGCAGGTCGTCAACGGTGCCTCCGTCGGGGTAGAGCATCATGCCATATTGGATGCCGCCCACTTCCATCTTGGTGATATCGTTGGTGAAGATGTAGTTGACAAACTTTTGTGCCTCGGGGCCGGTAACATGAACCTCGCCCATGTGAGAAACGTCAAATACGCCCACTGCGTTGCGCACTGCGTTGTGTTCATCAACGATGCCCTTGTACTGGATGGGCATATCAAAACCGCCAAAGGGGCTCATCAATGCTCCCAAGGCTACATGCTTGTCGTGCAGACAAGTGAATTTGTTTTCACTCATAATAGTTGTTTTAAGATGTATAAAGTGTTATTAAATTGTTAGTCAGTTAGTTAGTGTTTGAAAGTTTAGACTTTTAGTGATGCCAATCATCACCGGCCTATTTTTCACTACAAAAGTACATAATAAAAATGATATAAAACAATTTAAGCAGAAAAAATATTTATTTTTTTAGCAAGTGGGTACACGTTTACTCCTGTAGCGGGCTGTCTTTAAACCGGCAGTCGATTTGTGGGTTAATGAACGACAAAAATCCCTCGCATGTTTCTGCTTGGAAACAACGAGGGATTTAGGGTTGCTTGGATTTGTTATTTATCGTGTAGCGCCTCCCAGGGCAATATATAGCTCAATGAGTGCTATTGCCCCGTCATACATGTTGGAGGCTTCCTCCAGCTGGGCGTTGAGCAATGTTTCCTGTGCTGTGAGCACCTCAAGGTAGCTTGCCTTGCCGTTGTCCATGAGTTCGTGAGTGCCTCGATAGGCATCATGCAGCACTTCCACCTGGCGGTGATAGAAGTTGTGCTTGTCGCGGGCCGCTTGACAGTCGCACAGGGCCTCATTCACCTGGTTGCCGGCATCGATAACGGTTTGAACCCACTTGTTGCGCATGTCTTCTTGTGTGAGTTCAGCAATCTTGAGGTTGCCCTTGAGCTGGCCACGGGCAAAGATTGGCTGTGCAATTGAGGCAACGATGCTGCTCAATATCTTGCCCGGGTTGATGATGGCGCCACCGGCACTGTTGGTCCAGCCCAGGTTGCCCGATAGCGAGAGTCCCGGGAAGAAAGCCGAGCGTGCCACCTGCATGTTGTAGTAAGCCTCTTCCATGGCATGGTCGGCAAGCTTGATGTCGGGGCGATACTGCAGCATCTGAGCCGAGATTTCGTTATTAATGATTTGTGGCATTGAATAACTGCCCCAAGCACTACGCTCAATGTGCTGTGGTGGCATGGCCAGTATTTGGCAAATGCTGTTTTCAACAAATCTTATGCTGCGCTTGGCATCCACGATTTGTGCCTTCACACTCAGGCACGACGCTTCAAGCTGGTTAACTGCGGTGGAATACACCAGGCCATTCTCCCATAGCACCTTTTGTGTCTCCAGCGATTTTCCCCACAAGCTGTCGGTTTGCGTGAGAATGTCGAGGTGGCGGTCGAGCAGCTGAAGCATGCTGTATTGTTGAGCCACAGTTGAGATGAGATTGGCGCGGACGGCCTCTTCACGCGCCTGCGATTGCAGCAACACGGCCCGTGCGGCACGTTTCTTGTTGGTGAAGGACCCTATCGACCCCATGTCCCAGTTGGCTTGTAGTGGCACATTGTAGGTCTTCGACGTGATGCTGTTAAAGTTGGCTATCGACCCCGAAGGCGAGAAAAAGAGCGATGGCAGAATCGACTTCTTCGACATCTCCAGCGATTTCTCACTCTGCTCAATAGCGATGCGCGCCGAGTTGAGGTCGGTGTTGCGCGACAGTGCCGAGTCGATGAGTTGTTGCAACTTTGGGTCGACAAAGAACTCGCGCCACGAGAGTGGGGCAGGCGCGTTATCGCCAAGGGTGTTAATAGTGCTTAGGCCTATCACGTTGTTGGGAATCTGAGTGTCGGACTCATATTCTTTATACAAGCTTTTGAACGAGCCACAGCTCGATGCCACAAGGCACAAGACACATGTGCTTAATATTATCGTTGATTTCTTCATTTTATTTTTCGTTTTTTTTCTCTTCTACGATAGGTTCTGGGATAGGTTCACTTGTTTCGGCCGCTGTGTTGCCTTGAAATCTTTCATGCAGTTTCTGGAACACGATGAAGAAGGCAGGTACCACATAGAGCAGGGCAAGTGTGCCCACTGCCATACCTGCGGTGACTCCCAGGGCGAGCACGCGGTTTCCGTTGGCTCCCGCGCCACCGGCAATAATGAGTGGTATCATACCCGCTATCATTGTGACAACAGTCATGAGGATGGGGCGCAAGCGTTCCTCGCAAGCGGCAAAGGCCGCATCGCGAATGCTGAGGCCCTGAGCACGGCGCTCGGCGGCAAACTCGGTGATGAGGATTGCTGTCTTGGCAAGCAAGCCGATGAGCATGATAACACCCGTCTGCAGGTAGATGTTATTTTCCATTCCAGGCAAGTGTAACAGCGACACGAGCCACACTGCACCAAACGAGCCCATCAGGCCGAATGGCACACTCAGCAGCACAGCCCACGGCGTGAACCAGGAGTTGTAGAGTGAAGCCAAAATCAGGTAGATGAGAATGACGCATATAACGTAGATGAGTGCAGTAGCGTTGGAACCCGAGGTTTCCTCGACCTCGCGCGACATGCCTCCATACTCATAGCTGTAGCCACTGGGCATTACATCCTTGAACACCTCGGTTATTGCCTTGTGAACGTCGCCTTCGGAGTAGCCGTTGTTGGCCATTATACCACACGTGATGCTTTGGAACAGGTTGAAATGCTCAACCGATGCCGAGCCCACGATTTGTTTTAACGACACGAATTCTGAGATGGGAGCCATCTTGCCGCCTTGTACGCGCACAAAGATGTTATTGAGCGACGAGGGGTCGAGGCGGTATTCGGGCGAGGCATTGGCGATGATGCGGTACACCTTGCCAAACTGGTTAAAGTTGCCCACATAAGAGCTTCCGCAATAGGCTCCAAGAGTGTTGAGCACGTCGGCCGGCGAAATTCCGGAGCGGTCACATTGTGTGGCGTCAACATCAACCTGATATTTCGGGAAACGCTCAGAGTAGGCCGACATTGCCATCATAATCTCAGGTCGTTCATTGAGCTTGGCAAGGAACTTTGTGGCATCGGCATTAAACTCTGTCATTGGGCGGTCCTGCATGTCCTCGAGCACCAGGTTTACACCGCTATTAGAGCCATAACCGGGCACTTGTGGCATCTGGAATGGAATCACCTGGGCATTCTTTATTTCTTTGCAATCGGCTGCAAAACGACCATACACGAACATGATATTATGATTCATGCCGGGACGATCGCCCCAGTTCTTCAGGCGGATGATGAGTGTAGCGTAGCAACTGCCCGAGCGTCCGGCCATCATGCCGTAGCCACTCACAACCGCATAGTTATCGAGTTCGGGGATTTTCTTAACCTTTTGTTCTACTTTCTTTACAATTTCTTGGGTCTCATGCAGGGTGCATCCCTCGGGTGCGCGCACCTCGGCAAAGAACACGCCCTGATCTTCTTCGGGCACTAGTCCTGATGGCAGGCCGCGCATGAAAAATATCAGTAGCACGGCGGCTGCCGCGAGCAATGACCACGACACGATGGGTCGCTTTATAAAGCCACCTACGCTTTTCTTATATTTCTTTAAGATGGCGTTATAACTTGCTGTGTAGGCCTTAGTGACATAGTAGTTAAGATTCTTCTTTTCTTTGCCGTCTTTGGAGTAGCGCATCATTAAAGCACACAGTGCGGGGCACAAGGTTAACGCTGACACACACGATAAGCCAACCGATGTGGCGAGTGTTACACCAAATTGCGTGAAGAACGCGCCCGATGTGCCTGGCATGAAGGCTACAGGAATAAACACAGCCATAAACACCAGCGTACATGAGATAACGGCTACCGACACTTCGCTCATAGCTTCGCGGGTGGCTTGCTTGGGACTTGTGATACCGGCCTCAAACTTCGCCATCACCGCCTCAACAACAACAATGGCGTCGTCGACCACCGTACCAATGGCAAGCACGAGCGCAAAGAGCGTTAATATGTTCAGGGAGAAGCCCGCAATCGACACGATGGCAAACGTGCCCAGCAGCGACACGATAATCGATATTGATGGAATAACTGTGGCCTTGAAGCTCTGCAAGAAGAAGTACACCACAAGTATCACAAGGATGATGGCAATCACAAGCGTTTCAACCACGTTGTGAATAGCGGCAAAAAGGAAGTCGTCGCTGGTCTGTAAAATCTCAAACTCCAACCCTGCTGGCATCGACGGTTTGAGTTCTTCATAGAGTGTGTTGATGCGAGCGTTAACCTCGGTGGCATTAGCGCCGGGTGCCTGAAACACCATGTAGATAGTTCCCGGCTTGCCGTCGATGTTAGAAGTGAAGTTGTGGCTCACGGCTCCTATTTCCACTTTTGCCACATCGCTCAGGTGCAACAGGTGACCGCTGTCGCTGGTGCGTAGCACAATGTCGTTAAACTCTTCAACGCTCTTTAGTGTGCCCTTATATTCCATTGAATATTGGTAGGCGTTTTCCGATTGCTCACCCAGCGAACCGGTTGCGGCAACGAAACTTTGTCCGCCTATGGCGGCAAACACATCGTTGGGTTCCAGCCCATATTGAGCCATCACATCGGGCTTGAGCCAGATGCGCAGGGCATAAGTGTTGCCCAGCGACATCACATCGCCCACACCCGTGATACGCATGATGCGGGGCTTTACATTAATGTCAATATAGTTTGATATAAAATCGGTGTCATATTTGCCATCGGTGCTTTTAAGAGCGCCAATGTGCAAGATGTTGTTTTGCTGCTTTGTCACCTCTACGCCCACTTTTGTCACCTCGGCTGGCAAGAGCGCGGTGGCCTTGCTCACGCGATTTTGCACATTAACGGCGGCAAGGTCGGGATCGATTCCCTGCTTAAAATACACCTGAATCGACACTTCGCCTGTGGCTGATGCCGAGCTGGTGATGTAGCTCATTCCGGGCACACCGTTTATGCTCTCCTCAATAGGTTGTACCACCGATTTCATGATGGTGTTGGCATCGGCGCCGGTGTAGGATGTGGAAACGCGCACGGTGGGCGGTGCGATGTCGGGATACTGCTCAATGGGCAGCGTGTTCATGCATATCAAGCCCACAAGTGTGATGACAATCGATATCGCGCATGCCATCACATATTTGTTAATGAATATATTATTCTTCATGGGTTATTTTTACTTTTTGGCTTTTGTTGGGAATAATACTTTTTGGCCCTCTTCCACATTATTTGCACCCACGGTGACAATGCGGTCACCCACGTTGAGACCACTGGTGATGATAAAGTCCTTGCCGTTGCCTGTGTCATCAACCGTCACGGTGACAGCCGTGGCTGTGCTGTCGGCTTTAACTTTATAAACCAGTGCCTTGTCTTGCAGGCGAACAACAGCGGCCTGGGGAATTAACATGACGTTGGTTTGGCTGTAGGGTATCATCACTGTGCCTTGGATGCCCGAGTAGAGGAGACCTTCAGGATTGGCGAAGGTGGCCTTGCATGACAGTGAACCTGTTGCGGCATCTACGACACCGGTGACACTCGAAACACGACCTTTGTGAGGATATTCTGTGCCGTTCTTCATAATGAATGTTACATCGGGAAGCGAGGCAATATACTTGTTGGTCTCGCTGGCGTTGGAACCCTCGCTCACGCCGGCTTCAATAATCGACTCAGGAACCGAGAACCAAGCTTCCATCTGTCGGTTTCCGCTCACGATGGTGAGTTGGGTCATGGGATTCACTTGGTCGCCGGCGCGAACATTGATTTCGCCCACAATGCCCGACACGGGAGACGTGATGGTGCACAAGCCAAGGTTTACTTTGGAGCTGCTAACGCCTGTTTGTGCTTGTGTCACCGTAGCTTTTGCTTGTGAAACTGTAGCCCGTGCTTGATCTACAGCAGCCTTGGCCTGCCCCACAGCAGCCTGTGCCTGTTTATAAGTGTTCAGTGAATTCTCTAGAGTGTAGTTGCTCACGATTTTCTTGTCAAAGAGGTTCTTGTTACTCTCATACTCCAGTTTGGCACTATTGGCCTTGGCCTGTGCCGACTGCAAGTTGGCTTGTGCCGACTGCAATCCGGCCTGAGCCGACTGAACGTTGGCTTGTGCCGATTGCACACTGGCTTGAGCCGCCTGCAACTCGTGCTGTGCATTGCGTGAATCTATTACAAAGAGAGTTTGACCGGCCTTCACTTGTTGACCCTCAGTCACGCAGATTTTCATCAACTGACCGCTCACCTGTGGTGAGATTGTAACGTCGGCTTGGCCTTTCATTTTCGCACTGAATTTTATAGGTATCTCAATGTTGGATTTTTTCACAGTCATTGTTTCATACGAAGTCTCGGTTTCCTCGGGCATATCGATTTTACATGACCACATGCACACTGCTAATAGCAATAAAACGCTCAATTTTTTGTGAATTTTCATTATGTCAGAAAGTTTTAAAGATTATTCTCATGAAATAAAAATGATAACGCGTCTATATCTGGGATGCTTACCTTTAGGCGCGAATATTTTGAAGATTGCTGATAATGACACGATATTTTTTGCAAAAATAAGTATTTTTTTTCTATTTCACAACATTTGATAGTGTATAAAGTGAGTTGTGTGAATGAATTTTGGTTGATAATCAATGCGATAAACCATGTGCTAATCCTAAAAAATGGGCAGGGCCGTGATTTGTGCGTTCTCTCATCGCGGCCCTGACACTGGAGGTTAAGTTCCTATTACAGCTAAACTACAGCAACAACTTTACCAGTTGCCGGTTGCTCAGGTTCATGATTATGGTCGAGATGTCGAGGTCGAGTAGGGCGGAGGTTATATCCTCGTGAGTGAATGCGATGCCTTGAAGGCGACTGGTGATGGCATCAATGTCACCTAGCAGGAAGAAATCGCCGGCGATGTTGATGTGGCGAATGATGTTGCGGTTCAACTCAAGGTGTATCCTGAACTCTCCCACACCCTCAATGCGCCCACTTCGCTCCATGTTGCAGCGGGGATTGTTGCCCAATATAAACTCGGGGGTGAGGTAGCCACGCTCTATCTCCTCGATGGCGGTCACATCGTCGGTGTCAAGCTCGATACTGCCATCGCACAATGTGTTAAGCACATGTTCTTGAAACTCCTCGATGGTCATGGGTGTGAGATACTGGTTGAGAGTGGTGATGTGGCTCTGCACGCTTTTCACACCCTTAGAGTCAAGTTTTGTGGCCGAAGGTGTGATGGCTTGAAGCATGTTCTCCATGCAGGTGTCGTAGAGCATGGTGCCGTGCACGATGCTCACCCCCGGCAGGTGGTAGAAGGCATTGCCGCTCACTTTGCGGTCATCGACCATCACGTCGTTGCGACTGTTGTCGCTTGCGTTGAGTCCCAGCCCCTTGAGCATCTCCACAATGGAGTGGGTGTAGTGTGAGAACGTGGTGGTCACGTCGTCGCTGCGGGTGATGTAGCTCAGCATGAGGTTGTCCATGTCAGCATACACGCATCCTCCACCACTCTTGCGGCGATAGTAGTCAATGCCGTTCTCTTGGCAATATTTCACATTCACTTCGCTGTCGATGAGCTGGTTACGACCGAAAATCACGGTGGGTTTCACCCTCCATGTGAAAAATAACTCATCAATGCTGTCGTCGCGCTTTAGCAACTGTGCGGCATGTTCTTCCATGGCAAGATAGAAAGTGAGTCTCCGCTGCAGTTGCTCGGGTAGTTTTAAGTATTTCATTTACAACATTTTTAAAAATTGCCGGCGGGCAGTGCCAGGCGCATGCCAGTCAAACCTAGCACAGTCACGTCATTGCCTGCCATGGTAGGGTATTGAAACTCGCGAGCATAAACAGTTAGCCTATAGTAATTTTCATCACTGCTCAAGCCGCCTGACAAAGATAATAATAAAAATGATTTTACTATGTGAAATGGGTGTTAATTCCTTAATTTTTTTGAAATTTCGCAAAACATTGCCGTTGTTTGCAAATATTGTTGTATCTTCGTGCATTCAAAAAACTATACTGTAATAAACCTACAAAATCATTGCAAAATGAAGGAGAAGATAATCTCATTATTTAAAGAACGTTTTAATGCCGACCCAGTGCTTTATGCCTCGTCGGGACGCATTAACCTCATTGGAGAACACACCGATTATAACGGCGGCTTCGTATTTCCAGGAGCCATCGACAAGTGTATCATGGCTGGTATTAAAGAAAATAACACCTCTAAGGTGCGTGTCTACAGTGCCGACCTCGACAGCTATTGCGAGTTTGGTCTTAATGAAGAGGATAAGCCTGCCGAGCAGTGGGCATGCTACGTCTTTGGAGTTTGTCGCGAAACCATCAAGCGTGGCGGCACGGTGAAGGGTTTTGATGCGGTCTTTGCCGGCAATGTGCCACTGGGCGCGGGACTTTCGTCATCGGCAGCACTTGAGTCGTGTTTCGCTTTCGCTCTCAACGACATGTTCAATGATAACAAAATCGACAAGTTTGAGCTTGCCAAGATAGGGCAGAGCACCGAGCATAACTATTGCGGTGTTAACTGCGGCATCATGGACCAGTTCGCTTCGGTATTTGGCAAGAAAGACCACTTGATGCGTCTCGACTGCCGCTCGCTGGAATATAAATACTATCCTTTTGCCGCCAAGGGCTACAAGCTTGTGCTTGTTGACTCGCGCGTGAAGCATGAGCTCGTTGACTCACCCTACAACCGTCGCCGTGAGTCGTGCGAGCGCGTGGCTGCAACGCTGGGTGTTGAAACACTGCGCGATGCATCAATGGAGATGCTTGAGGCTGCACGCGACAAGATTAGCGACGAGGACTACAAGCGTGCCGTCTATGTCATTGGCGAGAAGCAACGTGTGCTCGACGTGTGCGACGCGCTTGAGCGTGGCGACTTTGAAACAGTGGGCAAGTGCATGTATGAAACTCATCATGGCTTGAGCAAGGACTACGAGGTGAGTTGTGTTGAGCTCGACTTCCTCAACGACGTGGCACGCGAGTGTGGCGTGACAGGGTCGCGCATCATGGGCGGTGGCTTCGGAGGCTGCACAATCAATCTGGTAAAGGATGAACTCTACGACAACTTCATCGCCACTGCTTGCAAGAAGTTTAACGATGAGTATGGCCATGAGCCCAAAATCTACGAGGTGATTATCAGTGATGGCGCTCGCCGTGTCTGAAAAAACTGATTTTTAGAACTCTCCTATAAATATAAAAAAGAACTATAAATATATGAAACCTACTTTATTTGTACTTGCAGCTGGCATGGGAAGCCGCTATGGTGGCCTCAAGCAGCTCGATGGCCTGGGACCTCATGGCGAGACCATCATGGACTATTCAATCTACGATGCCATCCAGAGTGGTTTTGGCAAGGTGGTGTTTGTCATTCGTCATGATTTTGAGCAGGAATTCCGCGAGAAGATTCTCTCAAAATATGAGAGCAAGATTCCCACCGAGGTTGTGTTCCAGTCAATCACCGACCTGCCTCAAGGATTCATTTGCCCCGACGACCGCACTAAGCCCTGGGGTACTAATCATGCTGTGCTCATGGGCAAGGATGTGATTAAGGAGCCGTTTGCTGTTATCAATAGCGACGACTTCTACGGCCGCAATTCCTTTGAAGTGCTGGCTAAAGCTCTTAGTGAGCTTCCTGAAGGGAGCCACGACCGTTACTTCATGGTTGGCTTCAACGTGGGTAATACCATGAGCGAGAGCGGCACAGTGTCGCGCGGTGTGTGCGAGACTCAGGATGGGTTGCTCAAGAGCGTGGTGGAGCGCACCAAGATAGGATATGACGAGAACCATGACATTATTTTCACCGAGGGCGACATTGTGGAGCATCTTGAGCCAACCACGCCGGTTTCGATGAACTTTTGGGGATTTACCCCCGACTATTTTGAGCACAGTGAGCGCTCGTTTATCAACTTCCTCAACCACAGCATCAACGTTCCCAAGAGCGAGTTCTTCATCCCCATCGTGGTGAGTGAACTGGTTGAGAGTGGCCAGTCGACGGTCGAGGTGCTTAGAACCGACAGCAAGTGGTTTGGCGTTACCTATAGCGAGGACCGCCAGGGTGTGGTCGATAAATTTGCCGAGTTGCATCGTCAGGGTGTTTATCCCGAGAAGATGTTCTAGAGCCTGCTGTGAAGACCGGGGTTGAATATAGCTGTGACGCGGCCGTTGAGAAGCTAGACAGGTTTCTCAAGGCTAAAAAACTGCGGCGCACGCCCGAGCGGTACCGAATTTTGGAACAGGCAATGGCGTTTCCCAAGCAGTTTGTGGTCGACGACCTTGTGCAAGCTATGGCAACAGCCGCTTTTCCGGTTAGCAAGTCAACAGTCTACAGCACTGTCGACCTCCTTGTGGAGGCGGGTATCTTGAGGCGCATTACCGCCATTGGCAATGGACCGGCGCGCTACGAGAAACTTGAGGATGTCAGTCACATTCACCTCTTGTGTGAGGAGTGCGGCAAGCTCAAGTTGGTGAAGGATCTCAACTTCATGGCCTACATGAACGCGCGCAAGTTTGCCGCCTTCACAACAAGCTACTATAACCTCACGGTCTATGGCGTCTGCAACGATTGTGCTCGGCGCATAAAGCGGGAGAAAAGCTCAAATAATAAAATTAAGAGAACAACTAAATAACTTTCTTTATTTACACAATTAACTAATTAAAAAACATCATGGCAAATGTAAAACCTTTCAAGGGGCTTCGTCCCCCAAAAGAGTTAGTTCAAAAAGTGGCTTCTAAACCTTACGACGTCCTCTCAAGCGAGGAGGCTAGGGCAGAGGCGGGCGATAACGAAATGTCGCTCTATCACATCATCAAGCCTGAAATCGACTTCAACGACGGCACCACCGAGCATGATCCTCAAGTCTATGACAAGGCTGTGGAGAACTTCAAGAAGTTCCAGGCCAACGGATGGCTTGTTCAGGACACCAAGGAGATGTACTACATCTATGCTCAAACGATGGACGGCCGTACTCAGTATGGTATCGTGGTTGCAGCCAACTACATGGACTATATCGAAGGTCGCATCAAGAAGCATGAGCTCACTCGTCGCGAGAAGGAAGAAGACCGCATGAAGCACATTCGCGTCAACAACGCCAATGTGGAGCCTGTGTTCCTCTCTTTCCCAACCAACGAGCCTCTGGAGCAAATTATCGCTCAGGTGGCTAAGACCACTCCCGAGTATGACTTCGTGAGCGAGGACGGCATCGGTCACACATTCTGGTGCATCACCGACGATGCTCTTATCCAGCGCATCACCGAGGAGTTCGCTAAGATTCCTTACCTCTATATTGCCGACGGTCATCACCGCACTGCTGCAGCTGCTCACATTGGTGAGGAGAAGGCGCAAGCCGACCCCAATCACACCGGCAAGGAAGAGTATAACTACCTGCTGGCAGTTTGCTTCCCCGAGAATCACCTCAAGGTGATGGACTACAACCGTGTGGTTAAGGACCTCAATGGCCTCACTCCCGAGCAATTCCTTGAGAAGGTGGGTGAGCACTTCACCATTGAGTGCAAGGGCGACCAGGAATATCGTCCAGCAAAGCTCCACAACTTCTCGCTCTACCTCGAGGGTAAGTGGTATTCGCTCACTGCCAAGGAGGGAACCTACGACGACAACGACCCCATTGGCGTGCTCGACGTTAAGGTTTCAAGCGATTACATCCTGCGCGATATCTTGGGCATTATGGACTTGCGCACCGACAAGCGCA